>JBDUUJ010000116.1:0-5718 GCA_039938575.1 Nitrososphaera sp. | reverse complement strand
TAGGTGCAGTGGTGTCCACTACGGTTACCTTTTGAGTTGCCGTAGCTGAGTTGCCTGCCTCGTCGGTTGCAGTCCATGTCACGATGGTCTCACCTAGTGGGAACGTGTCTGGTGCGTCGTTTGTAACTAATACTTTGCTTACTGTATCACTTGCGGTCGGCAGGCTCAAAGAAACCAAATTACTATCAGCAGATGTAGCTTCAATTATGATGTCTGCTGGTGGTGTGATTGTAGGTGCAGTGGTGTCCACTATTGTGACGTTTTGGATTGCGGTTGCGACATTTCCTGATGTATCTACTGCTCTCCAAGTAACTGTGGTTGTACCAAGTCCAAAGATTCCTGGTGAATCGTTTGTAATCGACTCGACCCCTATTGCGTCCGTTGCTTCAGCCTCTCCTATTGAGACACTAGTTCCAGAACTTCCCGTAGCCTCTGCCACTATGTTTTCTGGAACCGTGATTGCTGGAGCAGTAGTATCTATTATTGTGACTAGTTGTGTTGCAGTTGCTGTATTTCCCGATGAATCAGTCACCGTCCATGTCACGGTTGTTTGCCCCAGTTGAAAGGCAGATGGTGCATCATGTGTAATAGAAGCTATTTCTACAAGATCCGATACCTTTGGCTCACCAAGTGTCACTATATTTTCTGATATGCTTGATGCCTCCACTGTCACGTCTTTTGGTGGAGTAATCTGCGGCTTGGTTGTATCCACTATACTGACAGTTTGATTCTTGGATATGCTATTTCCATAATTATCGGTTGCAGTCCACGTTACTATTGTAGTTCCTAGTGGATAATCAGATGGCGCATTATTGCTAATTGATGAGATTCCAGTTATATCGTCAACTATCGGATCTCCAAGTACCACTATGTTTCCTGTCTTCCCAGTAGCCTCCTGCGTAATATCTGCAGGAACAGTCAAGTTGGGCGGAACAGTATCTACCACTCTCACATTCTGAGTCACAGTGGCGTTGTTTCCGCTGCCATCTACTGCAAGCCATGTAACTTGGGTGCTTCCAAGTGGGAATAATTCTGGTGCGTCGTTTGTAATTGTAACTGCTTGTACATCAGAAACGGATGGTGCCTCAAGTGTTACAGGATTTGCTGTTGCAGACACAGCTTCTACTATTACATCTTGTGGTTGTGCAATAACTGGTTTTGTTGTATCAACTATGTTGATTTTTTGTGTATCAGTTGAGATATTTCCTGCCACATCTGTTGCAGTCCATGTCACGATGGTCTCACCTAGTGGGAACGTGTCTGGTGCGTCGTTTGTAATTGAGGCAATCTCAGTGTTGTCTGAAACTGTCGGCTCACCCAGATTGACATGGTTCCCATCAAGACTTGTTGCCTCAACAGTGATGTTTGCAGGAGCGTTAATCTTTGGAGGCTTTGTGTCTTTAACTGTGACTTTTTGGATGGCAGTTGCCGTGTTTTTTGCCACGTCTGTTGCAGTCCATGTCACGATGGTCTCACCTAGTGGAAATGTAGCTGGTGCGTCGTTTGTTACGGATAAAACACCCACTAGGTCAGTAACTATCGGCGTATCAAGAACTATCTCATTTTGTGTGCCTTTTGCTTCCACTACAATATCAGAGAGATTGGAAAATACAGGTGGTGTCGAATCACCCACTGTCACCGTTTGCGTTGCAATACCCACGTTACCTGCGTTATCGATTGCAGTCCAGATTACTGTAGTTATACCCAGTGGAAATTCTGTGGGGGCATTGTTGGTAAGAGATTTGATTCCGCTTTCGTCATTTGCTATTGCCATACCTATTGAGACTTTGGTGAGTCCACCTGTCGCTTCTACGTAGAGGTCTTTTGGCGGAGTTATATCCGGTTTTTTAAAGTCGTTTGTAACTGGTTTTGTCAGCTGTGTTTCTGTCTGAGTTTGTGTAGTTTCTACTGTATCTTTTGAGCCAAATTTTTGTATCCTGTGATTACTTGAATCGGCTACAAACAGATCACCGTCAGAGTCCACTGCTACATCTTTTGGTAGTTTAAATTGGCCGTTCGACGTCCCAGTTGTTCCAAATGTTGTTAATACAGAACCGTCTTTATTTAGTATCACCACTCGGTTGTTACCGGCATCTGCAATCATGATGTTTCCTGATGAATCAACGGCAACTCCGTCTGGCGAAATCTGCATACCTCCAGATGACGCGGTGTAACTTTTTACAAAGGCTCCTTCAGCTGTGAATTTTTGTACTCGCTTGTTTCCAGCGTCACTGACGTAGATATTTCCATCATTGTCAACCGCTATGCCTAGTGGATTGAGGAACTTTCCTTGCTCCGTTCCACTTGAGCCAATTGTCTTGATGTATTTTCCTTCGGAGTCAAATTTTTGGATTCGGCTATTTCCTGTGTCAACTACATACACAAAGTCGTCTTTTGATACAGCAATGCCGTTTGGAAGTTTGAATTTGCCGGGCTCGCTGCCAGTCGATCCCCACAGAGAAATAAAGTTCCCAGTAGTATCAAATTTCTTTACTACGTTTAATTCGTGATCTACAACATAAACAAAATTATTTCTGACTGCGATCCCTGCTGGGGACTGAAAATTCTTTGAATCTGTTCCTTTGGAGCCCCAAGAATGCAGATAGACGCCCTCGTTGTCAAATTTTTGCACTCTAAAATTCCCAAGGTCTGTTACGTAGACGTTTCCTGCTTCATCAACTGCAATATACTGTGGAAATGAGAAAGTACCACTCTTTACTAACCCTTGACTGCCAAAACTAGACACAAATGGATAGTTTGTGGCTGCCATAACAGGCTGCATGGCCAGGGTAAAAACAAAACACGTGCTGAGTATAGCTAATTTATGCTGCATTTAGGCATAAGTTTCTGGGTTTAAAAAAGATCTCAAAAGTGAGTATTTCTTGTAGTTTTAGTCAAATTTGACTCAGAATGGCTTGTTGACTTCACGCGTAAAGACGTAGCTTGCAAGACAGAGCATCGCTATCACGAAGGCACCAATTATTCCAAGACTCGTGGCAGTTGAAACCCCTTCTGTTACTCCAGTCATAAGACCACGAACCAAAAGAACTGTATATGTCACCGGGTTAAACTTGGCTGCTGTCGCAAGCCAATCAGGCAAAAGCTCCAGTGGAAATAGTGCCGGGCTGAGCATGAAAAGTGGCATTCCTAAAAAGTTGATTATCCCCCAAAATGTTTCCTGTGACTTGGCCGTAGCTGCGACTATTACAGATATACCAGAAAACCCCAAAGAGAACAAGATTACAAGAGCCATTATCGGCCCAATCACCAAAAGATTTGGAAAACTAACTCCAATTGTCATAGCTATACCAATTATGAGTGCTGCCTGTAGTGCGGAAATAAGAGAAATTGCAAGCATTTTGCCAAGCGCAATAGACGACCTTGAAATTGGTGAAGTCAGTGCTTTGTTCATGAATCCGTATCGCCTGTCCCATAGTGTGTTTACGCCGCCAAATATGCTCGTAAATATCGCAGTAAGAATTATGACTCCAGGAGCCATGAATTCCAAATAAGTTCCATCAAAGCCGACTGACTGTATAAGTGGCCTAGTTCCCGCAAACGTGTGGCCGATCACAATTATCCAGATTGCAGGTTGAATGAGCCTGATTAATACACCGCTACGTGATTTTCTATATCTTTTGAGCTCACGCCAAAATACCGTGTATGTATCGTATAACATCATAACATTCTCTTCTTTTTTTGGTATTCTTTTCTTCGATCATATGTTGCACCGTTATTATCACGCAGGTCTCTTCCAGTGTATGAGAGGAAGACGTCATCAAGCGTTGGTTGTGTGATTGAGATCGACTTGATCGTAATGCCAAGCTTTGACGAAAGCGAGAAGATCATTGGTGCCACTTCTGTTCCTTTGTATGAAAACACTGTAATTTTGTCCTCATTTTCTGCTACTTCCTTTACGAACTCTATTTTCTCTATTTCAGAAATTAATTGCGACTTGGATGAATGAGTGTCGATTGAAAATGTGATTATGCCTGCACCCAGTGTGTTTTTGAGTGCCTGTGGTGTGTCGATTGCCTGAATCTTACCATAATCAATTATGCCAATCCTATCGCAAAGTCTGTCTGCTTCCTCCATATAGTGAGTAGTCAAAAATATGGTCATCTTGTACTCTTGGTGGATTTTTTTTATGTATTCCCAGATCTTTTGCCGTGTCTGTATATCCAATCCAACAGTAGGCTCATCCAAAAATAGAACCTGTGGCCTATGTAGTAATCCTCCTGCAATTTCAAGACGCTTTCTCATTCCCCCCGAATATGTGATTGCCGAATCATTCTGTTTTTCTTTGAGCTCCACTAATTCTAAGAGTTCGTCAATTCTTGAGTCCATCAACTCCTTTGGAAGATGGCTCAACCTAGCCTGAAGAATTAGATTTTCTCTTCCTGTGAGATATTCATCTACGGTGATGTCTTGTTGTACATAGCCTATCTTTTCACGTACTTTTTTTTGCTGTGATGATACATCAAGGCCTGCCACGAATGCATGACCAGATGTTGGTTTGAGCAATGTAGTTAAGATCATCATAGTAGTACTTTTACCCGCCCCGTTTGGACCCAAAAATCCAAAGATCTCTCCTTCCTCTACTGAAAACGAAATATTGTCTACTGCCACCACATCAGAATCGTAGATCTTGGTAAGCGCCTTGGTTTCTATTGAATGCACTACAATCAGACCCTATATTTGATTATAAATTGCTGTCTTCGATCAAAAACCCATGTCGATTCCAGAAAGCGCCGAATCGTAACTTGGCATTGTGATAAAAAATATGCAAAATCGTCACACATTATAAAAAAGTTAGATATTGTCTTGATTCGGAGTTGATTGTGCACTTTTTTACAATTTCTAGACGAGATGGAGACGCCTGCCGTTACTTATTATGATAGAATGAAGTCAAAACAAAATACTTGTGGATCTGGCAATGGTA
Source organism: Nitrososphaera sp. (assembly GCA_039938575.1). Lineage (GTDB taxonomy): Archaea > Thermoproteota > Nitrososphaeria > Nitrososphaerales > Nitrosopumilaceae > Nitrosotenuis. The sequence continues at coordinate 776 of JBDUUJ010000116.1, read as the reverse complement.
TTGAAGAATGATTCATGAAGGGGCGAAATAATTTTCGGAAATAACAACATGTTTTCCAAGAATCAATGCATAGAATTTTATCCCAAAGCCTAAACCTACATAAAAAATTTAAGTGAGGAAAAATTTTTGATGCTCATGAAAGGTCTTTGTCATGTATGTTACAGCTCTAATGTAGAAACCATATTGAGTAATGGCACACCTGTTTGTTTGCAGTGTGCTACAAAGACAAAGTAATTTTTATTGTTATAAAAATAAAAAATTAACAAAGTTTTTTGTATTGTTCTTTTGTCATCTTTAGTATGACTTTTTCTCCTATGCCCCAAATCTCAGACTTTGGCAAAATTCTTGTATGCATCACACCGTCTGCAATCTCGATTGATTGAAGCTCGTTTGTCTCATTGTCTTTGACAAGTCTCTTTACTTTTCCTATCTTGTGACCGTCTATGTCCACTACATCAATGTTGGTTCTTATGGGCGGCCTGCTCAGCAAGAGCGTTTCTTCTGTGAATTTGTCTATATATTCTGTTGATAGATAGTAATCCTTGTGAAATCCTTGGTGTACTGTGACCCCTGCCACATTGAGGGTTTTTGCGTTGATGTGAATGTGTTTTACTTTACCATACTCAATTCCTTCTCTGTCTACTACCTTTTTGCCCCTGAATTCGTCGGCTGTGCATAGATTTGGTGCCATTCCTTCTAGTGTTGTTGCCATGAATTATTTTTCTGAAATGGTTTATGGAAGGCAAAAATTACAATTTTCAATCAATGAGGTTAAA
>JBDUUJ010000115.1:0-5036 GCA_039938575.1 Nitrososphaera sp. | reverse complement strand
GCCGACACATCTCGCTTGAGGACATCAGAACTGGATGCCCCTCACATGAACGAGGAAGTGTAGAAAAAACTCTCAAAAAACTTGTAAAAGAGAACTTGATTGTGCAACACCCAACCTCATATGGAATACAGTATGCACCTAATACTCAACGAATCGATGAGATTATGAAAATTTTAAACATTGAATAGGCAGAAAGCGTCATGTGGATCTTACAATACCCCTATACCTGATTTTTATATCAAAAAATGACTTTATACTTCCATCTTTCGGAACTGATTTCCCTGACGAGTCCGAGCAGTTGATATCAAAAGGCTGGCAATTCATGGGAGTCTTGCCAAACGGCAAGGTCGTCCTAAAAGGGGCCTGCACTTAGTGTAATGGTGGGCCCACAGGGATTTGAACCCTGGATTTTCGCCGTGTAAGGGCGACGTCATAACCGATCTGGACTATGAGCCCAGAAAAAGTCCTTTTCGGAAACCATTTAAACTTTGACAAGTTTTTGACAAAAATCATTGAATGCACTAGATATTGGATTTTTTTGCAGCCCAATTGGCCTAGGACATGCGACACGAGATGTAGCAATAGCCCAGTTTTTTGACAATTCTGTCAGATTCGTCACAGGCAGTGCAGCCGCCAAATTGATTGCAGCTTATGGATTTTCTGTAAATGACGCATACAATCCACCAAATTTTGCAGTGACAAACGGTGTACTTCAAAAATCACTTGGCTGGTTGTTCAAATATTACAGATACTACAAAGACTGCAAAGAGATCGCAAGACAGTTCATTGTAAACGAAAACCCAAGAATTGTCGTAAGCGATGAGGACTTTGCATCACTTGTCATTGCACAACAAAATAAGATTCCAAGCATCTTGATCACAGATATTTTGGAGACAAGATTCACAAAAGGAGTAAGCTCAGTTGTTGAAAAAAAGATGAACAAGACCATGAAAGAGATAATTCAAAAATGTGATGTTGTGATACTGCCTGAGTTTGGAGATGACAAAGACAATATCAAAAGAGTTGGACCTATTGTAAGAACCACAAATTACACAAGAGAGCAGCTGCGGCAAAAATTCTCATTTACTAAAAAAACAATTACAGTCAGTGTAGGAGGAACTGACGCAGGAAGATTTCTCATGCAAAAAACAATTGATGCAGTAACAAAGTTGAATGGAGATTTTGATGTTGTCTTGGTGTCTGGCCCCTCCTTGAAGATAGATTCCAAGATAAGAGATCTTGGTTTTGTAAACAATCTTCATGAGATAATTTATGCGTCGGACCTTGTGATTTCACTTGCCGGAAAATCTACGATAGATGAGGCAAAGGCATACGGCACGCCGGGAATTTTTATCCCAATCAAAGATCATTTTGAACAAGAAGACAACGCAAGACAAGAAGGGTATTCTTTTGACGACATATACAGATTAGAGTCATTGATTCCACAAAAGCTGGAATTGGGTCGAGCTGCTGTTCACTCCGATGGTGCAAAAAAAGCATGGCAAATAATTTGCAAATATCTTTGATTGGAACGAATGCTTAAAAGAGGATTTACTTTGACAAATACTGCGACTTGGAAAAGCTTGTTGTTGCAAAATTTGGTGGTAGTGCAAGCGGAATCGACGGAGAGTTTGTATCTGATGTAGTCAACCGCATAAAAGAATTAAAAAAACAGTCCAAAGTCATCGCGGTATTTTCCGCCCCTTTGACCATACACGACGGAAAAAGAAAATCAATAACCGACCTGGCGCTGCAAATAGGAAAAAAGGCAGAAGAGGGAGTCGAGCCGGACATACTGCCCATTAAAAGATCGTATGAGAAGATACTTGGAGCAGTCAGCGACCCATTAAAACCACAATGCCAAAAGACAATAGATGTTTTTCTGCAAAAGGCAGTTGATGCATTTAAGGATGCCAAAAACACCGGCTCCTTTGCCAACGAGGTACGCTCAAGGGCACTTGCATTTTCTGGCGAGCTTCTAATGTCGTACGTAATGGACTACATTCTCAAAAGCAATGGAATCAAATCTGATGTTATAAGCTATGATGATTGGCCAATAATTACCGACAACAACATAGAGTCAACCAATTTCATTGTCTCAGAATCCATGAACAGATTAGAACCACTTGAGCGCCTCTTACAAATCAACGAAGTAGTCTCAATAGGCGGCTTTATTGGAAAGACTGTAGACGGAATAGAGACCACATATGAGAGGGGCGGCTCAGACAGGACCGCCGCAGACCTTGGCATACTGTTTCACAAAAAATACGATACCAAAATCGACTTTGAAAAAGACAGTGCGGTGGTGTCTGCAGATCCGCGCATAGTCAGCCAAGAATTGGAGGAAATAACGCAGCTGTCATACAACGAGGCAAGGCTTGCCGGCATGTTTGGAATGAAGATCTTAGATCCAATTGCGATAAAAGAGATCCTCGAAAATGGAGTAGACATGCCGATCATAATTACAAATATGAAGGATCCAAAAAAGACCACCACCATCACCAGAAAATCAGACAACCACAACGGCCATCCATTAAAGATAGTAACCGGCAAAAAAAACTGCGCCATACTGAAAATAGAAAGTGCTGCTGCGCAACAGCTTCTAGAATCTCTGCAAAGAGACCGCAGGTACAGCGAGTTTGTTATATTGTCGCCATTCACCAAAGATGACATCGAATTCACAAGAATTTTGTTTTTGGATGCAGATTATGTCAAAAGAAACGAACGCTACATACTAGGATTTGACTCCCTTGCAACAATTCAGTACAACCGCGGGGTCATAACATTGATTGGTGATCAGATGTGGCGCGTCCAACAAATTGTGTCAAAGGCAAGCTCCCGAATTGGCGAGGCAGGCCTCAACATTCTGAATATGGACGCACAGGAAGAAACGTCACGTGTCATCATAGTAGTTGATGATTCAGATAACAACATAGAGACAGCGATTCGTGCTGTACATTCAGAGAGGTCAAAAATAACCTTCACCTGAATGTTACACAAATCGCATATGGCCCCTCTGGGTTTTTGCCCATGAGAGCCACGCTGGGTTTGTTCTTGGGCCTTCATCTAGAATCAGCCCGGCGTTACCCAAAACACGCGCTGATATTATATCGTCATTGCCATATTTAGAGATGATCTATATAGTCTATCTAGAGTTTTTTGCAAGCTGGGCATGCCCACGAAATGTTTTAGAATCAAAACCATGCGTATTACTTGGGGCGTCTTGGTACCATGGAAGATGGCTACAAGATTGTTTTAACTGGAAGCAAGACAGCGGTAAGTGATTTTAGGCATTTCAGCTATATTGGATTTTTGGGTTGCATTCCTTCCAACTATCCAAAGATTCCATTCAACGTACGGTTCATGGAGAGTTTATTTTTCCCCACACAAAGTGATCAGAGTGGCAGATTAAAGTATGCACCATACGCGCTAAGAAAAATCGAGGCCGCATTGCTAGAGCACGGGTTCAAAGAAGACGAAGTCATAGTAGCAGACCCACGGAAGCTTCACAGAGTCATTGGTCCAAATACAAAAGCAATCGGTGTCACAGTACATGATCCTATGGGTTACTCTGCAGTGTCTCAGCTAAATGCGTCTTTGTTTAGGCTCATTAACTGGTGGCCTGCCCCCTCGTATACTGCCTTGGATTTTCAGAATTTTATCTCAAATCCTATCTTGAAAAAATACGGCTCCAAGCTTATAGTGGGCGGGCCTGGAGTTTGGCAGCTTGAGGAACATCCAGAGATGTTTTCTCAGTGGGGAATAGACTGCATTGTAACAGGAGAGGCAGAAGGCTTGGCTGGCAAGCTTTTCGAAGATGCCATAAATGGTCACTTACCGCAAAGGGTTGCATCGACAAAGCCGCTTCGCGCAGATCAGGTGCCGCTAATCAAAAACCCATCTACTGGAGGAATTGTAGAGATAACTCGTGGTTGTGGAAGGGGGTGTCAGTTCTGCTCCCCCGATCTTTTGGCGTTTGGGAGCATACCCAAAGAAAACATTGTCAAGGAGGTAGAACTGGAAGTAAAATCTGGAATAAGCAGAATTCTTTTACATTCTGAGGACGCTTTGTTTTATGGGCGAAAGACTGGCAGCTTTGAGGTAAACCACGACGCAATAGTCGATCTTTTCTCCACAGTCAAAAAAACACCTGGAGTAAAGGAGATAGAAACCGATTTTTTTGCATGCTCGACTATCAAGTCCAGTCCACGCACACTCAAGGCAATGTCTGAAATAATGGAGCTTGACAAGAATCACCCAGGCTACGTAGAGACCGGCCTTGAGACTGTCAGCCCCACCTTGGTCAAAAACATAATGCCTGGCAAAGTAAAGCCGTACAAGATCGAGGAATGGCCAGATGTCATAGATGACGCCCTTGGCATACTGGATGACAACCACTGGTTCACTGTAGCATCCATGATGACCGGTCTGCCAAAGGAAACAGAAGAGGATGTTCTCAAGAGTATCGAGTTTATAGATAGGATCAAGCATCATAATGTATTTGTGTGGGTTTTTCCGCTCATGCCACTTCGCGCAATGAGAAAGAATGCTGCAAAGTGGATGCCGCAGTACACGCCGCTACGTCAGCAATTAATTCTAAAGGCAACGCAGCACTCAGTTGATCTGATAAATAGAGAAGCGTCGAGGATTCTCAAGGTTTTGCCTGCATGGGTGCGGCTTCCTGCCGAAGCTACACTCAAGTATGTCACAAAGATGACTCTGATGTACTTCAAGGGCACGCAAAAGGCAATCGAGCATGGCCAAGACAGATTGCAGCTGTACAAAGACTTTGAATCAGGATTTTCTGACGGTCAGGCAGTCATGCAGGTCTCAAACGTGGTAAGCAATCTAATCAAAATTGGAAACAGGGTGAAAGATTAGCTGCCTCATTTTATTGGAGTGAGGTGATTCGTCGAACCGGCCTTCAATGATTTTCAAAAAATTAGCCACCAAATTGTTTGTCAATTTTACGCTAATGTTTTTTGTCATGTTCAAAAGAATATGGCAGAGATGCGGCCTGGAATTATGTTTTATAG
>JBDUUJ010000114.1:0-4194 GCA_039938575.1 Nitrososphaera sp. | reverse complement strand
TTTTTTTCAAAAACCAGTTTTAAATAAATTATTTACATCATAGATCATGAAAGCATTCTTATTTGCAGCTTTTGTAGTTTTTGCACTTTTTTCACCTTCACACGCTTTTGAAAACAAGACACACCATCTTGGTACCGTCAATGACCTCATTATCGATGGAACTAATTTGTATTATTTTGAAACAGATAAGGCAGAATCAACAACTTGGATACCAGATACGAGAATAATAATTGATGATGGAAGACAATCATGGAATCTTTCTGACAAGCTTTTCATTTATCCTACTGAATTGAATCAAGACAAAGAGAATCTCTACTTTGTTGCCCTCTCAGACAGATGTATAGGCCAAATATTATGTGATTATCAAGATCTTTATAAAATCTCAAAAAGTGATGGCACCATAACCATTCTTGCAAAGGATCTCAAATCATCAGTACATCTTTCAGTTGAAGATGATTCATTGTATGTTTCAGAATCTAGCGGAAACATTTGGAAGATAGGAAAGGATGGCTCAAAGAAGCTGGTGGTGGATGCAAATGAGATAATAATGGATTTGACCTCAAACGGAAGCAAAATCTACTGGATTGAGGAGGTTGCGGATCAGAACAGCAACATCCTAACCCTTGATAGGGGTGAGCCCAAAATTCTGGTAAAAAACCTCAAAATTCCATACGATTTGACAGTGCAAAAAGGTACGCTCTACTGGAACGAAATAGAAATCAGACAAAAAGGCGGAGCATTTTCAGAATTTACTGCTATCAAATCATATGACGGTAGGACATCCACTTTGATGGAGTTTCAAAATACCTCATCTATCTCAACTGCCCTAGGTGAAGCAAACTATGGCCCTTATCTTGTCTTTGACGAATATGTGTTTTTAATCAACAACACAGCTACTGATTCGCTGATTCATATGATAAACCTCCACAATTCCACCAAATATGATATCGGTACAGTGTCTGGATACGATGCCAAGTATCTAAGAACCGACGGCACAAACCTAGTTGTAATAGGCAAAAATCAAGACGGCTTTGTCATAGATAGACATACACTGCCAAAAACAATTCCGGAATTTCCAGTTTTGCTGCCGGTCCTGCCAGTTGCTTTTGTGGTGTTAATTATTTTACAGAGATTCTTGCGTAATTAAACTCTCCAAGCGATTTTGTATTTAAGACACATATACAGCGATGTAATGGATCATAGTAGAATTTTGCTAGCTCTTTTGTGACCGTATCAAAATCTCTTATTCCATTTCGAAGCATAGTAGAAAGAAAACAGATCCTAGTCACTAGTTGATTTACGATTTCTTCTTGGCTCCAGCCGTTTATCATCGCGATCTCCTGCAGTCTGACAGAGTTTGTGATTAGATCTTGTAGATCAGAGGGGTAGAATTCTCCCTTGGCAGGATCCCAACCCATGATAGTATTGAGTCTGATCTTGTTTTGTTCTGGAATTATTTCTGTTATCTCAGTTATCTTTCTTGAGACTCTGCCTTCAGAGTCTACAAGTCTGTTTTGCCTCAGGATTACAGAGATGAGCATCTGGCCGCTAAGGTGTACGTTCATTGGTGGGCTTTCCATTCGGACCAACGTTGAGCTTGCATCAGTTGCATGAAAGCTTGTCAGTCCACCATGGCCTGTCGAGACTGCTTGAATTAAAGAAGAGATCTCCTTTCCTCTCACTTCACCTACTACGATAAAGTCAGGCCGTGATCTAAGCGACAATCTAACAAGGTCATCCATTGTGACTTCGTACTTGTCTTCAAACATGCTTGTACTTTTTCTTGTGATCAATCTCTGCCAGTGCGTGTGTCCTAGCCTGAGCTCAGGCGTATCCTCGATTGTAATTATCTTCATTTGTGGGTTGATTAGCGAGCTTATGGCGCCAATCGTAGTGGTTTTGCCTGCAGCAGTCGAGCCAATTACCAAAATGAATGCCTTTGAATCAAGAAGTATCCACAGATAGGCAGCCATAGTCAGACTCAACGTGCCCATCTCAATCAATTTGGTGATTGTGTACGGTTCGTCACTGAACTTTCTGATGGTAAAGTTTGCTCCAGGTAACGAAACCTCGTTGCCAAAAGTTGCTGCTATTCTGTGTCCTTCTTTTGTCATGCTGTCAATGTATGGTACAGCTGCGGTAAGACTTTTTCCGGTTCTTTGCACAAGCTTTTGCACAAAAGAGTTTGCTGCTTCAGCAGATTGGAATTTTATGTTTGTATCGAGTATTCCGTATTCACCAAATTTTTTGTGCACCACACCAACTGGCCTGGCATAGTTTTCTTCTACGATGTCTTCAAGATTTGGATCATTCATTGGCACATCAATTATGCCGTAACCAAAGGAATCTCTGATCACATAGTACAACAGGCTATCGATGATCTTTGTGGTGTGCTTGTAAATTCCAAGCTCCTTTGCTAACTCGAAGATCCTTTTCTTGATCAGATCTTGTGCATCTTTTTTGTCCTTAAATTCAGAAGAAAGTGAGATGTACAAAAAATGCATTAGTTTTGCATAAATCGCCTTGCCTATCATATCGATCGGCGGCTCATCTATCAGATAGAATGCCTTACCCTCTTTACTTTTTGCGATATATACTTTGCATTGTCCAACATCATAGTTGTGGAGTATCTCAAACGATTCCAAATTTTCAACTGTGAGATTTTTCAACTCAAAGATGAGTTTTGATTTTTTGGTTGTTGGTTTTGCTGAAAACGATTTTTTTATTCTGTTTAAAAGAGAGTTTGGTTTTTCATCAAAAACTGATTTAGTATTTGTAGTGTGAATATGTGTTTTTATAGTATTATGTTTTTTTGTACTAGGAATTTGAGTGGGCTGATTTTGAGAGGATGTGTTGGATTTTCCGTCGTCGTTTTCTTTTTTCAATTTGATGTTTATGAATTTCTTTAACAACCTAAATCTTGATTCTTTTTTGCTTATATGTGGAATTTTGACCTTAAATTGTAAAAATGAAGAGCCGGCGTGCAGTGAGCCCCATTTTGGCAGTCATAATACTCATAGGCATTGCCGTAGTCGGCGGTGCATTGTTGAGCAGTGCTCAAAGCCAGTATCTCAATACCGCATTTAGCGGGGTGGAGTATATGGTGTCTGATCTGAGGCTGGAAAAGCACTCAAATTCATGTTTTCTTTTTGCAAAGATCTACAACTCTGGAACAGAGCCCATCATTTTGACTAAGATTAACGCTACTTTGGACAGTGGCGAAACATGGTTTCCGACCCATTCGTCTTTGAGCAACACGATACAGCCAACACAATACCTTGACTTGTTTTTGCAGTTCTCAGGAAACGCATGTGGCAATTTTACCGTCTCAAACACGTACAGTTTTGGCATCGAGGCTTCTTCCAAGTCCTCCTCATACAAAACAGTCGTACCACTCAAAGTAAAGGAAGTGGACGGATGAAAAGCAGACGCGCAGTAAGTGAGATTGTCAGTGCTATGGTGATAATCGCAGTTGTCGCATCAGGGCTTGGACTATATGTAACATTATCTGAACAGAGAATTCTAGGCCAGACGCAAAGTGTCAAGGACGTAATGGAAACATCACAAGACCAGCTATCAGAGTTAATTGAGCATCTTGCAACCTTGAAAAAAAACCGCGAAGTAAGCATTTTTGTCTACAATTACGGTCTAAAAAATATCACGATATCAGATGTCTTTGTAAACGGTACAAAAAACATGGATGATACTCCAGATGGCTTTAAAGTAAGAAGTCTTACAAAAGTCAATCTTGGCAATGTGATACCAGTAAACATGGCATCAGAATTAGTTCTCAATTTTACCAGCTACACAGGAAAACTCGAACACATAGATAGTGTAGTGATTCGAACAAGCTCAAACAAGCTTATTCAGTTAACAAACAGCACAAACTAGTTTTTTCAAAACATGACATCATGTTTTGGCAGTACTGAAAACGGCTCTGTAAAGTTTTCGTCAGGTGACTTTCAACTTCCATCGACTCTGAGGATTAGCGGTTCAAATAAACCCACAATCCACTTCACTGCTTCAACTAAAAGCCTTCGATGATGCCTGCTGCCTGTGATATGGCGGTGAGTTTGTATTTTGATTGGATTTGATAGTCTTTTAGGGTGTGATATGGAGCAGTGACGGTTTTTTATACTGGTACAGTTGTTCTCAAGGCCGATTCTGATGCAGTGGTTTACCATGTCTTTGAAA
>JBDUUJ010000113.1:0-5225 GCA_039938575.1 Nitrososphaera sp. | reverse complement strand
TTTCAAAGACATGGTAAACCACTGCATCAGAATCGGCCTTGAGAACAACTGTACCAGTATAAAAAACCGTCACTGCTCCATATCACACCCTAAAAGACTATCAAATCCAATCAAAATACAAACTCACTGCCATATCCCAGGCAGCAGGCATCATCGAAGGCTTTTAGTGGAAGCAGTGAAGTGGATTGTGGGTTTATTTGAACCGCTAATCCTCAGAGTCGATGGAAGTTGAAAGTCACCTGACGAAAACTTTACAGAGCCGTTTTAAATACTGCCAAAACATGACACAAAACCATTCTCTGGCAAAGAGTGTATTGGATTCTGGATTGTGCATATTCAATACCATGCTGTGCTATAAAACAATGGTGTTAGAGGCTCCAGTAAAAAACACCACCCTTGATTGTTCAAGATATGGACATGTCGTGTCAAAAACACTGGCAGTCAGAACTCACGCAGGTAACAAATGCGGAATGGTTCTGAACAGCGATCACAAAGATACAGTCAACATACTCAATGGATTTAAGATTTTTGGAATGAATCGTTGTCTATCTGGGGAATCGCGAAAAGTTACGCCTGTAGAAATCGTGGTGCGGTCAAGCAGGAAGAGGCCGTAGATCTTATCCGGTAGTAGTTCACAAATGAAAATAACTCAGCTAAATTCCGCATCGGTGATAATTGAAGATAATTCCGGAAAATCAAAGGTCAAGATACTATGCGATCCGTGGTTGGATGGTGAAGAATATCTTGGATCTTGGGCAATGTATCCTCCATATGAATTCAAACCGGAAAAATTCTCTGACTTGGATTTCATATACATAAGCCACATCCATCCCGATCATTGCTCTGCCAGAACACTATCAAAGCTTGACAAGAACATTCCCGTCCTGATTCACAACTTCCCAGAAAAATACCTCAAGCAGAAAATCGAAGGATTGGGATTTAGAGTAATAGAACTAGAGCATGGAGTAAGGATTAGACTAAAGGACAACCTTCATGTGAATATTTTTGCTGCCGATAATTGCGATCCTACAATTTGCGGCAACCTGATGGGCTGTGTAATGCTGGAAACAAAATACCAGACAACTCAGATAGACACAATGGCAGTATTTGACAACAAAAACCAAGTAATAGTCAATACAAATGATTGTCCTTTCGATATTGGAAAAACCACTGCGGCCACAATCAAATCAATGTATAAAAAAATTGATTTTCTTTTAGTAGGATATGTTGCTGCTTCTTCATGGCCACACTGCTATAACATGCCAGAAAAAGAAAAGATCGAGCAGGCAAACATAAAATCGATAAAGAAACTAGAAACTACAAAAAAATACATTGAGCTTTTTGAGCCATCCTTTTATCTTCCATTTGCTGGGCGCTACACGCTTGCTGGTAAAAATTATGTCTTGAATCAATATCGCGGCGAACCTGAACTGGAAGACGCCTTTGAGTGGATGAGAAAAAACATACCACAAAGATATCACGGTATACTTTTGAACAATGATTGCTGGTTTGACCTTGACACCAAGACAAGTAACAAGGATTATTCTCCAATAAATAGACAAGATAAAAAGGAGTTTATAGAAAAAGTTCTAGCTCACAAAAAATTCTCTTATGAGTACGAACCAAAGCCAGCAGCTGAGCAGATAATAAAGATGATACCAAAGGCGTATGAAAATTTTGAGAAGATTCGAAAAAAAATACAATGGCATTCAAACACTACAATCATTCTAAGAAGCGAATGCAACGACAATGATATCATCTTTGCAATAAGTTGCAATGGAAGTGGTTACAAGCAGATTGGTATTGATGAGTTAGGTAAATTTGATAACTATATGGAAATAAGACTAGATAGTCGTTTACTGAACTGGTTACTACAAGGACCTCAAAAGGCACATTGGGGAAATGCAGATCTTGGCGCTCATCTAAGATATAATAGAGTAGGTAGTGTTTACAAGCGTGGTTTGTTTTACTGTTGGAATAGTTTTCATGTGTGAAATTTCTGCAGAGCCCAGACTCAAGCAAGTTGAATTAAAAGATGTAGGCCGTCAAAGGGGTTTTGTGTAATTAGTTTGATTCCACCAATTTTGTTAATGAAGAAATTAAAAATTGATCAATTCCTTTGTTTCGATACAACAGATTGAAGGTTTTAGCCAATCATGTACAATGTTCAAGTGTCATATCATTTCGAAATGCCAGATTCGCATAGATTGTTTTACACAATTAGAAGATCTAAGAATGGAAAGGAAGCCTTACTTTTAGAACTTTTGAATCAAGATCTTTTTAAAAAACACATAGAATTTGATTCGAGAAGTCATTTGGTACGTGAACTTCGTGGGAGCATAAAACCATCGGTGCTTAACACCATAACAGCTCGTTTGGTTTACGACAACAAGGTACTATACAATGATGATCATTTATTAACATGGATTGACACAAAAGGAAACACGAAGCTAAAGAATTTGATAAAGCTATCGAAATCTAGTTGATTGGCACATCTAAACAGTTGATTCCTTTCAATGTTTCAGCTCATATGTTATTGGAGTGATCTTAAAATTATATTAATGGGCCCTCGAGGGGAATCGAACCCCTGTCCGGGGATCCACAGTCCCCTATACTAGCCACTGTACTACGAAGGCCGCAAAAAACTATGACATCAAATACACTATTAACCTAACCATTGGCTTGAAGGTTTATTATCATCATCAGAAAAACACAGAGCATGCAGGGCGCACGATGGTTTATTGCAATGGCAATAACTACAGCTTTGGTCTGGTGGGGGGCAAATTATCTATTTCCGTGGTACCACTAGGCACAAAAAGCTAGTCGACTAACCATTTTTTCTTGTAGAAATAAGCATACATTAGAACCGATGGTACAAACGAGATTATCATCATTATTATGAATGTAGTATACTCGCCCCAAAACATCCAGCTCCCAGTCTCTATTCCGCCTGGCAGATTTATGTTCATGCCATATATGGCCGCTACCACAGCTGGTGGGATTGTCAGGGTGAATATTATAGTAAGAACTGCAAGTATCTTGTTTGATTTTTCAGTAGACAGCATAAAGTCAGTATCTTTGTAGATCTCCATTGTTTCTTTTGCTTCATCAAGTGTCTCTGCTACTTTGTCAATGTGGTCAATTACATCATCAAAGTGAATCACCAGATCTTCGTCCGGATTTGAGAATCTCTGGGTGTTCTTTGATGTCTCCAGCACTATTTTGCGCAGCGGGTGCACAATTCTTCGCAAGATTGTAATTTCGCGTCTGAGAAGTGAGATCTTTTTTGGTGTGGATTTGTTCTCATCAAAGACATCATCTTCTATTTCATCTAGGTTTGCCACTATTCTTCGCAGTGTGTGCAGCAGGTCGTCAACTAGTGCGTCGATTATTTTGTAGAGTAGAAATCCAGGTGACTTGCCCAACAGCTCGTTTCTATATTGGGCGTTTTCCTTGCAGTGTGTCACCATGTCAACAAGCGGTTTGAGCTCGCCGTTGTGTATTGTTACTACAAAGTCTTTTCCGATGAATACAGATAACTGGTTGAATTTTGGCATGCCACGCTTGAGAACCATTGGAGGAAAGTGCAAAATTATGAAAGAGTGGTCATCGTAGTTGTCGATTTTTGCAAGCTGGATCTTTGATATCGAGTCGTCCAAGTTGAGCGAGTTGAAGTTGTACATTTGGCCAAGCTTGTCTATTTCTTCTCGTACCGGGTTTTGTATGTCGATCCACGAAAAGCCGTTTCCCTGGATAGTCTCCACTTTGCTTTGAATCACCTCGTCAGGCCGTGGCTGCCTTCGAAGGTGTGGAAGCTTGGAGATTATGGTCTCTTTTTTCAACTCAATCATTGGCCTTTAATTAGAAATTTATATTTTGATTATGATATCGCGAACAAACTTTGCACCAATTACGTAATTTTGAGCACATAATTTGGGCGTGGCCACAACCGTAGAACGCTGAGAGAACACCTCTCCTGCCATCCTGACGCCTCAGCGTTGATGGACCCCAATTTGTTCTACTAGGCCACGCGCGGTTATTTGTTTGGACTAATGTCCTTCCGCATCATACATTATAGGAGATTTTTGTATTTAAGAATTAGTTTAGATTTTTCCAAATTTCCTACCACATATCGAATTTTTGGATGATCCGGTGGCAAAAAATTTCATATTTGACCACATTGACTCGAATTTATGAGCTGTTCGGGCGAAACTCTTGAGGAAGACAATCTCATCCAGATAAAGCCCGGAATCCTCAAGCAGTTAAAAAAGGCAAAGTACGGTGTTGCAGACCACGCAACAGTTGAGCTGTGTCACTGGACAAAAAAGTCCTTCAAGGGTGACGAAAGCTGCTACAAACACAAATTCTATGGTATTTCTACTCACCAATGCATGGAGTTTTCGCCTGCCGGTATGCACTGCGAAAATAGATGTGTGTACTGCTGGCGCCCAATGGAATTCTATGATTCACTTAAAATGGACGAAAGCAAAGTTGCCGAACCACAAGAAATGATGGCAAAACTCATGGAGGAAAGAAGAAAGCTCATCATGGGCCACTACGGCGACCCAAAATCCATACCACAAAAGCTAGATGAATCGCTCCTTCCTGCACATTATGCTATTTCGCTTTCAGGTGAGCCTACCATGTACCCCAAGCTTCCGCAGCTAATAAAATACCTCAAGTCACTTCCTGCCACCAAGTCCATCTTTTTGGTGACAAACGGCCAAGAACCAGAAATGTTACAAAAACTACAAGACGAAGATGCGCTGCCAACCCAAGTCTACCTCTCAACCAATGCATCAGACTACGACTCTTTTATCAAAATAAACAAGCCAAAGTACAAGGATTCTTGGGAGCGCTGGAACCACTCGCTTGAGCTGCTCTCAAAGATGAATACAAGAACCGTGCTGAGAATGACTTTGATTCGCGGCCACAACGACTCACCCAAGTACATCCCCGGTTTTGTCGAATTGTTCAAAAAAGGCAACGCGCATTTTATTGAGGTAAAATCTTACATGCACATTGGGCGCTCAATTAACAGGCTTGAACGCGACGACATGCTGGAATTTGAGGAGGTAAAACAGTTTGCATCAGAGCTTGCAAGGCAGAGCGGCATGTATGAAATCATGGATGAGAGCTATGTGTCCAGAATCATAGTTTTGCAAAACCAAAAAAGGTTCACCGACCGCTGGATTGCCGCCTACTTTGACACAGCTTACAATCGC
>JBDUUJ010000112.1:0-8426 GCA_039938575.1 Nitrososphaera sp. | reverse complement strand
GCATCCTCCTGTGCATTCTTCAAAAGCCTTGCAGCATCCTCCTGTGCATTCTTCAAAAGCCTTGCAGCATCCTCCTGTGCATTCTTCAAAAGCCTTGCAGCATCCTCCTGTGCATTCTTCAAAATACGGTCTTTCTCATCTACATTAGATTTGTCCTCTCTGTACTGCATATGCGTTATGGGCATGATGTAGATATTTGAGTTAGTTTGTTTCTTGCAAACAATTCGGGCACAATCCGCGAATTGTAGGCATGTTCTCACTATGGCTTTATAACCAAGCTTAGTAAGTTATCATGCAATGGACGTTGTAGACACACAAATAAAAAAAGCTCTAGTTGCGTTTGCAATAGAAAAAGCACTTTTGGATATGGGCGAACCGGTTTTCCAAAAGGTAGTGACGACACTAAAAGATGTGTACAATTGTTACATACCTGACTGCTATGATCATCCGGAATATCTAAAGCGAATCCTTTCGGATCTTTATGGAAACGCACACATTGCAATAATTGATTCAATCAAATCCAGCTTGCAGGACTTTTTACACCAAGATAAGATACAGAAGTTTATCGCTGCGCTGTATTGACATGCAAACCACACTTGATACAGTTTTATCAAAAAAATATTTGATTGCGGCACTCGGTGGAATTGTAATCTTCAATACAGTATCTAATCTGATAAGTATAGATTTTGCGACGTTTGCTGGGAACCTAGCATATATTCCAGTGGCCAGTTCATTTCTTGTACTCTCTGTGCGAATTTTAATTAGATACGGAATAGGTGGCATGCATGGGATTGCTTGGGCCTCATTTGCTGGCTATGCAATTTCTTGGTTTGTCGCAGAAATGATTTGGATGGTGCAAGAACTATATCTCAAAATTGATCCATTTCCGTCGGCCGCAGACATATTCTATCTTATTGGGTATCCGTTTCTCATCATGTTTTTTATTGCATATCTACAGCCCGTGCGGAGCGCGATAACAAAAAAGATGATTGCAGCATCTTTTGCCTTCTCGATTGGAATTTTATGTATTAGCTTGTACTCTGTATTAAGCACTACTACAAACAACAATATCTTTGAGTTGGTCTTGGCCACTATTTATCCAGTTCTTGACGCAATGGTGATAATTCCAGCATTGATTGGTGTCGGGCTGTTTTTCAAAGGACATGTCAACCTAATGTGGACATTGATGTGTCTTGGCATTGTCTCGGTTTTTGCTGCAGACACAGCATTCCTGATGGCACAAAATGAAGACTCTTACTACACTGGCAATCCTATGGAGATTTTATTTTACTGGAACTACATTCTTCTATCTTTCGGAATACATAATCACCTCAATTTGTTTCAATCACCAAAAGGAAACAAACTAGAGGATTTGAGATAAAGATTCACACTTGCAGCGGCTTGGTCTCAATAGCAAGTCTTTTCAACGGCAACATAATGTGGTTCCTACACTTGCGCTCAAAAACCAAATATTGGTTCATGTATGCCGGGTGATCAAACCAGCCAAGTCTTTTTTATGACCGGAGTAATAAATGGTCAATATTGTTTATTTGTGCCTTGCAGTTCTCTACTTGGCAAAGGCGCATCGTCCTTGCATAATTTACACGTTTGGAATTTACCTATTTCCAATTCTGGAAGTGGGGTATTTTATAATGGCAAACCAAACTGACATTATGACCGATGCGGAGGAAACACTAATGAAAATAAGGGATCCGCTTTTTGTGATAGAGACGTCACTGCAGATTATAAAACAGCGTGACTCAAATGACAAAATTGCTCACGAAATAAATCGAATCGAGGCTGCTCTCCAAAGAATAAGTCAAATCATCAAGTAGACTATATTCTTTCCAATAATTTGGTGATCTTTTCTATATCGTATGGTTTGATGAAGACTTCGGTGGGTTTGAGCTTTTCAAGTTTTTCTGCTGTTTCTTGTCTGAGGTCTGCAGTTATTACAACTACTTTGGAATTTGGATTGATTTTGCGTATGTTTTCCAACCCATAAAATCCATCATAATCGGGCATCATCAAGTCCAAAAATACTATGTCTGGCTTGTATTTCTGGTACAGCTCAAATGCATCTTTACCATTATGTCCTCTACCTAACACTTTGACATTTTTGAGCGTCAAATAATCGCAAAAAACATCGACGGTGTCTACGTCATCGTCGATTACTATGGCAGTTACCATTAGATTATCTCTGACGGCCTATAGTTGCCAGCTTTTTCCATGCGCTTTAGTCTCTTTATCACAAAAGCCGCGGTCTGTCTAACATCTTCGCTTGGATCGTTTAGGGCGTCTCTAATCAATTCTGTGGCTTCAATAGCTCTCATCAGGCCTAGTGATTCCAAGGCCTCGTGTTTTGTAAGTCCGCTCTTGTCTTGCAATGCAGCTCTTATCAACGCTGGAATCTTCTGTCGCATATTGCGGGCAGCAATCTGGTAACATGCCTCATGTTTTACTACGTTGTTGTCGTCATTTTCCAAAACCCATTCCATGAGATCTGCAACTGCAGTAAATATTGGGTCATCATAATTTCTATTTTCTGCTATCTCGCCTGCGAGCCAAACTGCATCCCATCGTTTTGATTCGTCTTTTTCATTTTGTATTATCTGTTTGCAACTTGCCAGTCTTTCTGTAACTGGAAGCTCCCTGATATTATTATCATCGAAAATTAGCAGAGCCAATCCCATTATTGGAAATGGTAAAATCCTATTAAACTGTTATGTCCAAGTGTGGAAATAGTAATATAGTATGAATACGAAACACAGCTGTATTGGCAGGCATTGACAGGCTATTGGCCAAATCTCTTGACTCAGTAATTAGAGAAAATCTTGGTGATAAGACAATACAAAGAATCGAAGAAAGATTATTTGAAAAGTACGGAATTTCACTTACACAATCGATCGAACAATTTCAAAAACTAGATACGGTGCTACGCGAATTCTTTGGCGCCGGCGCAGATGGTCTTGAACAAAGATTTCTCAAAAGTGTCTGCGAGATCAAGGTCACAAATGGTGAAAACTGGATTGTGATTGAGAATCCATTGTTGACAAAAATTATTCTAGAGTCTTTTGGCGATGATGATAAAAAGAAAATACTCAGCATACTAAATGGAGAATCAATGATCATTTCTCAAATAATCGAAAGATGCGACATTCCACAGACATCAGGTTACAGAAAAGTAAATGCCTTAATTAAGGATGGATTGTTGCTGCCTGCAGGTTACGTTACTACACCGGATGGTAAAAAAGTCACAAAATATAGATCAGTATTTGACAATCTCAAAATAGATATCGTCAAAAATAAAATATCTGTCACACTGCATCTGCCAAAAGATGATCTATCTAATAGTTCTATCATAACAGTCTGTTTAGCAAATTAACCAATCATTGTTCAATTTTTTAGGATCAAGATATTAGGTACTTTGACATTACCATAACTGGAAATGTCATGGTCAATTCAAGGGGTTATTTCCAAAAATAAAAGCAGAAATCAAGTAGGATATGCCTTGGTGTTGATTTCAGCAACACTTGCCGCTTTAGTTCACGTTCTGGCAAAACCATTGCTTGATAACCAGGCAGGCTTTGAAATCCATCCTGTGGCGTTGGCTGCATGCGTATACATCATAAACGCGGCGTTTTTTACACCACTTGCAAAAAAATCAAAACCCATTGCAACCCTTGACAGGAAAAATCTTCTGCTTTTGTCAGTTATTGGGATTTTAGAAGTTACTGCACTCATTACATATTTTTTTGGGTTAAAGGAATCGACTGCCACAAACGCCTCGATTTTTAGCAATGGTGAAATAGTTTTTTCACTTCTAATCGCGATGATTCTTTTCAAAGAATCACTACACAGAAAGGAAATTGGACCATTTGCGATGATAATGTTTGGAATGACGATCTTGCCAATTGCTTACGATTTTTACGTAAATAATATGCTGCTATCGGAGCTTGTTCTTGGCGATCTACTGATTATTGCCTCTGGTGTTCTTTACGCTTTGGACGTAATGTTGTGCAGGTATCTGAGCGACAAAATTGACTCAAAACGGATTACTCAGATTGTATCGCTCGTATCTGGTACTTTTGCCGTCATAGCACTAGTTGTGTTTCACATCCCATTTAACATTCAACTCATAAACTTGGGCTCAATTGCACTATTTGCAATAGGAGGAACGGGATTTGCTACAATGTTGTTTTTGATATCTTTGCGCCTTCTTGGGGGTGTAAGGACAGTTTTGCTGTTCTCAACAAACTCTGTAATAGGCGTAATTTTTGCTGCAATCATGCTTGGTGAAACAATAACGGCAGTGAACTGGGTGTCTGTTTCACTTACATTTGTAGGCGTATACCTCCTAAGAAATAGATTGGGCGCAAAACATGACGAATCACCTCAAAATGATGTACTGATGCACTCTACCTGATTCTTCCCATTAAACAAATATTAAGATATTTGCTGAAAATGTCTAAGAAATTTTTAAGTTTTTACATTACAATATGTTAAATTGAACAAATTTTTCGTTAATTTACGATCGTTATTAAATAATTTCAAATCGTAATAGTTACGATTCGAAGATGTAAGAGAAAAATAGAGTGTCCGTGCGCATCGACGGCCAGTCAAACAACTTAACATCTCTTGCAGACACTGTGGTGTCAATTCGAATTCTGGCCGATGAGGCAGGGACACTCTCCCACACATTACTTTGAATTTCCCTGTATTTTTTGTCAACAAATAATCAATCTCGAAATTTAAATCAGACGTAATTACTGCAAACTTTGTCGTGTCGAAAATCCAGATGACAAAAAACGGTATTGTCTGCCATGTTGACGGCAAAGTTGTTAATCTGGATCCAAAATCTGCAATACCAAATTGTGTTAATTTTGTGTCGCACGCGCACACGGATCATCTTCCAAACAACAAGAATGGTACTATTTTGGCCACAAGGGAAACTAAGGAAATAGCCACACTGCGAGGTCATGAAATGTCAAACCATGTTGAGACACTGGATGACTTTCGACTTTATGATAGTGGTCACATACTCGGCTCACGAGGGGTTCTTTTTGGTGATGTGTTTTATACAGGAGACATTTGTAGCAGGGAACGCGGATTTCTGAAAGGAGCAAGTATACCAAAATGCAGGATATTGATCACTGAATGTACTTTTGGGAGGCCTGAATTTGTATTTCCACAGGTAAGCGAGCTTGAAAAAAGAACCAACGAGATAATCTCTGACATGTATCATAAAGGAAAACCTGTTCTGCTGTTGGGCTATCAGCTTGGAAAAGCGCAAACACTTTCACACCTTTTTGGGCATTGGGAGCCATTATATTATCACGACTCAGTCAAGGAAATGAACGATCTGCATAGGAGACTTGGAATACCGCTCAAAGAGGGAATGGGACATTCGCAAGCTGAATCTATGGGGCTTTTGGATAAAAAACCATGGGTAATGGTGTGTCCATTAATGTCAGAAAATAACCCATTCATAAAGCAAATGAAGTCACGGTATAACGCAGTCACTATAGGTTTTTCTGGCTGGGCAAAAACATCAATGCAGTATACAAGAAAAAACGATTACTCGATACCACTGAGTGATCATTGTGACTACAACGAACTTGTGGATTTGGTGAAAAGAAGTGGAGCAGAAAAAATCTATACGATTCACGGTTTTGTAGATGAATTTGCAGCGGATCTTGAAAAACTTGGCTTTGATGCACATCCACTACGTATGGGTGCCCTTGAGAGTTTCTTCTAAGAATTATAGCTTTTTCTATGAAAATCAAACTTAACTTTAAATGAGATTTTGGAGGCGACACATCTATGTCTACAGAATCACTAAGAAAAGACCACGAACTAATAGAAAAAGTAATCAAATCAATGGAAGTAACTTTACAACTGCTCAATGAGGGCAAAAAGATCCCAGAATCGATTCTTATGCCTGTAATCGATTTTTCAAAAAACTTCACAGACGTGTGCCACCATGGCAAAGAAGAAGAATCACTTTTTCCAGCACTAGAGCAATCAGGAATGCCAAGACATATGGGTCCAATTGCAGTCATGCTAATGGAGCATGAAATGACTCGGCAGATTGCAAGCAGAATGGAAGAATCAGCAAAAAAATACATCATCACAGGATCTACACAAGAATTAATTTCTGATATGCGAGAATATGTAGAACACGTCACACAGCATCTGTGGAAGGAAAATAATCGACTTTTTGTCATGGCTGAAATGAGATTGCAAGGACGCACAGAACAAATCAACCAAAGTTTGACAGAAGTAGAAAAACAAAAACTATCGAGTCTTGGCAAAAATCGTAATGATTATGAAAAACTTGTACTGGATTTAGAACAAAACATTACTAAATTATCATAATTAAAGAAAAAATGAATGTGTGGATTTATTCCACAATTACTTTGCCAGTCATCCATGGGTGGACGATACAAAAGTAGTCATAATCGCCTGCCTCATCGAAGGTGTGTTCGAATGTTTTACCGGCCATAAGGATGCTGCTGTCGAATGTACCGTCTGGTCCGGTTCCCGGTGAACCACTTGTGACTGTGTGTGCTGCCGTGTCGTCATTTGACCATGTTACTGTGCCACCAACTCCGATCGTAACAGTATTTGGGATGAAACATTCGCTTGTTTCTTCACAACCAGGCACTGAAGATCCACTTGGAATTGCTACTTCAGCTGACATTGCAACTTGGGACTCTTCTTCCACTGCCGGCTCCTCTTCCATTACTGGTGGTTGTGGTGCTGGTGATGGTATTGGTGTTGGTGCTGGTGCTGGTGGAGTTGTTGGTGTCGTCGGTACCTGCATTGGTGCTTTACTTGTCGCCGAAAACGACATGGCAAAAGCAATCAACGCAACGGTGATTCCTATTGAAAAAGCGATGCCGAATTTATCTGCGGCTGTCATATCGCCTGTGACATTTCCACGGTAAATAAAGCTAATCAAAAATATGTACTAAAAATCAAACCTGATTGTAGTTTTGGAACCTAGTTTGCGTTTTTCTGAATAGCTTTGCGTGTTTTTATGACGAAATTCTCCAAATCATTAAAAACATTTTCAAAATATTTTCTTGGATTTTGAATTGTCTCCACAAACTCAAATGATTCACCAAGTCTTTTGTATTGTCTAATAGTATATGTGATTTTGATTGTTTTTCTGCTATCTGATTGAATAGTGTATCCATGTATTGCTTTGTTTCGCAAAATCTGCAATTTCCAAAGTCCACTGTGTTTTGTATTCCATTTTTGAGATTTGCTTTTCATCGGCGTGGTAAAATAACTTGCAATTATTTTTTTTACGAGTCCTTGTTCTCCAGTATCTGTAAGTTGCTTTCTTATACCATGAATGTAAAACACATTGTCTTTATCAAATATGTCGAATCTTTCGTTTATCTCGCGTTTTATGACATCAATTACACTCGATGCAAAAAATAAAAACACATCCACATTTGCTTCAAGTATTAAGCGGCCGTGTAATGATCGCGGGTTTCTTTTTGGGATCTTGTTCAAAAAATGTCTTGCCAAAACAAGTTTGAACAAAACTGGATCTTGACTCAAATATCTGATGTTGGATGTATTCTTCATTCACAATACTGTTGTTGTAATTTAGATTAAAGTTATCTTTATATGAATAAGATGAAAAAACATCGAACTTACAGGAAGAGGCTATTACAGTTATTAGGTGTAGTGTATCATAATTAGGTGATTATCAATCTGTGTCCCCTAACATGTAATCTACCAACAGCATGAATATATTGTCTTCTTCATGTCTGTGATTGTATCTTCACTCCATCTCCTTTATGTACAGCAAGAATTTAGCAGGACTGATACCATGGTGTTTGATCAGCCTCTCCTTTGCAAAACTCCAGAACCCTTCAATTCCGTTGATGTAGACCTTGCCTGACTTGAACATTGCGTACTGTTGCAGTACGTATCGCAGGAGTCCGTTCGCCTTATTAATTCGTGGGAAGGTAGGATGGATAATGACTCTGAAAAACGATAAAAAACGAACTCAATCTAGAAAGTACTCACAATTTGTTTTAGCTACAATCAGCATATCTTTGTTGGTTTTTAGTCTAAATCCTGCAGCGGCAGTGTTGTACTATCCTCAAAGAGCTGATTGGGAGGGGCACGATAGTGCAAAAGGCACAAGATCTACTCTCGACATAACAACCCCTTCCTTAGCTACTGGAACAAATTGGTGGTGGGCAAAAACCTTTGCATTAGGCATGGTTGTTGTAGATGATCCTGTTAAAGGTGCAATGGGAGCAGGATGGTCAAGTTATATTCCTCTTGGAAGTAGTACGGCAGTAAAACAATATATCGTATACAAGTATGATGTATCTGCTGCAAGTCAGGAATATAGCTTTGGAGGAAGTACGTCTGGTAGTATAACCAGCCCGCGAGTA
>JBDUUJ010000111.1:0-5503 GCA_039938575.1 Nitrososphaera sp. | reverse complement strand
CGGTCCAACAAAAAGTATGGCTGCTGCGACTGCGACAGAAATTACGGCAATTAACGAAATACCTATTATCTTGGCCTTCATCTAGTTTTGCTCTCAGCTATGAAAAGCTAAAAAACCTTGTGGACTTGTATCCTGGGCAGGCCTTGCACCGTCGCTGCACCAGTCCGGTGACATATCGTACACAGAATCACGAGTTGACACTGCAAAAGAAGATGGAATCCAAATCACAGACATCCTGATTCGGAAAATCACACCAAGATCCACAGTAGGATTGGGGATGATTTCGTATGGGAGAACCGAGTCCACAAGGTTTTTTAGCTTTTCATAGCTGAGAGCAAAACTAGATGAAGGCCAAGATAATAGGTATTTCGTTAATTGCCGTAATTTCTGTCGCAGTCGCAGCAGCCATACTTTTTGTTGGACCGATCGATGTTGCAAGGCCCAAAGAACGAGTAGACGAATTTAAAAACTGGAACAGATCGGGGCCGTTTGCCATAAACAAGCACGAGTACAGACTGGGCGAAAATATCTTCATAGCAATTAACAACCTACAACCTGGAGACATAGGCAGCATGGTCTTTCTTATGCCAAATGCAACCAGAACATACATTTCAATACCATTTGATGCTACTGCAAAGCCTGGCTTCAATCAGTATTTCAAGCCCGCAATCTCAAAGGCGCGCAATATTTGCAGCACAAACGATTTGGTTGGAGAGTGGACCGTAGTATTCAAGGGAACAAATTACACGCCACTAAAGTTTAGAATCATAAACCAGACCATTCCAGGTGATGAGGCTCTCTTCCAGCGTGTTTGCTAGTCAAGCTTGTTGTGGAAGCAGACACGCTGCCCTGTGTGACATGCAGGTCCTGTTGGCTCCACCAGATATATGAGTGCATCAGAGTCACAATCAACTAGTATCTCTTTGACTTTTTGCGTATTTCCTGATTCTTCTCCTTTCATCCACAATTTGTTTCTCGAGCGGGACCAAAACCACGAGTTTCCAGTTTTTTTAGTCAGCTCCAGTGATTCTTTATTTGCATAAGCCAAAGTCAGAACTTCTTTTGTGTTAATGTCTTGTACTATCACCGGTACGAGGCCGTCTCCTTTTGCAAAATCCACATCGTCAATTTTTTTCATGAGTTTTTGATATAACTTTTCCATTATTATCTTTGTGTGTAGATTGACAACCATGTTTTAAACATGTTATCTGTGAATTGGTATTGCCCCCGTGCAGTTTTTCTAAGTATGCCTTTATTCAAAAGCAGGCCAAGCAACGCAGTTATCTCATTTAGCTTCATGTTTGATGCATCAGATATCTCCTTTGGGCTTGATGCCCCATATACTGCCATGGTTTTTACCACACTTACTTCGGTTGACTGCATCAAACCAACATAGTCCCTAAAGTGGACATCGCCTTCTCTTTCAAGCACAGCACATGTTGCCTTTGACACAGATGTTTCGGTAAGCACACTATCTTTTGATTGTGCCAGCTGGCGTCCCAATATCTGCAGATTGTATGGAATTCCACTTGAGATTTCCATTAGTGATTCCAGTCCCTTGCTGCTGATTTTTTTCTTTAAATATTTTTTTACAAAATTTCTTACTGCCGTATCATCAAGTGGAGTAATTTCCAAATTAACAAGCTGCTTGTAAAAAGGTGCAGACGACGACAGAACTGCTTTGTGCATTGTGTGTGCAAGTGAGCCAGATACAACAAGGGCAACATTGGTATATTCCTCGTTTATTGATCTGAGCATCTTTATGACAGAATCACCTATCATCTGTTTGCCTACTTTTAGTTCAGTTATTGATGGGAATTCATCAATAATTAGAACGCATTTGGTCTTTGTTTTTTCCGCAAGGTCGTCTATGAGCTTGAAAACATTGTATGTAGCTTTGCTGACATCTGTATCATCCCCCCTGACAAAAGACACCGTGTATGAGATTTCGTTACCTAGTTCTACAGATATCTTGAGGTGCTTTAGTAGGTCTGCAAGGCCGTTTCTGCCAAGCTTGATTAAATTTGCAATCTTCATCTTTAGTGAGAATCTGTCCTCAAAAGCAGTTATTGTCTGATCAAAGAGATTTGCGATGAATGCCTCCAAAGTATCTGGCATTGTACTCCACACCGAAATATAGACGACTGGAATGCCACGTTTTTCCAGTCTTTTTTTTGCATCCTTTAAGATACTGGTCTTGCCTATTCTGCGTACTCCTGTCAATGAAAAGCCGATTCTGGAATTTCTTTTTGACAGCTCAGAAACCAACGTCTCAAGTTCTTTTTCCCTGTTGATTAGCAATTCGCCTGTGACTGGTGTGAGATAAAATGACATGCAAAAACTATAACTTTATAGCCTATAAAGTTATTGCTTTGAGCTAGCTATCGAGTCTGACCTGGATGCTGTTTTCTTTTAGGTACTGCTTGACTCTATTTACAGAGTGAGACTCGTAGTGAAATATGGAGGCAGCTAGTGCAGCGTCCACATCGGTTTTCTTGAATACATCAAGCATGTGTTTTGGCTCGCCGCAACCACCCGAAGCAATAACTGGAATCCTCACAGAATCCACAATTGCCTTTGTCAGAATCAGATCGTAGCCGTCCTTTGTGCCGTCTTTGTCTATGCTGGTAAGGAGGATCTCCCCTGCTCCAAGCTCCTGGACTTTTTTTGCCCACTCTATGGCGTCAAGGCCTGTTCCCTTTTTGCCGCCATACACAAATACCTCAAACCAAAAGCTTTTGCCATCTGAAAAGATATTCTTTCCTGCAGATGTGTTGTAGTTTCGCTTTGCGTCGATTGCAACCACGACACATTGCTTGCCAAATAGTTCCATTAGTTCGGTAATTATCTGCGGATTTTTTACTGCCCCAGTGTTGATTGCCACCTTGTCTGCTCCACAAAGCAAGATATCACGCGCATGCTGAAGTGTTTTGACTCCCCCACCTACCGTAAATGGGATGTCAATTACCTGTGCGACCTTGGATACAAGCGAGCGAATTGTCTCTCTTTGTTCCTCAGACGCTGTAATGTCCAAAAATACAAGCTCGTCTGCTCCCTCATCGCTGTATTTTTTTGCCAAAAGGACTGGGTCTCCTGCGTCCTTGATAGATTTAAAGTGGAGTCCCTTTACCACTCGCCCCTTTGCCACATCAAGGCACGGAATTATTCTTTTTGTGAGAGTCAAGCCAGCCTTTTTGCCTCCTGAATCGATATCTTTCCATCATAGAGTGCCTTTCCCAGTATGACGCCGTAGGCGTTGCATCCTTTTACTTTGTCAATGTCTTGCGGCCCAGAGATGCCGCCGCTTGCGATGACGTTCTTTCCTATTTTGCATGCAGCTGCGAGTGTTTTTGTGTCTGGGCCCAAGAGGGTTCCATCGCGTGACACATTTGTTACCAAAAACTCGGTAAAGTTTTTGTCTGCAAATTTGGAAATTGCATCAAGCAGTTTTGTTGTGGTTTGTTGCTGCCAGCCATTTATTACGATTATTCCCTCATTGTGATCTACAGATATGACAATCCTGCTGCTTCCGAATTTTTTTACTAGTGATTTTGCAAGGTCTTCATTTTTGAACGCAATAGTTCCAATTACTGCCCTGTCTGCAAAATCCAGTGCATCGTTTATGAGAGCTTCTGTGCGCAAGCCGCCTGCCACCTGAACTGGAATGGATACTTGCTTGGCGATCCTTTTCATCAGCTCAAAATTGGTACCTCTTTGCAGTGTGGCGTCAAGGTCCACTATGTGCAGCATGTCGGCGCCGTCTTTTTCCCATCTTTTTGCGATTTCCTCCGCATTGTTGCTGTAGACTGTTTTGTTTTCAGGTTTTCCTTGGAACAGTCTTACCACTTGGCCTTCCATGAGGTCGATTGCTGGAATCACTTTCACTTTTTGCACTCTCGCAGAAAGTTTTTGAGCATCAGTGAGCCCACTTTGCCTGATTTTTCTGGGTGAAATTGCGTGCCAAAGAGATTTCCTTTGTTGACCACAGCTGGGACGGCAATGTCGTAATCAGAGTCTGCAACTATGATGTCTGGGTTTTTTGGTTTTACTCTATATGAGTGAACAAAATAAACCCACGACGAATCTGGTACTCCGTCCAATAACGGATTTTGCTTTTTGATCTTGAGGCTGTTCCATCCCATGTGCGGAATTTTGAATTTGTTTGGCAAAAGGACGACTTCGCCCTCCATTACTGCCAGTCCCTTTTCCTTTCCCTCCTCGCTTTTTTCAAAAAACATCTCCATTCCAAGACAGATACCAAGTACCGGTATTGCGTCTTTGACATAATCAGTAAACGATTTGCTGGAATAATCTCTTATGCTTCTAATTGCTGGATCAAAGTTTCCAACTCCTGGAAGCAAGAGTCCCGAGTAGTTATTTGGTGCATCAAAGTTTGTTATTACATCCACCTGGGCGCCCTGTTTTTCAAGTGCTATCTTGAGGCTGAATATGTTTCCTGCTCCGTAATCAAAAATTGCTACCTTCATCTACATGGAACCTTTCGTACTTGGAATTCCTTTCTGCTTTGTATCTTTGCTTGCTGCGATTCTCAATGCCACTGCAAGTGATTTAATTGCGGCCTCGATCTTGTGGTGGTCGTTTTCTCCATATCTGACGTTTATGTGTATGCAGCTGTTGATGTTTTGCGCAAGCGATGAGAAAAAGTGCTCAATGTCTTCTTTTGAGACTCCTTCGATTTGCGTTCTTTTAATTGAGAGGTTGATCTTGTTATAAGGCCGCCTTACAAGGTCTACTGATGCTTCTGCAAGAGATTCGTCCATTGGCACAGATGCGTAGCTAAATCTAGTGATGCCGGCCCTGTTGGACAGCGCCTTATCTATTGCTGCACCTATGGCGATCCCAGTGTCTTCTATTAAGTGGTGTATGATTCTATCATTTGATTTTGCCTTCACTGTGAGATCAAGCATCGCATGTTTGCCAAACGAGCTAATTAGGTGATCAAAAAAATCGAGGCCCGTACTGACTGCAGTTTTGCCCGCCCCATCCAGATTTACAGAAACCGTAATTGAGGTTTCTTTTGTCTGCCTTTTGATTGTGCCTGTCCTTGCCACACAATTCAAGTATAGTTTGCTAAATTTAATGCCTTTGGAGGTTCTCCCATGTCGACACACTGTTCCATCTAATATCATTTGATGGCGGGAGTTCTGTGTAATTGAGAGGTGTTGGCAAGTGATGTTTACCATCGGGCGCTGCCAAAAAATGAGCTTACAAGTTATGTCAGGATCAACACCGCCTGCAGCAAATATGTTAAATAAATGAGGCATGGGCATAATTATTTCTAAAAAATATTCTAGATGCCAATCATATGCTTGATGCGTTGCGGCCTTGTCTTACCTATCACATTGTAGTATGTGGCAATCTGGTACACAAAGACGCATCCCAGCACATACGATGATACGTTAAGATGTCCTCGTACTGGAAGGTATGATATTCCAAATGTGTCCTTTACCCTGTCAAACATCCTCTCAATGGTACCTCTTTT
>JBDUUJ010000110.1:0-32075 GCA_039938575.1 Nitrososphaera sp. | reverse complement strand
TGTGTCATGGAGTCTGATCCAATAGTTTGCAGTGGACTCGCATACTGCCTGTATGTTATTGCCATATGTCTTTTTGACGTGCAGGATGAAATTTGTTATTCCCTGTGTGGTGTTATCAAAGCTTGACTGCTCTAGTTTTCTTTTAGATTCCTGCTTTATTGTTGCAACACATCTGTTTTTGTGTACATCGATTCCTATGCTGATCATACTGTCACCTCCTTTTTGATCAAGTTGCCTGATTCTGCGGAATGCTCCCATTCACCATCCATGTGGTATTTTGTTTTCCGCTCACTTCTTTGAGTTAGTCTGTTAAACGCCCTTGTACATGGCAGTAACCTTCCAACTCTCAGGCCCAACAATAATGATACATCATATGATACGGAAAAGATTTCGTATGGGAGAACCAACGAGAACGCAGGAAGGTAGAGTATAGCTACAGGCCAATGAGGCGTGCGTTGCGTTCTCGTTAATAGACGTGATAGATCTTTGCTTTTATTGACTACTTAACATTGTTAATCATTGTCTAAATACAGACAGATGTTATGCCAATATAGTTGTCAAAGCAAAAAAAACAGCCACGTAGGCTAAATGGTAAAGTCTTACTTGCAATAATAGGTTTGGTATTAATAGGTTCAACCGCTGGATATTCCGCTTACAATTCTATGATTCCGGTAAACGGAAGATTCCCGGTGTTCGGAGTACCACAAAATATCTATCTCATATCAAAGTATGATCCACAATTTGGCCACATTTTTGCCACAAAATCAACTACTAGTGGTAAGAAGAGTCTAGGGTCAGTACATGCTACACCAGAGTTACATCTAAAAAAGGATCAATTGGGATCCATTCATTTTATTAATGAAGATACCAATTCAAAACACAATCTCAACATAGATGAGTTTAATGTACACACAAAAGACTTGGGATATTTTGAAGTGCAGACTACAACGTTCATAGCAGATAAATCAGGTACATTCAGGTATTATTGTTCAATACATCCACAGATGGTTGGGAATTTGATAGTAGATTGAACCATTCAAATACCATAATGATCTAATTATGAGTGGTGTGGATAATTCTGATCTTGACAAATCCAGATTCAGTCTGATAGAAGTAATTGAGGGCTTTATAGAAAAAATAAACAGCATACGAAACACGCTTCTTGGCATATCCATTTCTGGTTTGATTCTAGCACCATTTGCAATTGGCATGTCAGCATATCTAATTACACATCCACATTTCTTCTTCGTATTAGATGAATACGACGAGTTTGGAGTCTTTTTGTCGACCTCACTTGCCATCATCATTGTTGTGTCGTTGGTTTGGTTTGTCTTTGGAATGAGACAGTATATGCTCGTCAAATCATGGAATAAAAAATACACAAAGTATATTAGAAAAAAGGAAAAAATTGATGGCGAAATTTCATCTCAGTTTGAGCTAGACGATGAGCAAAATCCCTAGCTTACGATTAGAATCAGGAACAGTTTTTCGTGGAAATAATTCCTCATACGGTTCAATTATGGTTCTGCAGAATTCCACGCCTTTGTTGGTTGCTTTGTAAATTGTAATTGTGCGTTTGCCAGACTCTAGTGTGGATTTTGAAATAAAACCATGTGATTCAAGATTGTCTAGGATCTTTTTGTGTTTTTTTAAATTTAGTCCGCAATAGCTAACAAGAGTGGTTTGGTTTAGTTCACCATATTCAACAAGAAGAGTAATTATGTCTTTTATTATGTAGATTTTGTCGCGGTAGCTCTTAATTACCAATGATTTTGGTAATTCCCACATCTAAATAACTCCTAGTGTACCACACACGCAAGTTACCAATGTTAATCATTTTCTAAATACCACCAACACCAGAATATTTTGTTGAAAAAATCACCAACATTTGGACTAATCCCACTTGAACGATTGCCAAATTGGATTCTATTTCTTAGATTCAAAAGCCCGTTGCGTGTAAAAGATCGATGAGTTAACTTTGTTAATTAGAAGTTATAAATAAAGAGAAAAGGGTTTTTTTAATGACAATCAGGCTAAGCTGTAGTGATTATGGGTTTGAGTGTGGTTTTGTGCTTCAAGGAAGTGAAAGTCTTACACTCATAAGAAAACTTCAAGAGCATTTTGAAAAAGAGCATGGCATAGATTATTCTATTGATGCCATAATCCAGATGCTTGTCAACAAAGGCCATACGAAAGATTCTATTAAAAACGAATGAGTCATGGGTTAATGACGGCGCGTCCTAGGATTTTGCGATTTTTAAGATCCTCCAATGCATTATTTGCGTCAGAAAGAGAATACCTTTTTGAAATTATGGGGTTGATGACGCCTCTTTTTGCCAGACCCAGCAGCTCCAACATATCATTGTAGTTTCCTGTGTATGCTCCTTGAATCGTAATTGCTTTGAGTGGAACTGAAACCAAAGGAAGTTCTATTGAGCCACCAAACAAACCGACCAAAATCAAATTCCCCCGTTTTCTAATCACTGCAAGCCCCATCTTAACTGTGGGCGGTGCATTGACAAAATCAATTACACAGTCGGCCCCTTTGTTTCCGCACAATGCCATGATTTTTTGCACTGCTTCTGGATCTTTGGAATTAACGATGTGATCTGCGCCAAGCTCCTTTGCAGTCTTGAGTTTTTCGTCATCAATATCCACACAGATTATGTTCGCGTTGGTGATTGCCCGTGCTATTTGCACCCCCATCAGTCCCAAACCGCCTGCACCGAAAATCACCATGTTGTGTTGAGAGTTTGCATTCGATTTTTTTATTGCAGTGTACGCCGTAAGGCCTGAACATGCAAGTGAAGCTGCTGCGTCGAGTTCAATGCCGCTTACCTTTGCTAGGAATTTAAAGTGTGGAACAAGAACATATTCAGCATATCCACCGTTTTGAAAGACACCGAGTGAACGCGGGGTGTCACATAGATTGTCATTTCCCACCCTGCATGCAACGCAGACGCCGCAACCGATCCAGGGATATACTAAAACATTATCCCCTACATTGAATCCCTGCACAGATTCTCCCATTTCCGATATTGTGCCTACGATTTCGTGTCCTGGAATTACTGGGAATTTAACACCTCTATCTGTTACTTTCATAAAACCGTCGCCTGTATCATATCCTCCCTCCCACAAATGCAGGTCGCTGTGGCACACGCCTGCAGCCTTTACCTTAACTAGTACTTGGACATCTTTTGGTTTTGGGGTTTCTACGTCACTAATTTCCAGAGCTTTTTGTGGCTCCATTATTCTTGCTGCCTTCAAGTAAGTTTACCTCCATACAATTACAATATAAGAGTTGACCGAGTACGGCAAAAAAATAGAGCCCCATAGTATTATTAAACAAATTTTGAAATTTGGTTGTGAGCGAACCACAAGTCGATAACATCGCCCAGGCGCCAGTCAACATCCTGTTTAATCCAAATACTATAGCAAAAAAAGACGTCTGGGAGATAAATCTGATTCAAATTTTAGAAATACTCATCCGTATTTTGAAAAAAGCGGACAAAAAAGATCTGCGAGTCGCAGGTATGGCCGCATTATCATCTTCGCTAATCCATAGAATGAAGGTAGAAAGGATCTTTGCACTGCAAAAGGCTGCAATGGAAAAAAAGCCATTGCGTGAACGCCCTGATTTGGACATCCAGTTGCTCAATATACCATACAGACATGAGGCTACGTACCCTGTAACCTTAGAAGAGCTCCTTGATCTACTGGAAAACCTCATAGGCACCATTGCAAACCCACGTTCAAGGCGTGGCGGCCAGCTCAAATTTGAGCCAGTCGAAGTACCCGACTTTAAGGACTATTTCGTATCGCTTGAAAACATTATAGGAAAGTATGAGGAGCTCATCCTAAGGAAGATAGAGCCGCAAGGGTTCGGCTATCTTCAATCCATCATAGCAGATCTTGACACTACTGATTCCATTAGGTGTTTTTTTGCCATTCTGTTTTTGGCAAGGGATCAAAAAGTTGACTTGGAGCAGGAAGGTGACGACATTAAAATCACCATAGTGCGGGAGAACACAGCATGAAGGTAGAAGACGACGAAGCCACAGCTAGGCTCGAAGCGGCACTTTACTCCGCAGGCAGGCCGCTTTCGGTAGAAGAGCTTATCAAAGCATCAGGTACTGAATCCAGAACCAAGACTCTTGCTCTACTAGGCACCATAGAGAAAAAGACCAAATCTGCCTTCAAGGCACTTGAGATAACTACGCTGCCAGATGGCTCTTACGTATTTCAACTAAAGCCTGAATTCAATGAGGTCGTAAGGCGTTTTGCTTCAAAGCCAATATTGGCAAAGGCCACACTTAAGACACTTTCATACATTGCATACATGCAACCAATTTCGTCAAAACAGCTTGTCGAAACAAGAGGAAGTGGAGTATACTCACATCTAAAAGAGCTTTCACAACTTGATTTCATAACTCACCAAAACGTTGGCAGACTCAAAATCTATACTACCACTTCTAAATTCCAGAAATATTTTGGCATCAGTGGTGATTCTGATATCTTAAAACAGATTTTATTCAAGAAAATGAGAAAGTCAACTCCGCAGCCAGTCCCACAAATGACGCAACAAGCATAGGCTGCGAAGCATTATGTGATTACTGTATAACAATTGCGTTGTCTATAAATTAGAGTATTTTGAACCCAGATTGTGAAGCGAGCTATTGAGAACCTTGCAACAAGCAAGATAACTGGCGGAAGACGAGTCCCACTCAGGACAAGAAGAAAATATGAAATCGATAGATTTCCAAATGAAGCTGTTATTGGACAGCAAGTGACTGTCACAAGATCAGTTCGTGCAAATCACATAAAGGTCGGCCTCAAAACAATCGACTTTGTTAATCTTGCATTGGAGGGAGGCAAAGTCAAAAAGTCAAAAATCCTCAAAGTTTTGGAAAATACAACTAACAATGATTATCAACGACGTGGTGTTATCTCAAAGGGTGCAGTTTTGGAAACTGAAGATGGTAAATGCCGTGTTGTTTCAAGGCCAGGCCAGCACGGAATAGTAAATGCAGTTTTGATAAAGTGATCTGATTGAAAGATTACGAACATTTCGTAATCTGGTTGGACTACTTCAATAAGACGCTGACAAAAAAAATGGGGCGACGACTTCCAAAAGACAAATGTGTTTTTGATCCATCGCTCAAGGAGTTAATTGATGCGACTAAAGAAGCTGGTTTTGAGCCAAAGGTGTCAGATGACAAAGTAAGATTCCCACGACGTGCTTATGTCCGTTCCGGATATATCGTGTTGCCGAAAGTTTCTCCCAAGACAAAGGTTCTTTACAAGATTTCTGAAAAATTAGTTGCCAAACGTGTAAAACAGTCGAAATAAAATTCGATCTAGCTAATAGCTAAAGTAAAGTTGACAGAAGTCTATGATTAGTTCTGAATTGGTGTAGTAAACAATTGCAGGAGGTAGGGGAAATAATACACTTGGCCGGTAGTGGTCGAGTCATAATACGACTCAAAAGACCACTGAGTGAAGGCAACTTTGTTTACGACGACGCCGGTAGAAGAATTGCTAAAGTTACAGAACTCATAGGTCCAGTTAGTAGCCCATTTGCATCGGCGATCCCGATGACAAACAACATCAAAAAATACACTGGCAAAAAAGTGTATTTCCTTGACGAACCTGTGATAAAAGAAAAAACAAGGAAGAGAAAAAGATGAATGTCACAGAACTAGAAACATGCTGCCCAGAATGCAAATCATCTCTAGTCGATGACATGCAGAATGGCGAAAGAGTTTGTTCTATGTGCGGCATTGTCGTACTGGAACAACTGGCAGATTACGGTCCAGAATCAAAAAGCTCAAGCCTTGAAGAAAAGCTAAAAAACACAAGAGCAAGCGGTCAAACGACATTCTCGCAACACGATCTGGGAATCGCAACTGAGATCTCAATTTCCACAAAAGATTTTTCTGGAAAGACGATCAACTACCAAGTTGCAAACCAGATGCACAGTCTGCGTAAATGGCAACAGAGAGTACGTGTCTCATCTCCAAGGGAGAGGAGGCTCGCAAATGTTTTGTCAATGATTGGCACAACCTGCCAGAATCTCTCGTTGTCAGACAATGTTTTAGAGACTGCATCGATGATCTACCGGAATCTTGACTCCCACATGGAAGTCAAGGGCAAATCCGTCGCATGTATTGCAGCTGCAACAATCTACATGGCATGCAAACAATGCGATGTGGTAAGATCTCTAGAAGAAATCTGCAGTGGCACAGGATCAAATAAAGAGCTCAAAATGAGAACTAAGCTTGCGGCAAAGTACTACCGCATGCTAGTCATGGAGCTTGGCTCCGTGACTGCACCTGTCATAACCATGGACAAATACATCTCCAAGATCTCGAATCTTACAAACACTGATGTTCGTGTTGAAAGATTAGCCTTGGAGATTGCAGAAAAGACAAAAGACATGAATGTAGCAGATGGGAAGGCTCCAAATGGTATTGCCTCTGCATATCTGTACATTGCTTCGATTCTGCTAGGCCAAAACGTTCTTCAACGCGATGTTTCAAGCATCGCAGGAGTTACTGAGGTCACCATAAGAAACAGGTGTAAAGAGATTCTTACGTGTTACAAGCTGAGGCTGACGCTAAGACCTAGTTTTGCCAAAAACTAATCCCCCTTCTTTTTGTTTGTTTTTTGGTTAGGATTAGCTAAAATTCGTCGGGGTTATATAGAGAAGACGAGACTTTGGAAAATATGGCAGTTCTAGAAATTATCGACCTCCATGTACAAAGGGAAGGAAAACCAATTCTCAAAGGAGTCAATCTAAAGACAGGCCCAGGTGAAGTGCACGCAATTATGGGACCCAATGGGTCTGGGAAAAGTACACTTGCGTACACGCTTTTGGGGCACCCAAAGTACGAGGTCACTCAAGGAAAGATACTTTTTGATGGCGAGGATATCACCGAAGCCTCAACCGATGAAAGAGCAAAGAAGGGACTGTTCTTGGGGTTCCAGTATCCAACAGAGGTATCAGGTGTAGGCTATTCACATTTTCTGAGAACATCTTACAATGCACTTAGTAAATCACTTGCAAGTAGCAATCGAGAAGTATTCATCACAGTAAGAGAATTCCAGAATTATCTCAAAAAGAATTTGCAGACAGTCGGCCTCAAAGATGAATTTCTATCAAGATACCTCAATGAAGGATTTTCTGGTGGCGAAAAGAAAAGATCTGAAGTACTTCAGATGGCGGTACTTAAACCCAAAGTCTCAATTCTTGACGAACCAGATTCAGGGCTCGATATTGATGCGGTACAGGCAGTAGCAAAGGCAATAAGTGACGTGTCAACACCAGATGCGACAATAATCGTAATTACTCACTATGCAAGAATTTTGAAATTCCTCAAAAAACTAGATTATGTCCACGTATTTGCGCAAGGTAAAGTACTCAAGTCGGGCGATGCCAAACTTGCAGACGAACTTGAGCAAAAAGGCTATGACTGGGTAGTTAAAGCATAATATCTGGTTGCTGTACACAGTTTACGTAGAATTTAACAAAGATTTTGTGAGAGTTAACGGTACTGAAATCACTGTTGGTGTAAAGTCAAAACCAATTCACGGTGCAACAAATAAAGAGATCATAAAAAAACTAGCCAAGCATTTTGGTGTGCCATCTGCCAGTATATCTATAAGAGCCGGAAGTAAATCAAAAACCAAGATAATTGAGATCAACTAGAGGAATTTTGTTTTGCGTCTTGTTTTTGTTGGTGTTTTTTCTCTTTAGCTTCTAGTTCAAGATATTCATTAAGACAATACAAATCAAATACTTTCATTTTTTTTACTCGCGCTTCTGTTACATATTTTTGAATGTCGTCAACCAGCAGCCCCTGTGCTGCCAAGAATGCTTCATCTTCCTTTCCAAGTTTTTGATAAGCATCTGACTTTGCCATTGCAGCTTCCTTGATGGTTTTATCTATTTTTTGGACGCGGTCATACAATGATATGGCATCATTGTATTTTTGCAAGAATGCAAGTGTCACAGCTTTGTTCATAAGAGCAGTCGTGTTATTTGGATTCAATTGAAGAGATCTATCATAACATGCAATTGCATCATCATGTCTTCCCAGCTCATTTAATGAGAGGCCTTTACTATCATATGCCCATTCGTCATTTGGATTTTTTTGTAAAAGCTTGTCCGCACACATTATGACATCTTGGTATCGCCTGAGACGCTCTAGAGCAAAGATCTTATTTTTCAAAGCATATTCGTCATATTCGTTGTGTTCGAGAACCATCTCACAACAATACAGCGCATCTTCGTATTTTCCATGATGAAGATATGCTGTTGCCATATTTTGTAATGCTACGAGATCCTTTGGATCTTCTTGTAACATTTTTTTACAAAATGCTACGACTTCATCCCATTTTTTATCTTTGTATAGTCTTTTTATGACCTCAATTGGATTCCCAGCATAGCTCAATGTGCCATCTTAAGTAGGAATCTACCTCTTTTTAGTCTCTCGTATGACCATATATAGATGAAAACATGAGCGCATTGGTAAATACCATGCCAAAATTAATGCGATTATAGTTTGGTCAAGATGTGCCAAGTACGCAGTAATTCTGACTGCAGTCATGTGTCCTATTGTACAAGTAGAAAACCACAGAAACTTTCACAGCATCAGGTACTTGGCATTTTTAGATGATGGTTCATCCAATTTGTGAAAAATGTGATTATCGTTAAATATGGTTTAAAGAAAGAAAAACCGTGTCAGCGCAGCCAAGGACATTCTTTAATTTCTCGTTTTTCAAAGTAGACCCCAAATGGAGGTGGATGGCGGACCTAGCAAAAGAAGAGTCTGCAAAAGAGATAGAACAAGTAATTAAGAACTCAAAAGTAAAGTGTAGAACTTATTCCACATTGGGATTAAGAGACGATGCAGATTTTCTTTTCTGGTTTGCGGCAGGATCAATAGAAGAGATACAGGGAATAACATCCAAGATTTACTCTACAGTATTCGGCAAATACATCATACCATCCCACACCTATCTATCTTCCACAAGGCCTTCTATTTACGCAAAGACTGGGAGAATACCGTCTTTTGTCGAAGGAGCAGAGGCAAAAAAATATGTCATTGTATATCCATTCATTAAAACTAGAGACTGGTACCTTTTGCCACTTGAGAAACGAAAAGTCATGATGGATGAGCACATCACAGTTGGTCATAAGTATCCACAAATAACTCTGAACACCACATACTCATTTGGGATACATGATGAGGATTTTATGTTGGCGTTTGAGACAGACGACTTACACGCATTTCAGGATCTCATCATGGAGCTCAGGGAGACACAGGTATCACGCTACGTCCAACAAGATACGCCGATGATTGTATGTGTGAACAAGGATATTATTTCGCTGATTACAAGTCTTGGATAAATGAACGCATTAAAAGAATGGGCAACTGTTGTTCGTGCTTTGGAGGCAGGAGACCAACTTGTGCTTTTGCGCAAAGGTGGAATTTTGGATGTTGCTTCAGGATTTAGGATAGAATCAAGAAAATTCTTATTGTTTCCTACATTTGAGCATCAAAGCTTTGAAAATCTCAAACCGCCTTTTCACAAATATCTAAATTTTGTAAAAGAATCAAAACCTCAAGAAGGCATCAACAAGATTACCTCTTACGCCGAAGTACTTTCCGAAGCCGACCTCACAGATGAGAACAAGATAAACAAATTATCAGATTTTCACATATGGAGTGATTCATACATACAGACGAGGATGGCATGGATGCCACAAAAAGCAATCAAAGCAGTTTTTCTTAAAACATATCTTATTGATGAATTTGAGACTCCACTCAGACCAGAATATCATGGTTGCAAATCTTGGATAGACATAAATGCAAACGTCAATTCCGGAAAATCAGTACTAAGTGAATCAGCATTGCATTCAAAGCTTCAGAAATTTAAGGAGATCGTAAATTGAAATACAGGACGTTAGGAAAAAGTGGCATTAGTGTATCAGAGATCGGATTTGGGGCATGGACAATTGCCCTTGATTGGTGGGGCAAAAAAATTGAAGAAGATGAAGCAAAGAGAATGCTAAAACGTGCCTACGATCTCGGAATCAACTTTTTTGAGACAGGCGACATGTATGGAAAAGGAAAAAGCGAAAAATTGATTGGCGAAGTCTTCAAAGGAATGCGCAATGAGATAGTCATTTCAACTAAATACGGTTATGAATTCGAAGGAGCACAACAAATAGGGCACAGTGAGCTTCCACAAAGATTTGATCCACTTTTTACTGAGCACGCGTTGAGAAACAGTTTGGCTCGCCTTCAGACAGACTACATTGATGTGTATGGCTTGCACAATCCAAAAATGCACCACATAAGAGATGATGTCATATTCAACACCCTTGACAATAAAATAAACGAGGGTGTTATAGGCACCTGCCAAGTTGCACTAGGCCCAGCTATTGGATGGACTTGTGAAGGACTTGAAGCCATGAATCGCAAAAACGTTTCCGCAGTTCAAACAGTCTACAATATCTTAGAGCAAACGCCTGGCAATGAGCTTATCGAAGCTGCATCAAAAAAGAATGTGGGCATTTTGGTCAGGGTTCCAGACGCATCAGGAATTCTCACAGGTAAGGTCACTGCGGACACAAAAATAGACGAAAAAGATCACCGCTCAGTAAGACGTGGTGAATGGATAAAGTCAGCATTAGAAAAAGTAGAACAGCTCAGACCCATTGCAGAAAGAAATGATCTTAGCATTACTGAGCTTGCAATCAAGTTCATTCTCTCAAAGAACCCCGTATCATCAGTTTTACCAACAGTGATCAGTATTGAGGAGATCGAACAGTTTGCTGCCATGTCCGACGGAAAGTATCTAAGCACCAACGACATGGCAGAGATCGCAAAACTGTATGCTAGTTGGCCCCCTTACGAGTTAAAGGCCACGGCCCAGTCTGCATAAAGAGTATTTCCGTTTTGGAGGGTTGTTGCCTAATTCGTTTTGTAGACTCAATGGCATTCAATGGTAATATCGACCATTGCATTGTGTATAGTTAAGCACGGATCAAGGTGTTACAGATAATTATACAACAACCCGTCAGTAGTAAAAAAACATCACTCATAATGTAGAATCTTGTTGCTAAATAAACAACAGACGATATAATCATCAAATTGTCGTGTATAAACTCAAATGTCTTTGCATGTGCCATTCCTAAACTCGTCAAAAACATATTGTA
Organism: Nitrososphaera sp.; assembly: GCA_039938575.1. Lineage (GTDB taxonomy): Archaea > Thermoproteota > Nitrososphaeria > Nitrososphaerales > Nitrosopumilaceae > Nitrosotenuis. Next base: position 20,848 of record JBDUUJ010000110.1, on the reverse strand, counting down.
TGAAGAATCAGCAATAAAATTTGTCATTATGAGCAGTGGTATTTTGTTTTCCGCTTACTTTTAGTCTGTAAAACGCCCTTGTACATGGCAATAACCTTCCAACTCTCAGGCCCAACAATAATAATACATCATAAGATACGGAAAAGATTTCGTATAACGTCTGTTAACTTTTTGTGGGTCGTAATTATTCTTGGAGTTGTCTTCATGGCAGTAGCAGATACTACATTTTTGATTGAGCGGTGCCTAGGAATATTTTCTGCAAGTAGCATGGCCAAACTATTTTTTGCATGAAAGTAGATATTGTTCATATTTGGCTCATGCAATCATGTCAGGATTTTTGGAGCTACAGAAGATAGAATTAGGCAGTAATAGTCTCTTCCAACGTAAACTCGCTTTCTACAAAATACTCTACACGAGTCTTTTTGAATTCTCGTGAGCTAAACAGAATTTTGTAATCATCGACCTTGATGTGTTTTTGAATGTCTTTTGCCATATTTTCGGCCTCACTAATAGACTTGCAGTGCACCATAGAGAATACGTTGTATGGCCAGTCCGCATAAACCGGTCGTTGATAGCAATGACTTATTTGTGGAAATGCACCAAGCATCGCACCAACTTCCTCGATGCGTTGTTCAGGAACACGCCATACAATCATGCCGTTTGCGGTGAATCCTGCATCACGGTGTCTTAGAATCGCTGCAAATCTTCGCATTACGCCGATTTCTTCATAATATCGCAGTTTTTCAAATACAGCCTCTTCGGTCATTCCGAGGTTTTGTGCTGCTGAGAGGAATGGTCTGTCTACCACATCTAGATCTTTTTGTAGCTGACGTACAAACTCTTTGTCTTCTTCAGTTGGCACAAACTTGACTTCCCTGATTTTTTTCTTTTCCTCTATTGGAGCAACTTCCTTCTTTTTTTCTTCTACCATTTCAAGTTTGACGCCTATTTTGAAGAGCTTAATGGTTGGAAGTAGTCGGACTTTGTTGATTCCTGGCAGCTTCATAAATTTGTCTACCTCGGTCTTTAGATCAGAGCCAGGTGGCGTTGCCAAAGTGAACCAAAGATTATACTCATGGTTTCTCTCGTAGTTGTGAGATACGCCTGGATGGCGATTAATTTGGTTTGCCACCTGTTCGAGCTTGTCTTGGTCTATTGCCATTGCAACTAGTGAACTTTTGTAACCAAGTCTTCTTGTGTCAAAGATCGCCGACAGCTGTCTGATGATGCCAGAAGATTTCAGATTTGAAATTCGTTTTTTCATTTCATCATGACTTGTATGAAATCTGTTTGCTAGCTCCTTGTAAGGTTCTGCGACAAGTGGGAAAGACCATTGTATCTCATTTAGTATTTCTTTGTCAAGTTCATCCAAGGAAGCCATATGATTGTACAAATAGCTTTTTTATAAAAACGATACGAGAATTTGCCAATCCTATAAATACAAATTAGAAGCTGCCTTGATCGTGATTGTTGACCTAAACCTTAGAGGCAATTTGGTCATAGTGGTTGGGGCTGGTGGAGAAGGTCTAAAGAAGGTAAACTCACTTCTGACCCAAGACTGCAAGATTTTAGTAATTTCCGACAAGGCAAATGCTCAGATTCGGAATTTAGCAAAACAAGGTAAAATCGAATTCAAGAAAATAAAACTTGAAAATGCTGATTTTATCGACGATTATGAGCCATTTTTAGTCATGGCCGCAACGGACGACAGACAATTAAACAGAAAAATTGTCGAAAAGGCAAAACTCAAGCGTTGTTATGCTTATGCCGCAGACGATCCCCAAGTAAGCGATTTTGCACATCCGTCAGTAATCAACATACAAGATACTGTTCAAATTGCAATATCCACTGGAGGCCGTAGTCCTGCGATGGCACGTAAGTTAAAGCTAAAAGCAGAAAAGATCTTCAAAGATATAATCAACAAAGAGGACATTTACCAAATAAAGCTGCAGAAGATGGCACGGGACGCGGCAAAAACAAAGATCCCAACCACACTACAAAGAAAAAAATTCCTTTATTCTGTATTAAATAACAACAAGATAAAGAAATTATTAAAAGAGGACGATTTACCAAGTGCACAAAAGGAAGTAATCAAGATGCTGGAGAATTGGAAATGACAAACATAATCAATGCCCGAGTTACATTTCGTAAATCCCCAATTCACATATTGGAAAAATTTACTTTTAAGGACATAGAATCTGCGTACGAGTCATTCCGTAAACATTCAGGTCTCAAAGAATTTGTAATTTTGCAGACATGTAACAGAGTGGAGATTTTTGGTTCTGCTGACGAACTTAAAGTAGATAAGATCAAAAAAACTTGGGCATCACTTGCAGGTCTTGAAGAAAGTGCCTTTAAAGAAAATTTTGAAATTGTAGAAGACATCGAAGCATACGACCATCTCTTGAGACTCACTTCCGGCCTTGACTCCATGGTACTAGGTGAAGAACAAATTCTTGGACAGATAAAAGATTCAATCACTGTAGCACGCAACATCCACACATCAGGCGAGCAGCTAAACATGCTTTTTGACAAGGCGATAAAAATTGGTACTCGTGTAAGAAACGCCACTGGCATCAGCAAAGGAACTATTTCGGTAGGTTCAATGGCAGTTAAGCTTGCAGAAGAAAATATCGATGATTTGAAGTTAAAGAAGATCCTTTTGATTGGAACTGGTGAAGCAGCTACACTTGTTGCAAAATCATTAAACAAACGTGGCTACGATTACTTTGTCACAAGCCGAACCATGGAACGCTCAAAGGCATTTGCGGAAACTGTTGGAGGAAATCCAATTGAATTTGAAAATGTACTGCAAGGATTTTCTAACTATGATTTGCTTTTTGTTGCGACAATAGCCCCGTACTTTTTAGTAACATATGATAGAATCAAGCAAGCCATGGAGAACAAGAAAGGAGGCATGATGATTTTAGATCTTTCAAATCCTAGAACCGTAGACGAGAAAGTGGCAACAATACATGGAATAAAGATGATGAATCTAGATCAAATAGCCGAAATGGTGGACAAAAACATTCGCTTTAGGGCCAGTCAACGTATGAATGCAGAAAAAATAATTAGTGAAGAGCTTCAAGTACTTCAGGCCCACATGAGAAGGTTAAATGTAGAACCAGTTGTCAAAGAGATATTCAAAGACATCGATGTCAGACGAGTAAAAGAACTTGAAAAGGCATTACAAATGCTAGGTGAGACAGACCAAAAGAAAATCAAAATAATCGAAGATTTAACTAAAGCCATAGTCGAAGGCATAATTTCTACACCTATGAATAACCTAAGGAAAGCATCGGAACAATCTGACGATGAGCTTCTCAAGGCGGCGTCAAAGCTTTTTGATTACAAGAAAAAAGACGAATAATTTTCCAGCCTAGGATTATATTGCTTAGATACAGATTTTTTTCATGACCGCTTCATTTCCTTCCAAAAGACTCAGACGCCTACGCAAAAATGAAAAGATGCGTAACCTCATACAAGAAGTACTGCTTTCTACAAATGATTTGATTTGCCCTGTTTTCGTCCAGGAAGGCCTCAAATCAAAAACCCAAATACAATCGATGGAAGCAATTGAGCGTTTACCATTATCCGAACTTTCTAATGAGATAGAGGAAATAAGAAAACTAGAGATTCCTGCAATCATGCTCTTTGGCATTCCTGAACGAAAAGATGATGTTGGAACATCTGCGTTTGCAGAAAATGGCATAGTTCAGAAAGCAATTTCGGACATTAGAAAGAATTTTGGAGACAAGATAGTTGTTATGGCAGATGTTTGTTTGTGCCAGTACACTTCATCTGGGCATTGTGGAATTGTAAAAGGAGATGTAATCGACAACGATTCAAGTATCAAAACGCTCTCAGAAATAGCATTAAGTCAAGCAAGGGCAGGAGTCGACATAGTCTCCCCATCTGCCATGATGGACGGCCAAGTAAAGGCAATACGTCAGAAGCTAGACGATAACAACTTTACAGATGTTGGAATAATGTCGCATTCTGCAAAGCACAGATCCTCGTTTTACACACCATTTAGAGATGCTGCAGATTGTGCCCCACATTTTGGTGATCGTAAGACGTATCAAGTACCATTTACAAATCCTCGCGAAGCACTACGTGAAATTGAATTGGACATAAATGAAGGTGTTGACATTGTCATGGTCAAGCCGGCCCTAGCATATCTTGATTTGATTGCAGAAACAAAAAGACGATTCAACATACCTATTTCCGCATACAGTGTTTCAGGCGAATACGCTTTAGTCAAAGGAGCTGCAAAACAAGGTTGGATAAATGAGACTGACGTGATGACTGAGATACTGTACTCAATAAAGCGTGCTGGTGCCGACATGATAGTAACTTATTTTGCAAAAGCAATGGCAAAACATCTTCTAGACAATTCATGAGAGACGATCAAAGATTCGAAATAGAAAGAGCGTATGATTTACTTCCACACGTAGTTGGTGCCAGTTGGGCGTGCGTATGGTTTAGGCTAAATCAGATAAGAAAGCCAACCAGAGAGGAATTTCGCCAAAAAACTGTAGAATTTTTGTCAGCGTTAGAAAATCTTGCTGAGATTTACCCAAATGACATTCAGTTCACAGACATTAAATCATATGTAAGAAAGCGTCATACGCAAGAAATCGAGAAGATATTAGAAGGAAAAAATCAAGAAATTGAGAAAAGATACACCCGTTATGTAGATTACGGTTAGATTTCCTTTTTCAACTCGGCAATAAAGCTGCGCATGTATTTAGTTCTGCGTTTGGCTTCTTTTTGAGCATATACAGTATGCATATTTTTTTCAAGCAAAAGTAGCTTTTGGTAAAAGTGATCAACTGTCCACGATTTATCATCTGGTTTTCTTTTTTTGCAAAATGGATCTGATTCATTGTAAAGTTTCCTCTTTTCTGAGCCACCTACACTGAATGTTCTTGCTATTCCTATTGCGCCCAGTGCATCAAGTCTATCTGCATCCTGAAGTATTTTCCCTACCAAGGTCTTCGGTACTTTCTTTCTTGAGTAACTGTGATCGCGTATTGCGTCAGAGATTATTTTGATTTCTTTTTTTGTGAAATCATACTTTGTTAGAATTTTTTCTGCCATCTGTGCACTCTTGATTGAAGCAGTTTGTGATCTCTTGTCAGATTTTGGAAATTGTACTATGTCATGAAGCAGGACTGATGCAAGCACGAGTTTTTTGTTTGCCTTTTCATATTCTGCTATCTGTTGTGCATTTTTGTAAACACGCATTATATGTGAAAAATCATGTGCTGAATCATTTTTGATTAGTTCTTGAACTTGTGTGCTTAAAGATTCAAGTGTATTCACGCTAGATCTTCCAGAATTTCGGTTTTACAAATTTTATCTTTTTTTCAGAGATTAGTGAGTTCCAGTTTATTGAGGCAAAAAATACTAGTGCCACTATACTCATTATGTCAATAAATAATACCCCTAGGTATCTTTCCTCAAATACCTGCAGAAATGGAGTAAGAACTGCCTCGCTTACAGACAGCATTGCATAATAGGCTGCGACTCTTCCAGCCCAGTACCCACAATAAATTTGGATGCTTTTTGCTTTCATAAGACCGTATGTGATGAACAATATGTTGTCTGGTAATGGTGTTGCTGCAAAAACAAACGACGCTGCAAAATAACCTAGTTTTTTTGATTGTAGATAAGTTCCAATTTTTTCCAGATTTGATTTTCTCTCGTTACTCAAGAATCTTCTAAAGTATCCGCTGGCCTTTAACAATACGAATCGTCCAAGTGTGGCCCCACTTGCGCCAACTACTGCCAAGGCCGGTATGTCAAGTGTTGGATCTAGTGCATAAAACGAAACAAGAACAATCCACGTAGGTGGCATCAAGATTGGCGCCATGTTTAGAATTAACATCAAAAGAAAGATGCCGAGATACCACAACTGGTAAAAAATAGAAAGTATATCACTCACAGACGTCGTTTTTCTTTCTTTGCTAAATTGGTTTTGTATTAGCAACTACAAAATTGCCACAATAATGCCACAAAATTGAAAATTTTGGTTGTTTTGATCGTTATTTCTAAAAAAATGGATGAAATGTCCAACATCTTTAAATTTTAAGCCGTACATACTATACCATGAGTGCCAAGGTGTGGAAGTGCTTTAGATGTAATCTTGTCTTCCGTGACGAAGCCTTGGCAGAACTGCATAAAACGCTCTGCAAGCACAACACGACCAGTGTAGATCTAATCGAAGTCTAGTTTTTATGAAATTAAGGTGCAGAGGGTGGGATTTGAACCCACGAACCCCTGAGGGAAGGGATATCTTATTGATGATCTTGAGTCCCTCTCGGTTGGCCGGGCTTCGATACCTCTGCAAGAGCAATTTTTCAGCCTTGATATATAACTGAATATAGGCCGAACATGCGCATTTTTAGAAACAGGGTAAAAATTGATGATTTTTTAGTTCTCATCTAACCTTAGAAAACTTAATACTACTTTTCATTAGAGGATTTTTCGTGGTAACAACAGAACAAGCAAAAAACATGCGAAACAAAATAGACATAGAAGGAACCGTTGAGAGGATGGAAGAGCCACGAACCGTTAATCTCAAGACAGGCGGAACCACAGAGGTCTGCAATGCTTTTCTTGTCGATGAGGTAGGAGAGATAAAAATTGCACTTTGGGGAGATGATATAAAAAAAGTCAAAAACGGCTCAAAGATCATCATCAAAAATGGCTACACAAACACCTTCAAAGGCGAAGTTTCATTAGGTAAAGGAAAATTCGGTGAACTCATCGTAAAGGAATACTAGATAAGCTCCGATTGTTTTTTCTTATAATCAACTATCAGAATTATAACCCCAGCTATTGCTGCTGCAATTCCAACAAACAGCAGGATTCCCGATATGGCAAGCGGCATTAGCGTTTTTGAGAGAGGTGAGTTCGGATCGACTAGTCTTTCTGATTCTTCTGGATTTTTTGTAAACATCATTACAGTTGTGATTTGCCTCGTGCCAGTATTTTTTACATTAAAATTATAGATGTCGCTTTTTTCTATCTTCATTGTTTCAAACATTGCAGGTTGATTTAATCTAAACTTGCCAAATTCATCTCCATAAATATTCGATATGGTAATTTCTGCCGCATCACCACTTTCATAGTCTAGAATTTGTATTCCCCACAACAATGCTTGTGTGTCTGTTGACGCATCAAATGAAAAAGAAAATGACTCCCCGGGGCTTATTTGTGCTTCATCTGAGACCACATCAAACATGCCTTGCAAGAGGCTAGGTAGTGAAAACTGTCCATCAATTGTACCAGACTCACTGATTATAGAAGTCGCTACAGCAAAAGAAATTACTATCATTGTGATTCCGCCTATAGCAATGTAGAGCCCACGCTTTTTCATATATCTAGTACCAAATACCATCCTATAATCTGTTTAGAGATTAGACATAATTAACGTCTTGGCTTTGCCTTTTTTGTCTTTTTCGCATTACTTTTTTTCTTTTTTGTGAGTGCCATTGCTTTTTTCTTTGCGGCCTTTTTTCTTGCTAATGCAAGCTTTATTTTCTTTGCCGCTCTTCTTTTTGCGGCCTTTAATGCGGCTTCTTTACGCTTTTTTGCAAGTTGTTTTTCTTTTAATTCCTGAAGTTTTTTTGTTGCCTTTTCAAGTTTTTTTGCTATTGCTGCCTCCCTTTTTGCTGCAATCTCCACTTTACGTTGGAGCTTTTCGGTGCTTTGCCTGCTCGTCTTGATGAGTGTAAGTAATGTTGGCTTGACGTGAACCTGTTTGTGGATTTTTTCAGAAGTTCTACTTTTTGATTTTTTGTATTCTTCTATTTCACCGACAATTTTTTGTGCTGCCAACTGGCGCTGTTTTATTTCCGACTTTAATTCTTGAATCTTTTCTGTAATTTGTGCGAGCCTATCAGTAGCAGACTGCCTCGCTTCGTCCGAGTCGGCATTTTCTAGATCTATTTGCGCCTGTTCTTTTGCCACGGTTTCTGCCCTCAGACGATCCTCGGCTGTTTTGATGAGTCTTTCGAGACTTTCTTTTCTTGCAAGAATTTGATTAAATTCGACATTGATTTCTCCCATCTTTTCTCTTGTATCTTCAATTTTTTTTTCGATTGTGTGTAAACCAGAAGATGATCTTCGATTCAGCGATTTCGCTTCTTTTAGCAACCTCTCATTTTTCCGCCTAATTTTTGCAGCTTCGAGTTTTTGCTGCTTTAGTTTGTCCACTAGTTTAGCTAATGAAGCCACGTGTGTTCGTCCTACCTGATTATCGATAAGTTATAACTATAATTAGTATTTGACTTAGATGTTAAGAAATTTAACACTGTAAGCGAACCGCATGTATTCACATCTGAAGAAATTTACTTAAGTCGATCCCATGACAATACGATCCATGGAATTCCATCCATCTCAGATACCCATTGTGAAAACTTTTGTAGTTAAAGACGAAAAATCAGCTTCAGAATCTGCAATAGAGATGGTCAAGCTTGGATTTGAAAATCAAAAAGGTGGATACAAAGTACTCATGCCAAAACAGGAAAGGCTTGCAAAAAGAATAGGTTTTGCAATAACCACCGAAATCAACTATATGTTGCGACAATCAAAACAAGAGCGCAACCTCAGATATTGGACATATCACCATGACAGTGAAAATTATGCAATAGTGCTAATTAGCTCTCATGTTTTTGACCAACTAGGCTTCTGACTTTTTGAAAATGTCTTGAAGTTTTAGCTTTTTGCCAATTATGCCTGCAATTAAAATTCCAAAAACCGTTCCGCCCATCACATCCATTGGATAATGCTGTAAAACATACACCCTGCTAATCGACTCAAGTAGCGGAAATATCCAAATCAGATAACTACCTCTTGGAAATCTTCGAGACAGTGCATATCCCATAATCAGGGCAAGTGATGCAGCTCTTGTTGCATGACCAGATGGGAAAGAGCCGTCTGTGCCAAGAACGAACGTGTCCTTTCCTACGTCAAAAGGCAGTTTCGTGCCTAAAAATTCGAGTTTTGGACGCGGATTGTCCACCACATAACCTTTAATGTAGCCCGTGGCGATTGTTCCTGCCACTAACGTCAGCAACAGGATTAACCCCACCCTCCTCGTTTTCCGTATTATGAAGAGCACTATGGAAAACAGAACAAGCCATGGAACATTCCCTATTTCCGTTATTGTCCACATTAGTAAATCAAGTGTTGAATTTCCAGCTGATGATTGGAAATACGAGATTGTTGCTTTGTCAAATTCAGCTGTCACTTTAGCGTTGACAACTACTGTCATGACGACAAAGATTGTAGCAAGTAGTAAGAATGGCCTAGATCTTACATCGAATAACCAGTTTTGCAATCACACAGCACTCAAAGTTGTTCTTTTTAATTTTTCTGGAACCGAATTACAATCTGATCGACTCAAAGATTTTAAGATGGCAAAAAAAGACACAAAGCGTGAGGATTCTAACAATCAGTGATTTTGATGTAAGATCCAAGACAGTTCTTCTTCGTGTCGATATGAATTGCCCAATTGACCCAGTATCTGGTGAAATCTCTGGTACAAAGAGAATCGAAGAGGCCACAGAAACAATCGAGGCATTAAAAACAGCAAAGATAGTGGTTGTTTCGCACCAAGGACGTGTAGGAAACAAAGACTATATTGGTATGGATCAACATGCCAAGATTTTAGAAAAACTTGTTGGCAAGAAAATCACCTATGTTGAAGATGTGATTGGTGCGCTTGCAAAATCAGAAATAAAAAAAATGAAAGACGGCGACATCATACTATTAGACAATCTGAGATTTTGTGCTGAGGAGAATTATGAATTTTCACCACAAGATGCTGCAAATACGATAATGGTGAAGCGATTAGGTCCACTTTTTGATTTGTGTGTTCTGGATTCATTTCCTAGTGCACACAGGTCACATCCTTCGCTTGTTGGTTTTTCTCACATAATGCCGGCATGTGCTGGTAAAATAGTGGAACGCGAAGTAAGAAAGCTTGATGAAATACTCACAGTAGCAAAAGCACCACATGTAATCGTTCTTGGTGGCTCCAAGGTGACAGATAGATTGGAAGCAATCAAGATGCTCATAAAACGTGGACGTGCAGATCAGATTCTGCTTACTGGACTCATAGGCAACGTGTTTATGCGCGCTCAGGCGCGGATCAAATACCCACTCGGCATAAAAGGTGAAGATGAAGCAGTTTCAAAGGCACATGCACTTATGGGTGAGTACCCAGATGTCTTTTTCACACCGGTAGATGTGGCAATAGACAAAGATGGTGAACGACTGGAACTTGATGTAAGACAGCTTGTAAAAGGCGACCAGATATATGACCTGGGCCGAAAAACAGTCGAGCACTACTCTAAGATAATAGCAAGTGCTGGCACCGTCTTTATCTCAGGCCCACCTGGCTTCTTTGAGAATGAAATGTTCAGTTATGGTACAAAAGCATTGTTGGAATCTGTTGCTAACTCGATGGCTACCACTATTGTGAGTGGCGGACACCTCACGTCTGCATTGAAGCGATACGGACTAGCAGAGAAGATCACACATATAAGTACTGCTGGTGGCGCCCTTGTGCTGTATCTGACTGGAGAAAAATTACCCATGATCCAGTCGCTTGAAGCTGCCGCTCAGAGATACAAAGCTAAATAGCTGCGTGACATGCAGTGTTTGGACAGACCCTGTCCTCGGATTTGCCAAGATGGACTTCCATATTACATGCTGGACACACAATTTTTTCAAGCGGTTCGAACAACTTGAACCATTGTGTGGTGAAATTTTGTGCTATGTTTCTCATAACGCCTGCATCGCACAAAGCTGTAAAATGTTGTTCCATATCATCGATTGTAAGATTGTTGTTTATGATGCCGCCTTTTTGAAGAATTGAAAAGATTTCGTCATTTGTGAACCTGATGTCAGGATCATTTTATTTTTTGTTCAATATCATATTTTGTATGATTTTTGTTTATGATGACGCATTTTTGAAGAATTGTATAGTTTTCGTCTTTTGTGAACCTGATGTCAGGATCATTGTATTTTTCAAATATCTCTTTGCGTATTTGGAGCGGTATGTCAGACATCTTCAGTACAGCGTTGCGGCCTCTTCCTTTAGTGTGTCGGCATTTACATCCTTGAGCTTATTTGCAAGATATGTGTAAAGACCGTATTTTAGAACCTTCAACGAAAGCAGGGCGCATTTGATTCTGACTGCTTGGAGGTTTTCTAGGCCTAATTCGCCCAAAATATCATTTTTTTGAATTTTTTTGACTTCATCTATGCTTTTGCCTTTTACTATTTCGGTAAGTACAGAGGTACACGCCATACAGATTGCGCAACCTCGACCTTGGAATTTAATGTCAGATATTTTGTTGTCGGCCACGTTCATGTAGATGTCGATACTGTCCCCGCACAAAGGGTTGCTATCATGGTATGCGATGTCTGGGTTTTCAAGCTTGCCAAAGTTGCTTGGATGTCTTGAGTACTCTACAATCATTTCATGATAAATATCTGCATTCCCACTCATAGCTTAAACAACCTTGCTGCTCTTCCAAGCGAGTTTATCAATATGTCGACTTCTTCTTTTGTGTTGTAAATGTAAAAGCTTGCGCGCGACGTAGCTGCCACATCTAGTCTTTCCATAAGCACCTGAGCACAATGGTGTCCCGATCTTATTGCGATTCCATCTTCATCAATTATAGTAGCCAAGTCGTGTGGATGAATATCTGCAAAATTAAATGAGATTACGCCACCACGTTTTGAAATGTCTTTTGTACCATACAGTTTGATTCCCTTTATGTGAGACAGTTTTTCTAGTGCATATTTTGTCAGTTCGATTTCGTGCTGTCTTACGTAGTCCATTCCAAGATTGTTCAGATAATCTATTGCTGCGGCAAACCCGATTACGTCTGCAATGTTTGGAGTTCCGGCCTCAAATTTGTATGGAAGATCATTCCACGTGGTTTCGTATTTGTGAACCTCTCGAATCATATCTCCACCGCCATGGAACGGTGCCATCTGTTCAAGTAGTTCCTTTTTTGCCCACAACACCCCAACACCTGTTGGACCCAGCATTTTGTGGGCCGAAAATGCAAAAAAGTCGCACCCAATCTGACTCAGGTCAACTTTCATGTGCGGCACAGACTGGGCCCCATCAATTAGAACGCGAGTGCCAGCCTTTTTGCAACGTCTAATTATCTCTGAGATGTCAGATATAGTTCCAAGAACGTTTGACATCTGGCTTACTGTTACAAGTTTGACTTTGCCAGTTTCCAAGTAACGATCAAGGTGGTCTAAAATGAGTTGTCCGTCATCATCAACACCAATGTATTCTAATTTTGCATGCTTTTCTTGCGTCAAAAGCTGCCATGGGACTATGTTGCTGTGATGTTCATACTCTGTTGTGACCACAATGTCGTCTTTGTTTACGTTTTGTCTTCCCCACGCATACGCAACGAGATTGATTGCTTCCGTCGTACCGCGAACAAACACTATCTCTTGCCTGTCTTTTATGTTTAGAAATTGTGCTACTTTGTCACGCGTTCTCTCATAGGCCTCAGTTGCTTCTTCAGCTAGCGCGTGCACAGCTCTGTGTATGTTAGAGTTATGGTTTGTGTAAAAATCTGAAATTGCATTGATTACTTGAATGGGTTTTTGTGTGGTTGCTGCATTATCAAGATACACGAGCGGTTTGTTGTTTCTTACCTTTCTTTGCAGTATGGGAAAGTCTTTGCGAATTTGTTCAACGGAGATAGATGTCTGCAACTCTTAAACCTCTACATAGATCTCGTCTTTGTCTATTTTAATATTGTACGTTTTGAGAGGTTTTTCTGCGGGTGGATTTTGTGGTACGCCATTTTCCAAATTGAAAACAGAAAGATGTAATGGGCATCTAACACCTTCAGTGCTCAAAAAACCACTTGAGAGATCAGCTTCTTCATGTGTACATATTCTATCTGTTGCGTAAATCTTGCCGCCAAGGTTCGTAAGAAGTATCTTTTTGTCCTCAAAATCAAAACTAAACATTTCGTTTGTTCCAAGCTGGTTTGTCGAACACGCCTTTACCCACCTACCCAAAACCTCCTCACCTGTACTTGTAGTGGGTTTCAAGCTGGTCTGCTTCTTTGTATCTGACTTCTTCTACTTCTACTATGGCGCGCAGATGTTCGTCTGATTTTATGACAAGATCTCTGTTGTTCCATTTGGATTCAATCAAATAAGCAATCCAGGCACGTACTTGATAAGACATTGAACGTGACATTGGTTCCAAAAACCCTTCAACAATTATTCGCTCCGCTTCTTGTCTGCTCAGGCATCGTGTTGCAAGATAAAAGATCTGCTCTTCGTCAACTTGTGCCACTGATGCAGAATGTGTTGCTTTCACATCATTTGTGAGAATTTCGAGTCCCGGAATCGCATCCGATTTTGCATCCTTGTCTAATAGAATGGAACGCCCAGAAAGAAATGATTTTGATTGTGATGCTCCTTCAAGTATTTTGATCATACCTTTGAATAGCGATTTGGATTTGTTTTTAAGAACGGATCTCTGCACTACCTGTCCTTCGGTAGATGGTTTTCGATGAATCAAGTTTGCAGATAGATCAAAAGACTGTTCGTTATGTCCAAATACAACTTCGGCGTCCTGCGCTGATGCGCCTTGGCCATCAAGAAAATAGTTTGTTTTGTATCGCGAAAGCAAAGAGCCGAATAATCCAAGGTACCAGCTTATCTTTGCGTCTTGTAATACAGTACAGTTCCTTGTGGAAAAGCTGACTGCAGACTGATCCATTGCCTGAAATGTGGTTAGTTGGAGGTTGCTTGTTGGCTCTGCTTGAACGGTGAGTAACTCAAGATACGCTTGCTGTTTTGTTCCTTTTGGTGCATACAATTCCTGAATTACACTTGCCTTGCTACCTTGCTCAGCAATTATCACATTGCGAGATATTACTGATGTACCATCAGGAGATATGGATGACACCAGATGAATTGGTTTTTCTAAAATTAGATTTTTTGGTATTTTGATGAATATTCCGGAGTTAAATGCCGCGTTGTTTAATGCTGTATATTTGTCTTCTTTTGGATCACTTGATTCAAAGATTTTCTTTATTAGATCACCTTGTGTTTTTATTGCATCATAAATTGATGAGATTACTACGCCTTTTGATTTCAGATCATCAGTTATGTTGACACGAAAAATATTGGTGCCAGTTTGTATGATGTGGTTTTCGGTCTCGAGTTCAGCAAGCCTTGGCTTGAGTGAGTCAAAGATTGCATTTTGTGAATCCAGAGCTAGCGAAACTTGGTTTGGATCCATACGTTTTGCGTCTGTGTACTTGTTATAAAGTGGAGATACTTCAGGTGGCAGTGTCTGGTAAATCGAAAACGCGTTTTTTCTATATTGCTTTAGCCATTCTGGCTCATTTTTTGCTGCCGATATTTCGTCTACATGATTAGGAGTGATTGTGGATAAGGCAAGCGTTTGCATGTTACAACGAAAATATTTGGAGAGAAGTTATCCTACCGAGTCATCCATTTCTAGTTTTATGAGTCTGTTTAGCTCTACCGCATACTCCATTGGAAGTTCTTTTGTGAATGGCTCCATGAATCCATTTACTATTAGTGTAAGTGCTTCTTCTTCAGAGAAACCACGGGTCATAAGGTAGAAAATTTGTTCGTCGCCTATTTTTCCAACTGTTGCTTCGTGAGTTACAGTAGCATCTTCTTGGTTTATTTCCATATATGGGTATGTATCTGTTTTTGAAGTATCATCAAGAAGTAATGCATCGCATCTTACTGATGCCTTTACATTTGTCGCTCCTTTTGCAACGTGTAGCAGTCCCCTGTATGTGGTTCTGCCGTTTAGACGACTGACTGACTTTGAGGTTATTCTAGACGTAGTGTTTGGTGCCAAGTGAACCATTTTTGCTCCGGTATCTTGGTGTTGTCCTTTTCCTGCAAACGCGATTGACAAAGTTTCGCCATGTGCTCTTGGCTCAAGCAGGTATATTCCTGGGTATTTCATCGTGATTTTGCTTCCAATGTTTCCATCGATCCACTCCACCGTTGCACCCTCGTATGCATATGCCCTTTTTGTCACAAGATTGTATACGTCGCTGCTCCAGTTCTGAATTGTAGTGTATCTTAGTTTAGCACCTTTGTGTGCGATTAACTCAACTACCGCAGAATGCAATGATTCTGATGAGTAAACAGGTGCTGTGCATCCTTCGATGTAGTGGACTTCGGATCCCTCATCTGCTATGATGAGTGTTCTTTCAAACTGTCCTATGTTTTCTGCGTTGATTCTAAAGTATGCTTGTAGTGGCATGTCAACTTTGACTCCAGGTGGGATGTAGATGAAAGAGCCACCACTCCAAACCGCACTGTTTAATGCGGCAAATTTGTTATCTTCTGGTGGAATCACTTTCCCAAAGTATTTTTTGAATATTTCTGGGTGTTCTTTGAGTGCGGTATCTGTGTCCAAAAATATGACACCTTTTTTTGCCAAGTCTTCTCTTAGGTTGTGGTACACAACTTCAGACTCGTACTGTGCACCAACTCCCGCAAGAAACTTTTTTTCTGCTTCTGGGATGCCAAGCTTGTCAAATGTCTTTTTGACTTCAGGTGGAACGTCATCCCAGCTTTTTTCTGTTTTTTCAGAGGCTTTAGCATAATAGTAAATATTTTGAAAATCGATTGTTCCAAGATCAGGTCCCCAGTTTGGCATAGGTTTTTTCATGAAAACTTCATAGGATCTCAATCTGAAATCAAGCATCCATTGTGGTTCGTTTTTTAGTTTGCTGATTTCTTTTATGACGTCTTTTGAGAGCCCTTTTTTGGAGAGATGCACATACATCTCAGTAGAATCTTTGAAATCATATTTTGAATAATCCATCTCCAGATTTTCTGTGGCCATAAAGTGCAAAGCTTTGTTATGTTATAAATAGATTATACACTGTTTACTAGTTGTTCGTCGGAGTAGCTATAGCTAACATAGCTCAAGCTAATGAAAAAATATTTTTCATTGCATCAAAGGCACCATGAACAGTATGCACATTGGCAACTTTTGGTTCAACATTGAATTTTTTTAATTCTTCTGCAGTGAATGGACCTATTGCCACAATCTGTAATTTTTGCAGTTGTTTTGTTAGATCATTTGCGTCGCAATCTGCAGACATTATTTCAAAAAATCCTCTAACTGACGAGGCACTGGTGAAAACAATTCCGTCCACTTTTTTGTGTGCAAAGGCCTCCTTGAATTCTTTCCATTGTGTAGTATCTGAATATGCCTTCACGTCGTAAAGATAGTTTTCTTTTACAACTAGCCCTATTTTTTGTAAAAGCTTTGTCAAGAATTCAGTCGAAGCGCCGCTGCGCGGTACAATTACTCTTTTGCCTTCTGCATTCAACCTAGTAAATAATTCGCCAACTCCGACTGACGAGTATTTTTTTGGTACATAAGATACCTTGATTCCTTCTTTTTCCAGCGCTTCTTTGGTTTTAGGTCCGACTGCCATCACCATTGTGTTTGCTACGGCAAGTTGTAGTTGTTGATACTTGCCTCTGTTTTTTGCCACGTTGAAGAGTAGTTTTACTGCTTTTGAGCTCATAAATACAGAGTAATCAGGATTGAACTCTTCAATGTCAGACAGAAACTCATCTACGATTTTATCACCCTTGCTGACGAGCTCGATTGTAGGAATAGGCATCGGTATGGCGTTTTCTTTTGTGGCCAAGTCAATGAATTCTTTAGAATCTTCTTTTGAGCGCGTAATTGCGATTATTTTTCCTGAGATCATTTTCTCCACCCCACTGCTTTGTGGAGCTTTACCACATTTCCTATTATAATTATTGACGGTGGCGTGATTTTATGCTGTTTGATTTTTTGTGCTATATTCCCAAGCGTGCCAACTAGCAGCCTCTGGTTTTCACTGGTGCCGTTTTGAATTACTGCCACAGGTGTACGAGTGGGCAATCCTCCTGCCATCAACTCCTTTGAGATTATTCCGATTCTTGACAATCCCATCATGATCACAATAGTTTCAGCTGATTTGGCAAGCAATCGCCATTTTACAGGAGATTTTATTTTTTGTGGATCTTCGTGTCCGGTTACAAACACTACAGACGATGAATATTTTCTATGAGTAAGTGGTATACCAGAATAAATTGCAGAGCCTATCCCAGAAGTGATGCCAGGAATTATTTCAAATTTAATTTTGTTTTTTCTTAGATATTCTGCTTCTTCGCCTCCACGCCCAAAGATAAATGGATCACCGCCTTTGAGGCGAACTACACGCTTATGTGATTTTGCGTATTTTACCATGAGTTGATTTGTCGTATCCTGGTGTTTGTAGTCATCCCCCACCTCCCTTCCAACGTAGAACTTTTGTGCTTTTTTTGGGATCATTGCAATTATTTTTTTGCTGACCAGTCGGTCATATAGAACGACGTCTGCTTTTTTCAAAAGTTCAACTGCCCTAAGCGTAATCAGCTTTGGATCTCCTGGCCCTGCACCGACCAGATATACTGTTCCGCTCATTTTTTATTCCATTCCTCCAGCTTTTCTCTCCAGTCTTTTGCCAACTCATTTACACCTTTTTGTTGTAGCTCTTCTGCAGCCTCTCTACCTATCTCGCATGGGTTCGACTTTTGTCCTGATTTTTTCACGATTAGTACTTGCTTGCCATCAATTGAATACGCTACCACTGTTAAACTTAGTAGTTCACCATTCACTTGAGCAAACGCACCAACTGGGAATCTGCAGCCAGAGTCGACAAATGACGACAGTGCCCTTTCAGACTCTACTGCGATTCTAGTGTTTTGATCTTCGATTGTCTTTAACAGATCTAGTGTTTTTTTGTCGTCCTTTCTGCACACAATTCCTAATGCGCCTTGTCCTGGAGATGGTGGAAAGTCAATCGTAGGAAGTTGTGTGTGTTGTACATCAATACCTAGTCTGTTTATTCCTGCTTGCGCAAGCACTATTCCATCAAAGATGCCGTCTTGAACTTTTTTTATTCTGGTCTCAATGTTGCCACGAATTGGTTTAACAATGAGATCATATCTTTTCTTGGAGATTTGGACTGCGCGCCTAAGACTGCTCGTACCTATTACTGAACCACTTGGGATTGTTTCTAGCGTATAATCTTCCTTGGCGATGAATACATCGTTGAACGGTTCTCTCTTTGGTACACAACCAAGTACGAGTTCATCGGTAAGTATCGATGGGACATCTTTAAGACTGTGGACTGCAAAATCTACAACACCATCTATCACTGCTTTGTCGATTTCTTTTTCAAAGATCCCTTTTTGATTTATGGTAAAAAGTGGGCGTGCATCGGTATCGCCTTTTGTCTTTATTGTCTTTATGTCATATTCAGTGCCTGGGTTCTTCTGTTGTAGTTCCGAGATCACCCAGTTTGTCTGTGCCAAAGACAGTTGACTACCCCTTGTCCCCAAAATGTATTTCAAGATCTCACCATTTTGAGAGCATATTGATAAGCATTTATCGCATTTTCAATGTCTGCTTGAGTATGTGCATACGATAAGAACACCGTTTCAAATTGTGATGGTGCCACAAAGACTCCTTTTTTTAGAAGATTTTTGAAAAGTTTATCGAATTTTTTAGTGTCTGACTTCTTTGAGCTTGTATAATCTACTACTGGTTTGTCTGTAAAGAATATCTGAAACATAGAACCAATGGAATTTACTTGGTGTGGTATCTTCAAATCATGGGCAGTTTCATTTATTGCCTTTGTTAATTTTGAGCAGAGATCAGCGAGCCTTGGGTAGATTTTGTGTTCCAACTCAGACATAGTCTTAATCGACGCTATGGCTGCAGCAACCGAAATCGGATTTCCAGCAAAAGTACTAGCTTCATAGACTTTGCCCAAAGGCGCCAGATTGTCCATAATTTCGCGTTTTCCGCCAACTGCGGAGATGACAAAACCATTGCCAAGAGATTTTCCTAGTGTGGTTATGTCTGGTGTGATTCCAAAGTATTGTTGAGCACCACCAAGTGAGAGTCTAAAGCCAGTTATTATTTCGTCGAAGACGAGCGGAACATTGTGTTGTCTTGTTATTTTTCTGATGTCTTTTAGGAAATTCTTGTCAGGCAAGATAAGACCCATGTTTCCAAGCACTGGCTCCACTATCACACCTGCCACATCATCATTTTTTCTAATTACTGATTCCAATTGTTCTGAGTTGTTATACTGTACAACGAGCGTGTTTTTTGAAAATTCCGCTGGGACTCCATCAGAAACTGGCATTCCATGGTGGGCAGATCCTGCCTTGACCAACATTGATTCGTGTGCGCCATGGTAACATCCTTCAAACTTGATTATCTTTTTCTTTTTTGTAAATCCTCTTGCAAGCCTGATCGCAGTCATGGTTGCCTCGGAACCTGTGTTTACCAGCCTGACTTTGCGCATTGATGGATATATTCTAGAAATTAGTTTTGCAAGTTCTACTTCAAGATCAGTCGGTGCTCCATACATTGTTCCAACTTTTAGTTGTTTTTTTACGGCATCTATGATCTCCTTTCTTTTATGTCCAAGCAATATTGCTCCATAACCAGCGCAGAAATCCAAATACCTGTTTCCGTCTGCATCCCAGATGAAGCCACCATGAGCTTTTTTCACAAAGAATGGATACGGTGCAAAGTATCTTACTGGGCTGTTTACTCCTGCAGGTATCAATTTTTTTGCTTGTGCAAATAACGATTTTGATTTAGGCAACGATTTTGTTTGGTTTTTTCGTCATTATTAATCCTAAACGCTGTTTTTCTTGGAATCCTTACTATAGGCAAGCGACAAATCCAGCATGCTTTAGTGTTGGGAGTATCTCAGTTATTGTTATGACTCACATTTGGCTACTATGTCGCCGTCTTTTTCCGAGGCGGTACATGAGTCATTATCATCTCCGCCGTCAATTATATCAGTTCCAGATCCACCATTAAGTGTGTCCTGACCAGATTGTCCTTTGATTATGTCTGCTCCATTATCTCCATTAATCGTGTCATCACCTTCATTTCCATATATTATATCATCACCTTCGCCACCAAAGATGCAATCGTTTCCTTTATCACCAATAATAATATCATCTCCACCAAAACCAAATATGAGATCGGCAAGTGTTGTACCAAGCAACATGTCATCTTCCTCAGTTCCTAGGATCTGGTTGTATGAGTCGTATGGTTTACCACATGCTTGCACTATTACTGACTGAGTCTGGTTAATCGAGTTACCATACTTGTCAACTGCCGTCCAAGTCACAATGGTTTCACCTAGTGGGAATATTGATGGTGCATTATTGGTTATTTGTGGTGATAAATCTGTTAGATCAACTGCGGTTGCTGTTCCTACAGAAACTGGTGTTTTCAATGCAATTGCGTCAATTACGATATTTTGTGGAACTGTGATCTTTGGCGGAGTGGTGTCCACTACGGTTACCTTTTGAGTTGCCGTAGCTGAGTTGCCTGCCTCGTCGGTTGCAGTCCACGTCACGATGGTCTCACCTAGTGGGAACGTGTCTGGGGCGTCGTTTGTAATTGAGGTAATATCCAAAATATCTGAGACTTGTGGAGGTTCTAGTGTAACTTTGTTGTTATCAACTCCGGTAGCTTCAACTATTACTTGATCTAATTTTGCGAATTTGGGTGGAACCGTATCAACAATGAATACTTTTTGCAATATAGTCTGCATGTTGCCTGCTTGATCCGTTGCAGTCCACGTCACGATGGTCTCACCAACTGGGAACTTTGTAGGTGCGTCGTTTGTAATACTTGCAACACCCACATTGTCAGATACTGTTGGTGTCTCCAAGGATACTGTATTGTCTGATTTTG
>JBDUUJ010000109.1:0-5639 GCA_039938575.1 Nitrososphaera sp. | reverse complement strand
CCTCAAGTAACAGAACATTCAATTTAGCGTCTGCTTTTTCGTTTTTCTTCGAGCCTTTTCTCAGATTCAAATCTCTCAAGTTCATAAGATTTGAGATCGACAAATTTGATTATACGTGACAAATTCGGATGAACTTTTTGTATTGCAAGGAACATTTTTTGCGCCACCAGTCTATAGTCTACGTGGCCTTGTGGGATGGTTCTCAACTCAATGAGGTGTGACGCTTCGCGCAAATTAAGATTCATAAAGAATGGATAATTATATGCAAAATTTACAACGTATTGGGCTTGCTGAGGATGTTTTTCTCTCATCATATCGAATACCTGCTTTGATGTTTTCATACATTCTTTGAATTCACTTTCAATTCCCAACTGGATTACCTCGCTTGGAACAGAATATCCGTGGTCGGTTGTGAGCAGCTGTCGCTCCAATGTTAACACTCTGTGTCTGTGCAGATCCCTGAACATGCCAAAATTGCCCACAATGTCAAAAGTATATTGAGTCATTTCAAACGCTCTTGGCGGTCTTTGTCTTCGGTTTTGTCTGATCTTTGCAAACGAGTTTACGATTTCGATTTTTGCCTTTGTGCTCATCTTTTTTACACGTGCCAACACTTTTTGATAGGGAACAGTCTGCTGTTCATACAAAATTGCTGCAATTATTTTGTCTAATGCCTTTGGTTCCTTTTCATAGTCGACGAGCTTTACCTGCGCACCATTTGATTTTGGTATAGCCGAGTCGTTTTTTACCAGTTTTGCTACTGTCTGTCGAACTGTTTTGAGGTAGTTCTGCATGGCGATGCCATATTTGTCGTCTGAGCGTCTCACAAAGGAACGAATGGTGGTATCTAACTCATGTTTGATCTTTCTTGCCAATTCTTGTTCCTCTGCAAGACTTGAGCTGAACAAAATCGTCAAAAGATACTCAAAAGCACGACCATTCCCAGTGATGCCCACATTTGTAAGGGTTGATGCTGGCAGGAGTCCGCGCAAGATATCTAGCGCCTTTGCCTTCGTGGTTGCGTTGTAGATTGTAGTGGCTGATTTGATATCGTCTTGAGATCTGAGCTTTGAAAAAGGTACATCGGAGCCTGATTCAGAATCCTTAAACCTTAGTTTTTCGATTGGTTCTTTTTCGCGTACAAAGTTGATCATAGGCTGTATATTTTTTGAATAAATCTCAAAATCCAAATTGCAACTATGAATGTAATCATCTGCAAATCTTGAGTCCATGATGGTAGGCTCACGATAGAACTTGAACTGTCCATTTACTTTTTTATCCCACGCTACGTAACGCGATGATTTTTCTAAATAAGACAGTCCTATTCTTCGGTCTTCGATTTTCTTTACTGCAATATTTGATATTCCCTCAATTGCAATTTGCGCAATGCCGAGCTCCGCTACAGAGTCGTCGCCGTATTCTATTAGTACTTTGTTGTAGAATTCTTCACCACGATTCTCATTTGACAAGAATTCGTCAAGGAAAACACGTCTCATGCTTTTGTCAGTTCTGCTATATCTGGACATGAGTGCACCGCGATCTACCTGTCTTGGCGTGATTATTGCGAATACAGAGTCATCAACATTTGAGAAATGTTTTAGCAAGAGTTCCTTTTCCGAATCTGTATATTCATCAGCCAAGACACAAAAACTGAATTGGGCTAAAATATACTACTTTCGTTTTATTTGAATTAGATCTTGTGTTGCCGATCTACCTTTTGCTTGCCAACGTAGCAGTACCTCTTTGAGTGCGTTTGCATCAGCTTCATTTTCTGTGTACAGCAGCATCGTAATCCAATGTCCGTTTCCAACTCTTCCACCAACCGAATTCATCCAAAACTCGGCTGGGAGGTTTTTTAGGGCTTTGTTGTTTGGATCCCGACTTAGCTCTATCCAGCGTTTTGAGACAAAATGTAGTATCTGGTCAAGACCATCTCTGTCGATCATAATGATGATTCTATGACTCGAATTTTAAGAATTGCGAATTTTTTTGTTAAATTGTTCTTACCAAAACTAGAAAGCTTGTTAACATTTTGTCGGTTATATAAAACGCAAAACTCACAGTAATGAATAAGGACGAAATAGAGATTATCGGCAAGCAAGTCAAAGACATGTATGGCACCCAGATGGGCAAAGTTATTGGGACAATAACCGACATAGATGGCTCCATACAGACTGTGGGTGTTGATTGCGGTCTTCAAGGGCTGGTTCAAATCCCATTTGAGCAATTAGTTGTTCAAGGCGATGTCGTAATCTTTATACCAAAATGGAGACTCGATGCACAACGTTTCTTAAGGGAGAAAGGTCTGACATTAAGACGACTCAAGGCGTTAATCGACATAGTTTCTGAAAACGATGAAATGAGAGAAGACGCAGAAATAATACACGAAAAATACAAGTCAAAACTTTTGACACTGGAAGAGTCAGAAAAAGAAATCACTGCAAAGCTAGCCGCACGTCTAGAGGAGCTGAACACACAGATGAAAACCGTCAAGACGCTGCTTTTTGACGCCAAAGTTCAGTTCAAGAGCAATGAGATCACTGATTCCAAGTACGACTTGATAAGGACGCACACAGGCGAGATAATTGAACACATCGACCACGAAAAGGCAGAGATTCTAAATATTCAGCGAAGAATTGCTGATCTGTCACTGGAAGGAGTGCACACAGACGTCAACCAAAAAGAACAGATCCAACAATCTGCTGTATCGTATCTTGTGGCCAACACCAACTCCGGTCGACAAGTCGAGACTCCAACAAATACGCCTTCTCAATCCAACACCACTCCGGAATCTTCTGACAATATGACTCAGACAAACACACTACAGACAGAACCAACAACTGCAAACACTTCTCAGGCAGGACAAAATAAAGAAGTTACAACACGCTCGGCAGTTCCACCACCAAACAACTTTAGGTCTGAAACTACAGAATGGTTTGGAAGCATGGAAGCCACATAGAGAAGGCAGCAAATTTTCTTTTTATTAATGTAGAAATTAGATTTACAAGTAAGTAATAAAAAACAAAACATGTGGGGCCACAAAGCTATACGATAGGTCTTGGCAACAACAATCCGCAGATCCGCCTAGATGCTGCAAAAGACTATGTCAAGTTCTGGGAAACTCAGGCACAACTGTTGTACTGGTTTAAAGAATGGGAAAGGCCTCTGGAGTGGAATCCGCCATTTGCACGCTGGTTTGTGGGCGGCATGACAAATGCCTCGTACAACGCCTTGGACGTACATCGAGCAAAAATGGACAAAGTGGCCATATTTTGGGAAGGGGAAAATGAGGATCGTCGCACCATAACATATGGACTGCTTTACGATCAGGTACAAAGACTTGGCAACGCCCTCAAATCACTTGGAGTCGAAAAAGGAGACAGGGTGACGATCTATCTTCCAATGGTGCCAGAACTAGTCGTTGCGATTTTAGCATGTGCAAGGATCGGAGCAATTCACACTGTCATCTTTTCTGGCTTTTCTGCCACATCGATAAGAGACAGGGTGTTGGATTCTAAATCAAAGGTGATAATTACTGCAGATGGCGGATTTAGAAGAGGACACACAGTAAAACTAAAAGATACAATCGACTCTGCTATTGAGGGCCTGAGTTTTGTAGAGCACGTGATAGTTCTAAGAAGAGCTGGAAATCAAATCAACATCGGAAAAAAAGATCATGACTGGGATGATTTAATGAAGAACTCATCGAATATCTGTGAAGCAGAACAGCTACCAAGTGATCATCCGTTGTACATTTTGTATACATCTGGTACTACAGGCAAACCAAAAGGCGTGTTGCATGATACGGGAGGATATCTGACGCATGTAGGTGCTACATTTAGGTGGGCTTTTGATATCAAAGATTCTGATGTGTATTTTTGCACTGCGGACATCGGGTGGGTCACAGGGCACAGCTATGTAGCATATGGCCCATTACTGTGCGGCGCAACACAGGTCATGTATGAAGGGGCGCCAGACTACCCAAGCCCTGCAAGGATGTGGGACATTATACAAAGGTACCATGTTACGATTCTTTATACAACTCCAACTGCACTTAGAATGTTTATGAAACATGGTGACAGTATCCCAAACTCATACGATCTGTCGAGCTTGAGGCTTCTTGGAACAGTTGGAGAACCAATCAATCCTGAAGTTTGGCGTTGGTATTATACTGTAATTGGCAAAAATAAATGCCCAATCATAGATACATGGTGGCAGACAGAAACTGGTGGAATGATGATATCGCCATTGCCTGGAATTGAAACCATACCATTAAAGCCAGGCTCTGGAACACTACCTATTCCAGGCGTTGAGCTTGCAGTAGTGGATGAAAACGGAAAAGAAGTGGAGGCTGATACAAAAGGATATCTCATAATAAGAAAACCATGGCCTGGTATGCTGCTTACTTTGTGGGGCGATGATGAAAAATACAAATCTGTTTATTGGTCAAAATATCCGGGTTCGTACTATACTGGTGATTATGCCATAAAGGACAAAGATGGGTATTTCTGGCTCCTTGGGAGGGCAGACGATGTACTCAAAGTTGCAGGCCACCGAATCGGCACTGCGGAGCTTGAAAGCAGCCTTGTTTCACACAAGTCTATTTCGGAAGCAGCAGTATGCGGAATTACGGATCCTCTCAAAGGAGAAGCAATAATTGCTTTCTTGGTTCCAAAGGAGGGTGTGACAGTGTCTGAATCGCTCAAACATGAAGTCGTGGACACCGTACGAAAGCAGATTGGGCCAATAGCTACACCACAGGAGATGTATTTTGTCTCCAAGCTGCCAAAGACACGTAGTGGTAAGATAATGCGAAGACTACTCAAGGCAATTGCAAGCAACGAAAAGATTGGTGACATCAGCACACTCGAAGATGGGGCGGCAGTAACTGAGATTCAGGCTGCATTTGTGGAACTAAAAAAACAAATCAGCAGCTGAGAAAATCATTTTGAGGCCTTGGGGTCGACTGTTGCCTTTAGGCGATCCAAGGCAGCTTTTGCGTCGCTTTTAGCTTTGTCCATTGCAGCTTTAAGGTCGACTCGGGCTTTTTGAATTGCAGTCTTTGAATCCGCGTTTATTTGGTCGATTGGCAGTCCTTTGGCTACTGCAGCTTTGGCATCTGCGTTTGCCTTTTTAATGGCAGCAGTAAAGTCTGATTGGGCTTTTGCGACAGCCTTCCTATATGTCTCCATAATGGATTTTATCTCATTTTTGCTCTGTTTTTGCGCAAACGCCTCGTTTGCTACAAATATTGAAGCAAGTAGTACGACAACCAAAGTTAATGCAACTAGATGAATTTTCACGTCGACTGCGTCTTTTTTTACATCATTAAAAAATTTTACTCAGAATGGTTCTGTGTAATCCAGGAGGGCTGTTATCCGTGTTTACCAGACTGGCACAAAGAAAAAAAGACATCAAAAAAGGCAGGAAAGTAAAATAACCATATGTCGGCAAGCCGTACCTTGTATCATGTTATGGATTCAAAATCAACGGCATGTCGTTATCTTTTCCCGTATCAAACAGAGAATTTGCAAACATTCTACTAAACAACCACACCACAACAATCCTCTCAGACAAGACACTGCAGCCAAGATCCGTTGTTATCACGCCAACAAGGGCTTTTAGTTGAAGCAGTGAAG
>JBDUUJ010000108.1:0-11569 GCA_039938575.1 Nitrososphaera sp. | reverse complement strand
GGTCATTCTACGAATTCCAAAGACAGCTACAATACAAAGCAGCATGGGAAGGCGTTCCCGTATGGTTCATTGATCCTAAACGCACCAGCAAGCTCTGTCCAGTATGCGGAGGGACACTCCAAGATGACAGGCTATACCGTCGTAAATTATGGTGCAGTAATTGTATGAGATTGATGGACAGAGATATGGTGGCATCAATGAATATAACATACAAGTAGTGGAGTAGGTTTTGCCATCCACGAGGGATTTTAGTTGAAGCAATGATGAGGAACGTGGATTTATTTGAACCGCTAACCCTCAGAGTCAATGGGAGCAAGTGGATTGCCGAGAGGCAGCCCCGATGGTGAACATCGTTGGTCGGCGCCCACAGAACCATTTAACTTTCTACTCGTGGCGCCAAGTAGAAGTGAATTCTGCCCATGTTGGCCACCTTGAACTCTATTCGCAGCGGCTTGGCTGACGAGTATTCACATATGATGGAGCCAGAAGCAGTGCCCACTGCCTTGACTATCGGGTTTAGATACTCGAGGCTGTATGTACCAGTGCTCTCCTCTTTGACCGATATGTCTGTGAGCTCGTCTTGTTGTTTTTGCAGCGATATGAGGACTTCGCCAGAGTCACCTTTACCTGAGAACTCTGCTTTTGATTCTGTTGTCTTGATGGTAAGATAGTCAGATACCACCTGGACATCACCAAGTATCTTGTCAAACAACAACGTGGCCAGCTCTATCTTGGCGTCATATGGTATCTTTGGCAAAGGTGTATCGGTAGCAGAACTCTCAATGAGTCTCATTTTGTACTGCTTGTTTTTGCCAATTGATATGAGAAGCATGTTGTCTGTTATGCTTATCTCAACAGATTCAGTTTTGTCAGCACGTTTGATCAGCTTTGAGAATTCATCTATGCGAACACCGAATTTGATATCTCCATCAGATTCATATTTTTCAAAAGCTGAGTTTGGCCAAGAAATATCTATTAGAGCCACATGCGACGGATCCATACCTCGAAACGTTATTCCTTCAGAGGTAGCCTCAAAGGTAGCCTCTTCGACAAGCGTAGATATTGCAGAAAGAATCGCCTTCCACTCATCTGAGCCGCTAGTTTTTGCCGAGAACAAAGCTAAATGTGGTGTTGATATAGTGCCAGTTAAACGTTATGCGTAGTTACGCCAAGTATGACTGCATTTGGTGCAGCGATAAAACTGAGTTGTAGGTTCGTCTGCGCTTCGAGTCTGTAGCATCCACCAAACAGCTTCGCCGTGACCACACTTTTCACAATCTATCTTGATCGTGGGTAAGGATTTGTCTTCTTGAGGTTCATCAAAAACTGTAAAATCTTTGTCCAACTGCACAGTCAATTTCTTTACATCTTGTTTTGATTCGGCTTCTGCATGACCACATTTCTGGCAGATGCCTTTTTTTAGACGCACGCCGCACTTGGGGCAAAATTGCATCTAATCACCTTTAATTTTGGAATGAACAAGTTGTTTTAGATCTTCTGCAAACTCGATAGCAGCTTCTGTTGCTTTTTCTATTTCCTTAATCGGGTTGCCTTTTGACGAGTTTACTCTCATAGAGTACTCATTAGTGAGTGGATGCCTTAGAACTACACCTGCGAACTCCACCTGCTGGTCTTTTAAGAGTTCGTGTTGTATGATATACAAAATGCTGATGTCTGAACCACGAATTGATAGGTTGGTCTCCTTTGATGAAGATTTGACTATTTGGGCATTCATTAATCGGAAAACAACTTATTGTGGATATAAATCATCGTGCGTATGGGAAGCCAAAAGAACTACATCTCGGAAATCAGTCTTACAAAAGACAAAGATGAATACTCAAAAAACGAAGACATCGTGATCAGAGTAAGATTCTCGATTCAGGGAGGACTCAGAGAGGCCTTCAATGAGAAAAACTGGACAGAGTCCTACAATAAATTTGACAACCTATTCAAGCTAAAATATGGAATAAAGCTGGTCTCGGGGGGATTTAGAAAACATACCCTCAAGGAAATAGACACCTACAGGAAGGCTTCGCTGTTCTGGACTCGAAACCCCAAACTCGTAAACCCCATGAAGGAAAAGCGCGTTTGGGTGCAAGTCGCAAAGAACTTTGAGCCATTCATAAAGCTGACAGAAGACGACGTACGAGCAGAGATGTTTGATTTTGACGAAAAGATAACAATCAAGGCGTCCCAGCTTGGAGAAGGAAAACACAAGATCGGGGCAGAAGTCTATGCCTCCTGGCAAAAACACCACTTTACAGATCCGGATAGCGTAAAAGCAGAATCTAAAGAAATAGAAATAACAATCAGGTAGGAATTATAAGCCAGCACATAGTGAAAAAATTATGGCAAAGTATGACGGACTTTTGGGCCAGCCAGTACTCGAAGTAGAAGAGCCTGATGCAGAAGGTGGTGTCACACTAATCTTTAAGGACAACAGGTTTCTCTTCATCAAATTAGTAGACGGAAAAATAGAGACTATCTCTATTCCAGAATAATTATTTTGATTTTACAAATTTTTCATACATGGAGACTGCGAGCTCTTGTGACTCTGACTGGATGGAGCCAGGCCGCTCTTTTCTTACCATTTCTATTGCCTCCTTTGCAGACATGTTTTGATATTTGATAAGGTAGCTTGCCAGAATCGTGCCAGTCCTGCCGATTCCAGCCGCGCAGTGCACCATGACTGGTTCTCTGTTTTTGATCCTCTCAGCTATGAAATCTACTGCTGCATCAATCTTTTCAAGATCAGGTGCGGTGAGATCTTCTGTTGGGACATGCAAATACTCTATTCCTTGAATCCAAGCATCAGGCAGTCCCTGCTCAGTCATAGTAACAATGGATTTGACACCTTGTTTTTTGATCCAATTGATTTCTTCAAAACTAGTGGGCATACCAGAACCAGCAAGCATATCGTTGAGCAACCATGAAAAATTAGTAGGTCTCTTTGCGATCTTTCCATGGATCTTGCGCCAAAGATTTCCAGGCTTACTCATCAACAGATTTTCGGATTTTCAGATATTTAGACGTGATTCTTTATATTGAGAAATAGCGTAATAGTGTAGTTTTGAACAAAGAAGCCATCCTGTATGACAAATTACCTGACAACAAAGTCAGATGCACGGCATGCGCCAGATACTGCGAGATAAAGCCTGGCCAGATAGGTCTTTGCGGCATCCGAGGAAATGTTGACGGCAAACTGGACTTGTTTGTGTACGGAAAAGTGATTACTGGACACGTAGACCCAATTGAAAAAAAGCCGGTAATCCACTATAGGCCTGGAACGAAGATCTTCTCTATAGCTACAACTGGCTGTAATTGGCTGTGCCGATATTGCCAAAATTATGACATCTCACAAAGAAGGAAGGTGGAAGGTCAAGACCTCTCTCCTACCGAAGTCGTACAGATGGCAGTAGACTCTGGCTCACATGGTATCGCATACACGTACAACCAACCCTCGATCTTTATTGAATTTGCACGAGATTGTGGAGTCGAGGCACACAAAAAAGGTCTCTTCAACATATTTGTCTCAAACGGATACGACACGCCACAAACAGTAAAAATGATGGGCGAGTTTCTGGACTGTATAACAGTAGACTTTAAAGGAAGTGCAGAACCACAATTTACTCGCCAATACATCGGCGTGCCTGATCCAAAACCAATCTTCGATACTCTGCTTGAGATCCGCGACAAGACAAAGATTCACGTAGAAATCACAGATCTCATAGTACCACAAGTGGGTGACAGTTTAGAATACGCAAAGAAACTCTCAAAGTTTTTGTATGATGAGTTTGGACCAGAAATGCCAATTCACTTTCTTAGGTTTCATCCAGACTACAAGATGATGGAGTTTCCATCAACACCAATCAAGACACTTGAAAAACATTACGAAGTAGCAAAAAAGGAAGGACTCCAGTACGTGTATCTAGGAAATGTACCAGGCCATCCGTACGAGCACACTTACTGTCCTGGCTGCAAAAATATCGCAGTTGGAAGGTACGGCTTTGACATCACATCTTGGAACCTAGATGAACATAACAAATGCAAGGCCTGCGGAACACAGATTCCAATCATAGGTTCACTTGATAAGGATTACAAGAAAAACAGATTTCAGTTTGTGATCTAAAACGCAACTGCGCGAACTGGTGAGCCTGTAGCACCGTTTAATTTCAGCGGTAAAGCCGCAAGTCTGAATTTTGTACTTTTTATCTTGGAAAGATTGCAGAGATTTTCCAAAATAAGAACATCATTTGCAAGCAAGATGTGATGTGCAGAAAACTTGGCATTAGTTCCAACATCAATATTTGGTGAATCAATCCCTACCAAGTTTATGTTCTTTGATGCAAGATATCTTGCTGCAGACTTTTCAAGGCCCGGGTTGTGCTCAAAAAAGTCTTTTCTACTCAGAATGTCATTCCAACCAGTGGCAAACAAAACAGTGGCACCATTTGGAATCGTTCCGTACTCTCTTTCATATTTTGTTATGTCTGACTTGGAGATTCCACAAGCCGGACCCGATTTTATCTTAATTAGTATGGCCTCGCACAAAAATCTGCGAGGAGGAATTTGGTGAATCTTTTTACCTCTTTTGAGAAAATGATATGGCGCATCAATATGGGTGCCTGTATGTGAGCTCAAAAAAAGCATCTCCAAATTGTATCTGTCTTTTTTCAGCTCTGCCCACTCAATAAAATGCGGTTGTGGTGATCCGGGAAAGGTAGGAATTTTTTCCGATATTGTCAAAGTAAGATCTACTGGTTTCACAAACTTATTGTGGCGCAACTTGTATTTTTCACTAATCAAAGATATTAAATAGACCTCACTCAAACTACTTCTACATTGCCCACTGCATTCATTCTCTTGAACTCCGATTTGGGTTCTGACCAAGAAATAATTACAAAAATAAAAGAGATCCTCGCAGTCGAAAAAGGACTCAAGTACGAAGTTCAGGGAGTATATGGCATTTATGATATAGTAGTAAAAATAGAGTCAGAAAACGCCGACCACCTCAGGAGCGTTATAACCAACAAGATACGAAAAATAGAAAAGGTTCAATCCACGCTCACAATGATGGTAATCGACGAACAAGAAAAACTATAATCTCTTGATTGCGTCCACTGTTGCCAAAATTTCGGATTCGGTGTTAAAAAAATGAGGCGCAACACGCACGATTTTCTTATCAGAGATCTCCCTTACCGCAAGAACAATCTTTTGTTTTTCAAGTGATTCGACAATCTCTTGTGGATTTCTAGTTGCAAGTGAAAACGATACAATACTTGTCCTCTTTTGTCGTTCCGGCGGTCCATACAGAGTAATGCCTGGAATTCTTGCAAGCTCCTGCCATAAAAGATCTGAAAGACTCATTATCCTTTCTCTTATGTTATCAAGCCCCAAACGAAGCAAAAATGAAACAGAGGCCTCAAGACCTGCAACTGCCACAAAATTCCTAAACCCTCCTTGTAGTCTATCTGGTAGTTCCTTG
This sequence comes from Nitrososphaera sp., assembly GCA_039938575.1. Taxonomy (GTDB): domain Archaea; phylum Thermoproteota; class Nitrososphaeria; order Nitrososphaerales; family Nitrosopumilaceae; genus Nitrosotenuis. Next base: position 6,084 of record JBDUUJ010000108.1, on the reverse strand, counting down.
TATGCAAGCTTATCCGTGTCATACAACATGGCTGATTCTCCTGCAAGCTGCATTGGCTCAAGCAGGCCGGCAGATTCTTTTTTGCACACAAGAACACCTATCCCCATTGGGCCGCAAAGCCATTTGTAACCATTAAATGCGATAAAATCTGCACCAGTCTTTGCAAAGTCATAGTCGCCTATACAACCAACGGTTTGAGCTGCATCAAGAAAGTATGTGATCCCTTTTTCTTTGAGTAATTTTCCGATTTGCTCTACAGGAAGAATCGTTCCTGTGTTGTAGAGGCCGTGACTCAATGCAACAAGTCTCGTATTCGCATCAATGTTCTTCTGAAGATCTGCTATGTCAAAGTAGCCATCTTGATCCACTGGCAAGCTACGAAGGTCTACTTGTTTTGCCAACCGGAGCCAAGGATAATAATTGGAGTGATGTTCATGGGTGGTTCCGCGAATTATTATGTTGGATTTTTTTGGAAATGACATTCCACTTGCAACTGCATTGATCCCTTCCGTGGTGCTCTGTGTGAACACTATCTCTTCCGGCCTACATCTGAGAAGCCTTACGAGCGCCTTTCGAAGCGAAGTATTTTTTTCTGCAAGCAAGGCCGCAAAATCCAGAGAGTCAGGGCCAAGTGTATTATACTGCATGGTAAAATCTGTCATTGCCTTCATCGTGTTGATAGGAATGAGTGAAGATGATGCATTATTGAGGTATATGCGACTACCCTTCACAAACGACTGTGAAACAAATTCATCATCCAAATTCATTATTATATCACACATTCAACTAATTCTTGTTGGATAAAAATCCAGTTGCTACCGATAAAATTCGTAAATTGATCCTCAGCTCTCCACTGGGATCCATCTCGTTTGATAATGCAATTACAAAGACGTATTTTTTTCACAAAACAGCAGCAATAGTGGAGATCCCTACCATTTACTTTGATTTTGATCTCTTGTATAGCGGATACCTTGCAGCAAACATCTTGCGGCAACACGAGAACGTTACTGTGCATCAGCCAAAGGATGACACATGGAAAAGTTTACTTGCAAAGACACTAGAACAGATATCACAAAAGCGACATCTTGTCATAATTGATTCTCTCAATGGCTTCTTTACTGTTCTTGCAGACCACAAAAACTCAGGCAAACTCATCAATGACACATTAATCATGCTTGCCAGCATAGGACTAAGATCCGACTCGACTATTCTTGCAGGAAGTATCTCAAAATACAAAAAAGATGAGGGGTGGGTTTTATCTGCAATAGGCAGACACATAGTGGAAGTAAACGGGATGAATCATTTCTCAGTTCGAAAACAGAATTCAGCTCTCCGTTTGACTCTAGTGGATGATCAGAATTTCACAAAATCGTCAATTGATCTTTCGGAGCTTGATCTGGTTTGAGCTGCGATCAAAATTTTATAACACCGTTAAAAATTCTCTAACGCCGTTATAATTGGAGATTTTTAGGGAAATTATATTAAGATCCAAAAGGTAAAGAAATTCGATAAAAATGCCAGTAGCAATTTTACCAGACATTGGTGAACAGATGTGCATTGGTTGCGCACTATGTGTTGAAATCTGCACAAGCTTGGGACCAGATGTACTTAGAGTAAAACCAGTTGAAGGCTGGAAAAGAGGTAAGGCATTTGTCTTTTACCCAGAAAGATGCATCTCCGACGGTGCATGCATCGGCGTTTGCCCAACAAAGGCAATCTTCTGGATGAGACCAATGGACTTCACAGTAGGTCAACCAGTTCCTCTATACAAGAACTCAGTCTTCGTTAAGGGCTGGACTGAACTTATCGACTAAGTTCAGTCATCAAAAATTTCTTTTTGATTTCTGTACCCTAGTGATAACTAGGATACATGCGGCAACTAATCTACAGAATCATGTGATTTTTCAAAACAACATTTTCAGCATCCACATGGTCTACAATAACTATTTTTTGATTAAATAAAAAAATGAACTAGGAAATATTGAAAAAATACTTTCCAAGTTTATGCAATTAGCGGTTGTTTTTTTGTGACAGGCTTTACTTTCTCGATTGCGTCTAGAAGATCCTGCTGAGTTATCTTGATGTCTTTTACATTCTTTGCTTGGCCACTTACATGTCGTCTGAGTGCTGCAATTGCTGCTCTGTTGCACACTGCTGCGATCTCTGCACCTGTGTAGCCATCGGTGACTTCCACAAGCTTTGATAGGTCTACATCTGAAGCGAGCGGCTTTTTCTTTGTGTGAATCTCAAAGATATGTTTTCGTCCCTTTGCATCCGGTTTTGGAACCTCGATTATTCTATCGAATCTTCCTGGACGCAACAAAGCCTCGTCTACTATGTCTAGTCTATTTGTTGCACCGATTATCAGCACATTGTGAAGCTCTTCAAGACCGTCAATTTCTGTGAGTATCTGAGATACCACATTTTCTGAAACATGCGAAGAGTCTGCACCACTCCTTCTTGGTGCCAGTGAGTCTATCTCATCAAAGAATATGATGCAGGGAGCAGCCTGTCTTGCCTTTCTGAAGACTTCGCGTACTCCTTTTTCAGACTCGCCTACCCATTTTGAGAGAAGCTCAGGACCCTTGATTGCAATAAAGTTGGATTCTGTCATCTTTGCAAGTGCTTTTGCGATGAGCGTCTTTCCAGTGCCAGGTGGACCGTACAAAAGCACACCTTTTGGTGGGGACACATCTACATACTCGAAGGCTTCCTTGTGCTTTAGAGGCCACTCTACTGCCTCTTTGAGCTCTTCTTTTAGTGAATCAAGACCTCCAACGTCGTCCCAAGTCACATTTGGTATCTGTACTAGGACCTCTCTGAGCGCAGAAGGTCTGACATCTTTGAGTGCCTCCTTAAAGTCTTCATCTGTGATTTTGATCTTTTGCAGGATCTCAGCTGAGATCTTTTCTTGATTCAAATCTATGTCGGGCAAAATTCTCCTCAGAGATCTCATTGCAGCCTCTTTTGCAAGAGACTCTAGATCAGCTCCTACAAATCCATGAGTCACCTTGGAGAACTGCTTCAAGTTGACTTTGTCGTCAAGTGGCATTCCTCTTGTGTGGATCTGCAGTATCTCCAGTCTGCCTTCCTCATCTGGAATTCCTATCTCGATTTCTCTGTCAAATCTTCCAGGTCGTCTTAGTGCTGGATCGATCGAGTCTGGCCTATTTGTTGCAGCAATTACTACAACTTTGCCACGTGACTTCATGCCGTCCATCAGAGTCAAAAGTTGTGAGACGACTCTTTTTTCAACCTCGCCTGTCACCTCGTCGCGTTTTGGCGCAATGGAATCGATTTCATCGATAAATATGATACTTGGAGTGTTCTCCTCTGCCTGCTTGAAGATCTCTCGTAGTCTTTCTTCTGACTCGCCATAGTACTTGCCCATGATCTCAGGGCCGGAAATGGCTGTAAAGTGTGAGTTTGTCTCACCAGCTACTGCCTTTGCCAAAAGCGTCTTTCCAGTGCCAGGTGGACCGTACAAAAGCACACCTTTTGGAGCCTCGATGCCTAGCTTTTCGAATAGCTCGGGGTGTCTCATTGGAAGCTCCACCATCTCGCGAATCTTTTGGACCTCTTTTTTGAGGCCACCTAGGTCGTCGTAGGTGGTTCTTGGTATGGAGTTGTCTACTGCCTTTGTCATCGAGCCTAGCTTGAACTGGGTCTTTGAAGTTACTATCACAGGCTTTGCTGGGGTGGTGGATGTGACAATAAGCTGTGTTTTTCCTCCAAGTTGTGTATTGACCATGATGGTGTCTCCAGTGGTAAATACGTGTCCCTCATACAAAGTTGACATGTATTCTTGGAGTCCTTCTACTGAAATCTTTTCAATAGGGGAAAGGACTATTTGCTCTGCTTCCGCAGCATTTACGAGTCTAAGTGAGACCTTTTCGCCTATTCCTGCACCAATGTTGTGTCTTGTGAGGCCGTCGATTCGTATGATGCCGGAACCGTAGTCTTCTGCAGATCCAGGCCAGATCTTTACATGGGTCTTTTTGTTTGCCAAAAGCTCCACGATTTGGCCTGTCTGCCAGTTGTTTTCCTTGACCACTTTGGGATCTATTACGGCAATTCCCTTGCCTACGTGGCGTTGAGATATCTCATCAATTTTAAGTATAATTTCGCTCATATCATCACCAAAAAAAGTGAGGTTTAGGTAACCTCCACGGTCTTGCCCCTCGGCTTGTCTTCCTTTAGCTTGAACTGAACTTCAAGGATGCCATTTGTGTATGTGGCCTTTGCCGAATCTGGGTCGATCTTGTTTTTGATTGGCACCTTTCCGTGGTATTTTTTGTTGCCGTGTTCTGCGTCTACTTTGACTACGTTTCCATCAACTACTACTTTGATGTCCTTTTTTTCGACACCGGGCATCTCAGCTACCAGTTTTAGGATCTGTTCCTTTTCGTCTACGATGGTGTCAATCAATGGCTCCCTTGTGTCAGCAGTTGGAAGCAAACCTGGTCGGACATTTCCGTACTCTCTTATATGCGGTCTTCCGTCTGGACCAACGGTTATTGAATAACCGTAATAATATGGCCCAAATGTGGTGCCGCCGTGTCTTGCAGCCTCTTCAAAGATGTCATCAAGATCCATAAATGACCTGGACATTCTTTTGAAGAGCCTGTCGAATTCGTCATCAAAGAACAATGTCATATTCCATCAGAATATGTAATAGATATTACATTATATAAAGATTTTGCAGTTTATTATAAAAACTGACATAAGACTATTATATATGACATACTATAAGAATTTTTGTGAGAACCGCAAATCTTTCGGTTCCAGAGGCAGTCAGGGAGATCATAACGAGGAATCGCTCCATTTATGATTGCATGAAGATGGACATCATCAACTATACGGCACTAGCGGTGAAGATACAGCCGGATGTCGAAAGGCAGATCGGCAATCCAGTAAACCTCAACACCATAGTGGTAGCCATCAAGCGCTATGCCGACTCGTTTACCGAAAAAGAAGACGTCAAATCCGAGTCGATCCTCAAAAATGCAAGGCTCTCTCTTACTGACGGAATCTTGGATATCAAATTCTCTGCAAATGATATGGACAAAAACGAGGCTACATCAATTCTTAACAAGTTTGAGCAGTACGATTCTGACTACGAGTTTTTCAGACTGGCAGACTCTACATTTCGGATATTGACTGAGGATCTTGCAGATATACGAAGGATCTTGGAGTCTTTTCCATCTGCAAAGAACTTTTTTAGTGAAGGCTTGGCTAAAATAAAGATAAGGATACCACAGGAAAAAAACCGTTCAGACGTAGTGTCGTATGTAGCGGAATTGCTCCACAACAATGGAATTGAGCTGCAAAATGCGTTCTTTTCTCAGGACGACATAGTGCTGGTTCTCAAAGAAGAGGACGCATCAAAAGCATACGAAGTACTGAGAGCAGAGATTTCAAGATAGCTAGACGCCTAGGCTTTCTGCTTTAGATATATCCAGATATACCTTATCTCCAACTGAGACGCCAAGTTCTTTGTATTCACGCATGTCAAGCTTGATACTGGTTATACCACCTGGCATTCCATAGAGGCCTCCAGAAAGCATCTTGTTTAGGCCCTTCACCATTTCGTCCATATTTGAGAAGCCCATGACTCCGGCGCCAAAAGGAGATTGTGGAAATGACTGTGATTCCTTAAAGTCCTTTGTCAGTGACAATGACAAAACTACGTATGGAGCGCCGTCTGGCGCAGCATCGATTCGTACTACGACATATTCCTTTTTCATTTGATTTGCATTAACTTTTGTGGTATTTTACGATTGCGAACGGCGGTTCTGCTATTGTTGCCTAATTAAGTATCAGAATACACTTATTGTTTGAGGTTCTGATAACTTATCGGATGCTACCAAAAAATGAGCTTACAGGTTATGTCAAGGTCAACACAGCCTTGGTGGATGAATCATCAACTCATAGATATATTGATCTTTTTGCGTACTTGATACCACATAAAATGATAGCAAATATTATACGCAGCTGAGTTTGCTCGTCTTTTTCCTAGTAGCTTTTTTAATGTGCGATTTAAATTAAATCTGTGGCAATTAGGACATACAAATTCAGATTGTA
>JBDUUJ010000107.1:0-7949 GCA_039938575.1 Nitrososphaera sp. | reverse complement strand
AACCTCCTCCATGAGAACTGGATCCCGGCTGTGTCACGACAGAACTTTACTGACGGTCAGATAGGCGAGATAACACAGTATGACCTATTAAGAGCGGCACTAAGGCAACGACCAGATATCATCATAGTAGGCGAGACACGAGGTCGTGAGGCATACACATTATTCCAGGCAATGGCTACAGGACACGGAGGTTTTTCATCAATTCACGCAGATTCTGTTGAAGCAACACTCACAAGACTTGTGTCATCTCCAATGGATGTTCCAAAGACATTGATTGCAAACACGCTCGATATCATAACGCTCCAGCTCAAGCTCAGAATAGGCAACCAATCCATACGAAGAATAATCCAGATATCTGAGATAGCAGGTCTCAATGAGAAGACAGGCGAGATTAAAACTCACGAGATATTCAAGTGGAATCCAAATGATGACAGGCATGAATTTTCTGGCAACAGTATTGTCATGGGCAAGATAAAGGAGAAAACAGGAATTGACGACGACCAAATCACATACGAGCTAAAGAAAAGAAGAACCGCACTCGAGTGGCTCACAGAGAATAACATACGTGGGCACAGAGAAGTCATGAAAAATATTTTAGAATTTTACTCTAATTCAGACAGATTCTATGAAAAAAAGCGGCTTGTGATCGAAGAGTGATAGGCATTCTCAAGGCCCAAGACTACGGCGATGGGCCAAAAAATGAGCCGTCGAAGTTCCAAGTCTTTAGCTATAGGCTATTAAACCGTTATTTACATTTCCTATATCCAAGATTACCAAAACTCAAAGAGAACATCAGACAAGCAATGATGCCTGTGCCATTTGAGGTGTTTGTTGCAAGCATGGTGTCCACAAGCTTCATTGGCGGAGTTCTTGGCGCAATAGCAATGTTTGTTGCATCCGTGATGTTCAACTTTGAGTCTCTTGCAGCCGGTGTACTTGTCGTTGTTGCTGGCGTCGGCATGGCAATGACTACATTTTTTGCAATGCAGGCAATTCCCATTCTCAATACAAAGACAAGAGCCTCAAAACTTGCCGAAGAGATTCCACACTACATCGGATACATGGCCACATTGTCTGCAAGTGGACTGTCCTTGGAAGGCGTTTTCAAGTCGATATCAAATGAAAACTCCAAAGAAGAAATAGTAAAGGATGCAAAATTCGTGACGCGAAACATAGAGATCTTAGGAATGGATGTGATCACCGCAGTCAGTGACCTCATCAAGAGGACACCAAAAGGAGCCTACTCGGAGCTTTTGGAGGGCGCAGTCATCACATTCAAAGCTGGTGGAAATCTAAGAGAATACTTTCTTGCAGCAGCAAAAGTACACCTTGAAGAAAAGAAGCTTAGTGTGAAAAGATCAACCGAATCTCTTGGAATAATGGCTGAAATGTACACCATTTTGCTGATCGTCTTTCCGTTGATGGCCATTATCATGCTATCAATTATGGCGATAATGAATCCAAATCTTGGTGGATTCGACCTCATTACATTAATGAACATGCTCACATACATTCTCGTTCCACTTTTTGGAATAGTCTTGCTGATAATGATGAACTCGATGGTGCCAAAAAGATAATGTGGATGGAGACCATGCAAAGCCAATCAGAAGTCAAGATACCAACTATACCGTTTGTCAAGACGGAAAAGTTCAAAGTCGGCCTAGTTTCTGTGGTGGCAAGTGTAGTAGTCATAATCTTTAGCATCTACCTGTCAAATTCAATCCAGGTCATCACAAGAGATGTTGGCATCATATTTGGTATTCTGGCAGGAGTCATACCACTCACAATGTTGCAGTTAAAAGAGGTTCAAAGACGAGAAAGTATCGATAGACATCTCCCGCTGTTTTTACTCTCACTGGTTAGCTCGATTCAGAGCGGATCCAATCTCATCCAAGCAATTCAGCTTACACCGGAGCGCAACATGGGAAATCTAGGCCCCCTTCTAAAGAACCTCAAATCAAACATCAGTTGGGGTATGCCGATAAATGAAGCATTTGCAAACTTTTCAAAAAAAGCCGGCACCAGAATGGCAAGAAGAGTCATAGTGCTACTTGAGATTGCGTACAAAAATGGTGGAAATATCGCAGAAAATTTAGAAACCATACAAAGACACGTAAGCGAGCTTAGGAACCTAGAAAAGGAAAGAAAGTCGGCCTTGCAGCCATACACCTACACTATATACATTGCATACGCCGTATTCATAGCAATTTCTGTAATCTTGTCTTCGCAGTTTTTTACGCAGATTGAATCGGTAAAGGAGCTACTTGTTCAAGAAAACGTATCTAGCAACAATGTCTTTGCAGCTCTTTCTGGTGTGAAGATCAACGATCTTAATTCGATACTGTTCAACATGGCGATAATAGAATCGGTGTTTGGTGGCATTGCTGCTGGTAAGATCGGATCGGGATCTTATGTTGCAGGGATAAAGCACGTCATACTCATGATAATTATAGCAGTAATTGCTTTTACAGTGATTTAATATGATGAACAACGTAATGAAATTGGCAAAGCTTCGTGTCGATCAATGTAATAATTTAATCACTTATGATTCATACGCAATTATTTTTAAAGTTGAAGCAGTCTTGACTTCAGATTGCTTCGTGCTAATCTAGGGGATGAAAAATTGTACGTTCAAAAAGAACAAAGAACACCGTTAATACACAACAACCGCTTAGAGTCTGTGGAAGAAACCGCCGTAAATGGAGTCGACGACTTACAGCTAAGTAGGACTCAGTCACCTTACGTTGATGAATTGACTGCAGAACTCTCAGACATTTTAGGAATGGACGAGCTTGAAGCAAAGATCTACTTGAACCTACTTCGGACAGGACCAATCACTGCAAGTGCGTTGTCAAAAGAAATCAACGTAGACAGAGCAAAAACATACCGTATTATTGACAAGCTCACAAGCAACGGAATAGTCTCAATTTCATTCTCATCGCCAAAGCTATGCATTGCTGCGGAGCCAAGTGAGGTGCTCGCATTGGCATTGAAGAAAAAAGAAGAGGAAGTAACCAAAATTAGACGTGACGGCAAGAAGATAGTCGATAAAGTAAAAGATATCAGCAACACAGACAACAAATCCACGGTTCCTACCTTTAGAGTAATTCAGGGAATAGAGAACATAACTTTACAAATCGAAAGAATATTAGAAAACACTACAGATGTATTTTATTTAGTGACAACAATCGAAGACGTATCGAAACTTTATCACACCGCAATTCCAGAAAAAATCAAGTTGACGCAAAAGCACGGTGGAACAATACGGCTCATAGTTGATGATGCGTCACAAAAAATGATGCCATTCATTAAAAGATTCGGTGCAAGTGAAGTCAGGATTGGCAAACTCCCATCAAAGGGAAGAATTGTAGTATCAAAAAGCTGTCCAATAACTGGCAAGTTACTCATGTCCGATTCTGCAGTAAAAGGCACACTTCACGAGAATATTGATTCTGAATGTGCGTTGTTTACAAACTCTGAAGAAATGACAAACAACATCTTTACTTTGTGTAATTTTATTTGGAAGAGCGGCACCCCCCTCGATCTCTAAAAACATTAAATAATACAGAAAATCAGTCCACACAGATCTTGTTTATAATTAATTACAAAAATTATGATGAAATAGCTGGTAAAAAGGCAATCAAATTGGCCCAAGTCGCAGACAACGTGGCAAAAAAACACCATCTCAAAATTGCCATAGCCCCGCCACAACACCTTCTTGGAAGCATCAAAAATTATTCAGGTCCACTGCTTGCACAACATGTAGACAATGTTAAGGTTGGCAGCACAACTGGTTTTGTCGTACCGGAATTACTAAAAAAATCTGGCATAGATGGCTCACTTGTCAACCACAGTGAGCACAGAATTCCACAAGGCGACATTATGGATCTTGTAAGACGCCTAAGAGATCTGAATATGATATCAGTCGTTTGTGTCAAAGACGTATCAGAGGCAGCCAAATATGCAAAGCTAAATCCCACATACATTGCGATCGAGCCGCCTGAACTCATAGGAACTGGAAGGGCAGTCTCAACTGAGCGGCCAGAGTTAATTACAAGAGCAGTTCAAGCAGTAAAGGCTGCAAAAAACCGTACAAAGCTTCTCTGCGGCGCAGGCATAGTCACAGGTGATGACGTAAGAAAAGCAATCGATCTTGGTTCAAGCGGCATACTTGTAGCAAGCGGAATAATCAAGGCAAAGAACTGGAACAAGACAATAGAAGAGTTTGCCAAGGGAATGCTTTAAAACACCTTCAAATCGATAGAAAAATCCGTGATAAGAAAATGAAGTTGGTTTACTTTTTCGACGAGGGAGATGGCAAGAATAAAAAATTGCTAGGAGGCAAGGGTGCAGGCCTCTGCGAGATGACCAGGATAAAGCTGCCAGTACCCCCAGGATTTACAATTACTACCGATGTCTGCAAGTTATACTATCAAAATGGAAAGACATTACCAAAATCTCTTTGGGCCGAAGTAAAAAAGAACATAGCCAAGCTGGAAAGAAAGACTGGTAAGAAGTGGAATTCAAACAACAACCCACTCTTAGTATCTGTGCGCTCCGGTGCGGCAATATCCATGCCGGGCATGATGGACACCATTCTAAATCTTGGATTAAACGATAATTCCGTAAACGCCCTTGCTAAAAAGACAAACAACCCAAGATTTGCCTGGGATTCTTACCGCAGATTCGTCCAATTGTTTGGCAAGGTGGTCTTTTGTGTAGATGACAAAAAGTTCGACCACGTACTAGAGGAGGCAAAGAAAAAGCAGGGAGTTCATGCAGACAGCGACTTAAACGAACAATCACTCAAAGAAGTGGTATCGCAATACAAACAGATTTGTGAAGCACATACTGGAAGACCATTTCCATCAAGCCCAGACGAGCAACTTCAGCTTGCGATAAAAGCAGTTTTTAACAGCTGGATGGGAGAGCGCGCAGTAGTATACAGAGAAAAAAATCACATCACAAAAGACATAGCTGATGGAACAGCAGTGAATGTAGTTGCCATGGTGTTTGGCAATATGGGAAATGACAGTGCCACAGGAGTAGTGTTTACGAGGAACCCCGGAGACGGTGCAAATAAGATCTTTGGCGAATATTTGGTAAACGCGCAAGGTGAAGATGTAGTAGCAGGTGTCAGAACGCCAAAACCAGTAGACGAAATGCAAAAAGAAATGCCAAAAAGCTATCAATTATTGCTCAAGACTTGCAAACAACTCGAAAGACACTACAAAGAACCACAAGACATCGAATTTACGATAGAGCAAGGTAAATTCTACTTGCTCCAGACCAGGTCTGCGAAAATGAACGCTTCGGCCATGATAAAGACATCAGTTGACATGGTAAAAGAAAAACTTATCACAAAAGAACGTGCACTGCTAAGATTGCATGCAGACCAGTTAGAACAGTTGCTCCACAAGACAATCGATTACGAGCAAGCAAAACAGTTCAAAAAAGTAACAAAAGGAATTGCGGCATCTCCTGGTGCGGCAAGTGGTATTGCAGTATTTGATGTAAAACGTGCAGTTGCAATGGGAGAAAATAATGCAAAGGTGATCCTGATTCGTGAAGAAACAAAACCGGAAGATGTACCTGCATTTTTTGCATCAGTTGGCATTTTAACTAGCCGTGGTGGAAAGACATCACATGCTGCGGTGGTGGCAAGGGGTATGGGTAAGCCGTGCATTGTTGGATGTTCCGAGATGAGAATAAATGCAGATGCAAAACAAGCAGTTGTTGGCAACATCATAATTCACGAAGGCGATGCAATAACAATTGACGGCAGCCAAGGCGATGTTTACCTAGGCCAGGTTCCAACAATTGAGCCACAAATTACTTCTGATTTTAAGATGATTCTCGATTGGGCAAAAAAAGCAAAGAAAATTGGAATTAGGGCAAACGCCGATACGCCTGAAGGAGCAGAGCTTGCAAGAAGATATGGTGCAGAGGGGATAGGTCTTTGCAGAACGGAAAGAATGTTCAATGCAAAAGACAGGCTTGGTCTTTTTGTCAAATTAATTATGGCAAAATCACTAGATGAGCGCAGACAGTATCTTCAAAAGTTGCAAGAGTTGCAAAAAAGTGATTTTATTCAAATCCTAAAAACGATGGAAGGTTACAAAGTAACCATCAGACTGCTTGATCCGCCTTTGCACGAGTTCCTGCCAAATCCAGAAGAGCTAATCAATAAAATACACAGGTTGGAAATGCAAGGTAGCTCAGAAGAACTTGAGGAAACAAAAATACTTCTTGCGAGAGCAAAAGAGCTTGCAGAGATAAACCCCATGATGGGGCATCGAGGAGTCAGAGTTGGAATCACCTATCCAGAAATTTACGAAATGCAGATTCGAGCAGTGTTTGAAGCTGCAGCAGAGCTTGCAAAACAAAAGGTTCGTGCATACCCGCAGATAATGATTCCGCAGGTAGGGCACGTCTTAGAACTAAAACAGATCAAAAAGATCTACGATGGTGTCAAGTCAGAAATTGAATCAAAGTATGGACTCAAACTCAAAATTAACTTTGGAACCATGCTCGAAGTGGTGCGAGGATGCCTTACAGCTCACGAACTTGCAGAGATTGCTGAATTTTTCAGCTTTGGGACAAATGACCTCACACAGGCAGTATTCAGCTTCAGTAGAGAAGACGCGGAAGGCAAGTTCCTTCCAGAATACATAGAAAAAGAAGTCCTTGAGCGAAACCCGTTTCAGACTCTGGACATAAACGGTGTCGGAAGCCTCGTGAAAATAGCTGTAGCAAATGGTCGTTCAGCCAAACCAAATTTGGAGATTGGTGTGTGTGGGGAGCACGGAGGTGATCCAAACTCGATCAAATTCTTCCATGATGCCGGAGTGTCGTACGTTAGTGCCTCGCCCCATAGAATACCTATTGCAATAGTTGCAGCCGCCCAAGCAAACCTGGAAAAAACCGGCACAAAGAAAAAGAAATAGCCTAAAGTGACTCTATTTTTCTTTCAAGCTGTGACAATGTAAATGGTTTTTCAAGAAGGATTATCTTTTCTATGAGGTCATCTGTTTCATCCTCAATTGCCCACCTTTGATACCCAGTTACAAACAGGATCTTTTGTTTGGGATTTTTGGCTAGAATTTCTTTTGCTGCTTTTGCGCCGCTTTTTTTTGGCATGTTATGATCGAGTATCACTACATCAAACGGTGATTCGTCAAGTGAGTCAAATTCTGTTTTTTTCATATGTTCTTTGTATATTTTGACGCATTCTGTACCATCTTTGGTCACTACTACGGTGTGCCCATTTTTTTCAAGTAATGTTTTGTACTGTTTTGCTGCAAATTTGTTGTCTTCTGCTACCAGTATCCTCAATGTGGTTTGAAGTGGTTTTTAGATACGTTTGAAATCTAGTGTGTTCTTTTTGAACAACATTACGGCATTGTTTACGAATAATTTCTACGCAAGGCTTTTTTTATTAGAATGCAGATGTGATTTAGGTTCATTCGGCGGCCATTGTACCGAGATTAGGACCAGCCAAGACCAACCAAATCAGAGCGAGGATATCCTCAAGTCGACCATGTTCTACCTGATATCCTCGCTTTTTTTAGTTATATTCCGAGGGTCTAGTGTTCTATCGTCTTCGTTAGGTGACTTACCAACTTGCTTCCATCGACTCAGGATTAGTGGATTTTTGTCAAAATCCATGTTCCACTTTACTGCTTCAATTGGAAGCCCTCGAGGATGGCAAAACCTACTCCACCCCTTGTATGATATATTCATGGATGCGACAATGTCACGGTTCATCAATTTCATACAGTTACTGCACCACAGTTTACGATTGTATAGCCTGTGTCCACTTGGAGTGTTCCTCCGCATACTGGACAGAGCTGGCTGGTGCGTTTAGGATCAATGAATGAAACCGGAATGCCTTCCCATGCTGCTTTATGCTGGATTTGTCTTTGAAATTCGTAAAGACCACGAAATCA
>JBDUUJ010000106.1:0-13606 GCA_039938575.1 Nitrososphaera sp. | reverse complement strand
TCGGGGCTGCCTCTTGGCAATCCACTTGCTTCCATCTACTCGGATTAGCGGTTCAGATAAATCCACGTTCCCCTTCACTGCTTCAGCTAAAAGCCCTCGAGGATGGCAAAACCTACTCCACCCCCTGTATGCTATATTCATGGATGCGGCAATGTCACAGTTCATCGATCTCATACAATTACTGCACCACAATTTACTGCACCACAATTTACGATGGTATAGCCCGTCCTCTTGTTGCCCTCCGCATCTTGGACAGAGCTGGCCGGTGTGTTTAGGATCAATGAATGAAACCGGAATACCTTCCCATGCTGCATTATACCGTAACTGTCTTTGAAATTTGTAAAAAGACCACGAGTTCATCTTTTGTCTAAATGATGCTTTGACAAACTGATTTTCCTTGATTGAGAGAATTTTGTTTGTCCCGTACATGATGGCTTGCTGCGGTGTGGAAATGGTAATATTTCTGAGATTTCTGTCTATTCCTATTATGTATTCTGGCTTGATTTCCTGCACATCTTTTCTAACAGTGATGGACAGTGTGGTTGGCGTGATAACAAAGGATCTTGGCTGCAATGTCTTGTCTGAGAGGATTTTTGTGGTATGGTTGTTTAGTAGAATATTGGCAAATTCTCTGTTTGATACAGGAAAAGATGACAGCATGTCGTTGATTTTAAATCCGTAACACGATACAAGATATGGCTTGCTGACATATGGTGATTTTACTTTCCTGCCTTTTTTGATGTCTTTTTTCTTTGTGCCAGTCTGCCAGCCGCTTGTGCTATGGCAGTGAATTTGTATTTTGATTGGATCTGATAGTCTTTCAGGGCATGATATGAGACCAGTGACAGTTTCTTCATTGTGGAACAATTGTTCTCAATGCCGATTCTTATGCAATGGTTTACCATGTCTTTGAAGGTCTACATCATTTGTAGTTGTTCTGTATTTGGCGTGAATGGTTGTTTGATGGACTTGTATGGCAAAATATGTTGCAGGTATTGAGTGTAATTATTTAACATTTTATCCCTTGACAACTCGACAGAACCAGTTTTGCTATTGTTTAAATCTAGAGAACTCGTACTAAGCACATGGGAACACAGCTTAGCGCAGCTCGACGTGGGGTTATCACAGAAGAGATGAAGATGGTTGCAAGAGATGAGGGGGTAACGCCAGAATGGCTCAGAGCAAGAATTGCTGCTGGTTCCATAATTATTCCAGCCAACAATGCAAGGCCTCAAAAAGTTCACCGAGTCGGAATCGGCAAAGGCCTAAAGACCAAAGTTAATGTCAATATCGGGACATCCACACTCAGAGTAGATCTCAACGAGGAGATAGAAAAGGCCAAAATTGCAGTAAAGCATCATGCCGACACCATCATGGACTTGAGTGACGGCGGTGACGTTGGTGCCATACGACGAGCGCTTCTTGAGGCTGCGCCAATTACATTTGGCACGGTTCCAATTTATGAGGCGTACAACTATGGTGTAGAAAAGCACAAAAACCCTTTAGACCTAACCGAGGATGATTTTCTTAATGCCTTTGAGAACAATGCAAAGGATGGTGTGGATTACACTACCATTCACTCAGGGATCACAAAAGAGATTGCAAAACGCATACTCAAAGTGCAAAGATATGGAGGTGTCGTAAGCAAGGGTGGTACTATAACTGCAGCATGGATGCTCAAGTACGACAAGGAAAACCCCTACATCACACATTATGATTACCTCATGGAGATTGCAAAAAAGTACGACGTCACATTCAGCTTGGGCGACGCTCTAAGGCCAGGCTCCATTTTGGACTCACATGACGAGCTCCAAGTACAAGAGATGATAAACATCTCAAGACTTGTTAAAGAAGCTCATGAACATGATGTTCAGGTAATGGTTGAAGGTCCAGGTCACGTTCCTCTAAATGAGGTGGCCGCAAACGTCAGACTTGCCAAGTCGCTCATTGGTGATGTTCCGTATTATGTGTTAGGCCCACTTGTAACAGACATAGCTTCAGGATACGATCACATATCTAGTGCAATAGGCGCTGCAGTTGCTGCTAGCGAGGGTGTGGATCTATTGTGTTACCTTACTCCTGCAGAACATTTAGCGCTTCCAAATGCGCAGGAGGTAAGAGCTGGCCTTATCGCATACAGAATAGCGGCCCATGCAGGAGATCTAGTAAAGCTCAGGGACAAGGCGATCATCTGGGACATGAAGATGACCGAAGCGAGACGCACATTAGACTGGGAAAAACAGATCTCTCTTTCCATCGACCCAGAAGAAGCTGCCCGCATTCACAACCGAGTGGGCCAACATCAAGGAAACAATGTTCCTTGTACGATGTGTGGTGGCGCTTGTGTCTACGTGATGCTACCACAACAAAGAAAATACGTAAAAGAAACAGAAAACTTACAGCAAGCTGAGTAACACTTGATCCAGACTCGGAACTGTTTGGTAATTGTATATCTCTTCTGGCTTAATCCACTTGTATGAAACATTTTCCCAATTTAGAGATATTTTTGATTCTTTGAGTGCGAACAAAAACGGAAAGACGACCCACTGATGATCAGGATACTGCGGTGACGATATTATCATCTTTTTTCCTGTCTTGAGTAGGCTCACCGCATTATCTTTTGCGCCTATTTCCTCATAAATTTCGATTTTTGCACGCACTAACGGCTCTTCGTCCTTTTCAATTATTCCACTTATGCCTGCCCACAACCCCTTCATGGTCTTTACTTTGTCACTTCGTTTCAGCAAAAGGAATCTGTTGTTGTTTGTTACAAAACACGTTACTATTTTAGTTGAACGCATATCATTTTTCGATTGCGTTGATCATCATGTTTAATTTTTTGTACGACTCTTCCAGGTTGGAGTTCTTTGCGAGACCTTCTTGAACTGCACGGATGTAGTTTGTGATGTCTTCTGACTTTCCTTCCTGTATGTCTGTGAGTAGTCTTCCAATGTCTTTCCAAAACTCTTCTGCTGACTTTCTTATTTCAGGGTTGGAAATTATGGTTTCAATTAGCTCAGTTGACTCAGTCATGATGCTTTCTGCAAGAATTTTTTGTACCTTAAATGTAGTTCCAGACATGCGTTCAGTCAATGAGATCTTGTCGTCCTTTGAGAGAATGTTTGCAAACGCCAGATTCATCAGATGAGTTAACCCGAGTATGATCGCAATCTTTTTGTCATGTTCTGTTGCATCAATTGTGACAAAATTTGCGCCCTCAAAAAGTGACTTGACCAGATTCAGTTCTTTTTTTGCGTCCTTTATTGGAATCGAGATGATGTTCTGACCTTTGATCTTTTTGGTGCCAGGACCAAACATTGGGTGTATACACACTGGGTTTATCTTTGATGGGATTTTGAGTAATGCTGCAGCAGTTTTTGATTTTTGCGAGGAAATCTCGATAAGATAGGAACCACGCTTCATCTCCTTTGCAATTAGTCTGATTATTTCCGGCGTCCTCCTAGTGGGTGTGCACAAAAGCACAATCTCTGCATTTAGTACTGCGCCCACAAGTGAGCTTGCCTTTTTGACGGTCTTGTCTGTAATCGGCGTTTCAGAATCAAACCCAACTACCTCGTAACCGATGGAGTTGAAGTACTTGGCAAACCACTGCCCCATCTTGCCGCCTGCGCCTATTATCGTGATGCTTTTCTTCATTTAGATCCCCTGAGTACCTCATGAAGTATTTTCATACCTTCCTTTAGTTTGTTTTCGTCCTGGCAGGCAGAGATCCTCACAAAGTCCCTGTAGCTGCCAAATCCCTCGCCTGGGGCAACAGCCACGCCGTAGTCAAGGAGCTTGTTGGCAAACTCAAGACCGTCAAAATTCTGCTTTCCAACTCTGGCAAACAGGTACATTGCGCCATCCGGAGCAACAAACTCAAGACCTACTTCATGTGCAGCCTGCACCAGCGTCTCAAGCTTTGAGCGCATATTTTTTGCATTACTAGTAGTATCTGCTTCAAGCGCCTTGAGGGCGGCATACTGGATTGGTTCAGCAACATTTGTCAAACACAAAGCCTGCAACTTGACCATTTTTTCTACGATTTGTGGAGATGTAATTGTGTATCCGATTCTGAATCCCGTCATGGCGTGAGATTTGGAAAATGATTGTGTCACAATGCTTTTTTGATAGTTGTTAGCAAGAACACTCTTCCATGGACGAAATGCATACTCTGAATAAATTTCGTCACTTAGAACATACAAGTCGTGTTTTTGCGCAAGATCAACTATTTTGTCTTGTAGTTGTATCGGTAACACCTTTCCTGTAGGGTTATTTGGATAATTCAGTACAATCATTTTTGTGTTGGAATTTATGGTTTGTTCAATTTGATGAATTGATGGCTCCCACTTACTTTCAAGAGTCGTGTGAATCGCCCTTACTTTGACTCCTGCGTTTATTGCGCAATCTCTGTAGGCAGGCCATGCTGGTTCTATTATGATTATCTCGTCGCCAGGATTCAGCAACGTAGTTATTGCAAGGTACACTGAGAACCTGCCTCCTGGTGAAACAAGAATATTTTCCGATCTGATCTTGGTTGCAAATTTCTCTGAAACATGCATTGCCAACGCATCCCTTAGTTGTGGCATCCCATGCGCAGGGCCATACCTTACAAATCCCCTCTCATACGCCTCGCCGAGTGCATTTTTGAGTATCTTTGGTGGCATAAAGTCTGGCTCACCGACTTCCATGTGAATGATCTTTTTTCCTTGTTTCTCCAGGTTTTTTGCCTTCAAAAACATCGTAAGGTGTGATTGTTTGCCGTCTGCCTGTACCTTAACTGATTCGTTTAGAAGGAAGTTGAGAAATTTTTTTCCAATTGACTCATCAAGCCCAATCTGCTTGCACATCTCACTTACCTCTTTTCGTAGTTGTTCTTCTCTTGTTTCATCAAAGATCCCAAGGCCGCTGCTTTTTTTTAGTTCGCCTATCTGTTTTGATACCTCTGTTCGCTCCTTGAGCAGCTTGATCATCTGAAGCGTTATCTCATCTATTTTGTTTCTCAGTTGATCTATGTTGGACATTTTACAGTACAGGTTTGATGAACCCGCTCATGATTGCGTGATCTGCAAGTACCAGTGAGACAAGTGAGTCGACAACCGGTGGAGCCCTCGGTACGACACATGGGTCATGTCTTCCCTGTACTTGCAATGTAACTGCTTTTTTTGTCTTGATGTCTATTGTATTTTGTTTTTTTGCAATTGACGATGCGGGTTTGAATGCAACCCTCATGACAATCGGCATGCCGTTTGAGAGGCCGCCGAGAATTCCTCCTGCATTGTTGGTCTTTGTCACCACTTTACCATTTTTGATTACATATGGATCGTTATTCTGAGAGCCAAACAGTTCTGAGCCGGCAAATCCTGAGCCAAATTCTACTCCTTTGACAGACGGAATCGAGTAGATTGCCTTGCTTATATCAGACTCTAATGAGCCAAATATCGGCTCCCCTAAACCTACAGGAAGGTTCACAGTAGTCGATTCCACTACGCCGCCAAGCGAGTCCCCGTTTTTTCTTGCTGCCAAGATAGCGTTCCGCATCTTTTCTGCTGTGTTCTTGTTTGGACACCTCACTTCATTTTCATAGATATGGTCCTTCATTTTCAACTCAAATTTTTCCTTCATTGCGATTTTGCCAATCTTGATTGTGTATGAGTACGTCTCTACTCCAAGAGTTACCTGGAGAAGCTTTCTTGCTATCGCGCCACCCATGACGTGCGTCGCAGTGAGCCTGCCTGAGAATCTTCCACCACCCCTATAGTCGTTGAACATGTGATATTTTACAAGCGCCGGAAAGTCGGAATGTCCAGGCCTCATCTTGGTGATAAGGTCGTTATAGGCCCTTGAGTCCTGATCCTTGTTCCAAATTATCATCGCAATTGGTGCGCCTGTAGTAAATCCTCTAAAGACTCCTGATAGAATCTCGACTTGGTCTCCTTCTTTTCTTTGTGTGGAGACAAGCGACTGACCTGGTTTTCTTTGATCAAGCATTTTTTGTATGTCTTTTTCTTGCAGCTCAAGTCCTGCAGGGCATCCATCTAGCACTGCGCCGACACATTTGCCGTGGCTTTCACCAAAGCTTGTCAAAACCAGTCTTTGTCCAATTGAGCTCCCAGGCATCAAGTAAAAACCAACATGCGACGCTTATAACTTATTTCGTTGAGATTTTTGCTCCGACTCTTTTCATGTCTTCAATAAAGCTTGGATAGGAGACATCCACCGATTCAGGATCTGAGACAGTGCAGTTACCCACATACATTGCGGCTATACAAAACGCCATAAAGAGTCTGTGATCTTCCTCTGAATCAAGTGATGCTCCTCGTAGTTCCTTTGGTGGGTAAAGTATCATTCCGTCTTCTTTTTCTTGAATCTTCAATCCGAGTTTTTGGAGCTCGCGTGCAATTATTGCGATTCTGTCGGTCTCTTTGAAGCGTGCATGCTTTACATTAGACAGCTCAAGCGGCGAATTACATTTTAATGCTAAAATAGAAAGCGGTGGCAGTAAGTCAGGAGTATCTGCCAAATCAAATTTTCCACCAACTAGCTTTTCTGGTGATTTTACCTTTATTACATTGTTGTTTAATGAGACATCTGCGCCAAGCTTGCCAAGGATGTCGATTATCGCCTCGTCGCCTTGTGCCAGGTCTCCAATTGAGACCTTGACGGTAAGATTTGACCCAACCAAGACAGCTGCTGACAACAATAGTGCTACGCTGGAAAAATCTGACGGAATCGTTATCGTAGTGTGTTTGTATTTTTGTGGGTTTATTGTGTATTTTTTGTATTGTACTACTTCATGAACTTCAACTCCGAATTTTTTCATCGCAGAGATCGTAGCTTCAAGATATGGTTTTGACACAAGCTCCGAGCTGATGTTTATTGTGATTCCTCTTTCCATCAAAGGCCCTGCTATGAACAAGGCCGAGATAAACTGACTTGAGACATTTCCAGGAATCGTTATTTCACCACCAGTTACTGGACCGATTATAGTGAGTGGTGGCTTGCCGTCATTTGAGGAGCATTTTGCGCCAAGCGATTCTAGCGCATCCAAAAGCGGCTTCATTGGTCTTTTTTTGAGACTCTCGTCACCTGTGAGGACGGTCTTTGCTTTCCTCAAAGAAGAGATTGCTGCCGCAATTCGAATCGTCGTGCCGGAGTTTGACGCATCCAGTACGAGATCCGTGTCATCGAATTTGTCGATTCCTTTTATTTTGAGGGTGTTACCGGCTTGTTGAATCTCGGCTCCAAGGCTTTTGCAAATCTCAATGGTTGCATTTGTGTCTCGTGAGTAAAGCGCGTTTTTAATTAGGCTCTTTCCGTTTACCAAGGACGCCAAAAATATTGCTCTGTGTGTGTAACTCTTGTTCGATGGGCAGCTAATTGTGCCGCTGAGTTTTGCTTGTTCTACCTTACAGTTCATACACATCTGCCTTTTTGTTGTTTACTGCTGCTGTCACTACATCACCATCAAGACCTGCAAAGACTCTCTTTATGTTTGAGATGTTGTTCTTTTTTGTCACCGCCGCGATTGCAGGCCCATTTCCAGACACAGATGCCCCAAGTGCGCCATTTTCAACAAGTCGCAATATTATTTGGGGGTTGGAGTTTAGAATGTGTGATGTTGCAAGACCGTTTAGCACCATTGCGCTCCAGTATTCTCCTTCTTTTGCGAATCTCCATGCTCGCTCAAAGACATGGGGTAGGTTTCGTAGCTTTTTGATGTTACCACGCTTCCTTGAATTTGGAATGAATATGATTACGCTCAAGTCAGTTGGAGTTTTTTGCATCCTGATTATCTTGCGTAGCTTGTTATCCGTGACTATTGTTCCGCCGAAATAACACCCGCATGCATCATCGAATGCACCAGTCATACTCACTTTGGTAGCAAGGGAGGCATCTATTCCTGCGTTCAAGACATCGGCGTCCGAGTAGCGTGTCTTGAAGACTTTGTGGCATGCAAGTGACACAACTGTAGATATCGCACTTGAACTCTTAAGTCCATAACCCGTAGGTATTTCTGAATTAATGCTTAGCTCTATTTTGTTTTTTTCCAGATCTTTTTTCGGCACGGAAAGCTCAATTACTTTGTTTATGAGCCGTGAGCTTAGGTTTTTGTTTTTCGATTCTACAAAAATTCCTCGGCCATCAGAGATTCTCATCACTGCTTCCACTTTGGAATCAATTCCAAGGGTTGCACCCTTCCACGTAGCTATTGCATTGACAATCGAGATGGCTCCATGTACAGTCGCTTTTACTTGCATTCAAAATCCCCCAAGTAGAACTTTTTTCATCGCATCGTATGGAGCCGGCATCTTGTGCCATATCTCAAATGCAAGGCATGCTTGCCCCAAAAGCATCTCGTATCCATATATTACTGTAGCAGAATTTTTTTTCGACTGTGTGATCAAGTCCGTATTCATTGGCATGTAAACTATATCGTACACTATGTGCTCTGAGCTTATTGTGTCAGTTGGAATCGGGCTTGGTTCACCCCTTAGTCCCACAGACGTAGCATTGACTATGAAGTTACATTTTGGTACTACGTCTGCTGCATGAGAAAGCAGTGTTGAATGGGATTCTAGTCCAAGGCCTGAGGCAAACTTGGCTAGTTCCTCTGCCTTTTGCAAGGTTCTGTTTGCAATTATGATCTTTTGTGCGTTTTCCTTTGCAAAGCCTGCAACGATGGCCCTGGCTGCTCCTCCCGCACCAAGCAACAATACAGTTTGTCCGGAAATTGGGATCTTTTTTTTCTTTATTGGTTCCAAAAATCCATCCATGTCTGTGTTGTATCCAATAAGTTTGCCATCGTCATTTGTCACTGTGTTTGTTGCGCCAATTGTTTTACATTCTTGACTTGATTCATCCAAAAACCTCATCATCTCTATTTTGTGCGGTATGGTCACATTAAATCCTGAGATCTTTATTTTTTTTAGCGATTCAATTCCTGCAGAAAGCTCACCACGCGGAATCCGGTATGCTATGTAGGTGCAGTCAAGTCCCGTGGCCTTAAAGGCTGCATTGTGGATACTTGGAGAAAGTGAATGATCTATTGGATCTCCAATCACCGCATATGTTTTAGTCATCTTTATTTTTGCAAAGCAAGGAGCGATTTAACTTCATCTACACTAAACTGACCTGGCGCAACAGGCTTACCAAGCGAGACATATGTAAATGGGCTACCAAGATTCATGCAAAGCAACCTCGAGGCCCTTCCATAATCACCCATTGCAAATGCAATCAAATTTGGATCTTTTTTTCGATATAGCGACAGGATGGTTGCCGTGTCTTTGATCGAGTTTGCAGTTGTGACTATTTTGACGTGATGTGAGAATCTCCGCATCTTGCCAAGTTTTTTCATCAGGGTGGCCACATTAGGTGTCCTCTTAAAATCGTGCCACGATACCAAGATCTTTGTGCCAGTTTTTTTCACGTATTTGAGCAGGGGCTTGTTTTTGGATAGTGTGGAAAATTCTATGTCAATTAAGTAGGGATTGTATTCTGCAATGAGTTTCAGAATCGATATGCGTTCTTTTTCTGTGCCAGAAAACTTGCCGCCTTCCGACTTTGGGCGTAGTGTACACACGCACCTTTTGTGATATTTTTTTGTTTTTTCAAGCGTGGCAGGCACATCGATTGGCTTGAGAAAGTCCAGTCTGAGTTCTGCATAATCTGATTTCTTTAACGCCTTGAGTAGCGTTGAAGTCATTTTGAATGGGCTTGACTCTGCCACACTGACGCATGTCTTGTATGTCATCTATTTTTCTAAAATGTATTCGTCTGAGACTTCCATGCCGAAATGTCTTCCAGTTGCAGCTTTTGCATGAACAAGAACCGTATCACCTTTTTTGAGATGCGTAACTGATACCAACTGGCCACCCGGCCTGACAAACCTGATTGTTTCTGCATCCTGGGCAATTATTCCGCCGACTTCGTCCCCTGTCTGTGCCTTTATCATCAACATCGGCCTTCTCTCTATTTTAGATCGCCCTACTGTTGCCCTTCGTGCCTTTCCTTTAGAATCTACTACAAGCACCTCGGAGCCAGTCTCCAGCTCAGAAAGATATTTTGTTGTACCATCAGGTGAGAGTGTGTAGCAGTGGACTGCTCCTGCGTTTACTCTGAACGGCCTTGGTGAAGTAAATGAGGAGCCAACAGACTCGTTGTGAACCAAAAACAAAAAATTTGATCTACTTCCAATGAGCATCCCTTCTCCTTTGTGTAGCATGGATGCAGTATCGACACAGACGCGTTCTCCATCTCCTACCTCCTTGATGTCGACTATCTTTGCTTCCTTCAGCTCAAACTTGCTGCTTCCAAGGTACACCATTGCTTCCCTTACTTCAGAAATTGAGCTTGCTTCAAAGATGACTCCATCTACCCCAATCTCCAAGATTGAAAACATCTTTCGCACCTCCTCTGGAGTTCTAGCTAGTGCAAAGATCTCAGTGTGCATTTTGTGCAGTTTGGCTATGATGTTCTCAAGTGGGATTATCTTCCAGTCTTTTACCTCAATTATTACAAAATCAAGCCCCTTTTTTGCCTCAATGAAAATCTTCTCAATGTCCGCATTTGAAAGCACCTTGAACTTCTTGCCGACCTTTTTGCCCTTTGGTCTTTGACCGTCCTTTTCCAGTATGACGTACTTGGCATTTTGGGATGGGTACACTGTAGCCATCTTCGATTTTGTTCCAAGTAATTTTGGATCAGCGTAGACCATCTTGATTCCTTCGTTTTCCAACCCCATCAGAAATTTTGCGAGCTGCGACTTGGGGACCTTGGGTAGAATTATTAAATCTCTATTTTTTTCCAATTTTCTTCTCTGCTTCTTTTGCTGATTCTTTTCTGAATATTATTGCTGCCAGTGCCTCTACCATTTGATCTGGATGTTTGTGTGCAAATATGTTACGACCATAAGTTACACCCCTTGCTCCAGCTTTCATAGCATCCTCCGTCATCTGCAAAACGTCTGCGTCTGTTTTTGCCTTTGGGCCTCCCGCAATTACCACTGGGACCGGTGTACTCTTTACAATTTTTGCAAACGAGTCAATGTCTCCCGTATATAGTGTCTTTACAATATCTGCGCCTAGCTCGGCACCTATTCTTGCCACATGGCCCACTATCTCAGGATCGTGCGGATTCTTGATATTCTCACCGCGAGGATACATCATTGCAAGTAGTGGCATGTTCCATTTGTGACATTCCTCAGATATCTTGCCTAGCTGTTCGAGCATTTCCGGTTCTTCTTTTCCACCTACATTGATGTGTAAAGACACCCCGTCTGCTCCCAGTCGCAATGCTTCCTCAACGCTGCCGCTCAGCATCTTTCTGTTTGGAGACATCGAGAGTGTCGTACTTGCAGAAAAATGAACCAATACGCCAACCCTTGATGGCTTTGGTAATGATTTTAGAATTCCTTTGTTAATTATAATACTTGTAAGACCTCTTGTTTCACATTGTTGAATTATTGCTGCAGGGCTTGAGAGGCCTTCAATTGGACCACTGGATATTCCATGATCCATCGGTATACAAAGCATCTTGCCCTTACGAAGTATTCGGTCCATTCGGATTTGAAGGCCTGTGACCATAAGCGATCTGCTCTAGTTGCCCCTATTAAAATTAAGGCTCATAGCAAGACCTATTCTGTCTTGTAGTTATCGGATAAAATTATACATACAAAAATTCCGCTGCCTGAAACGACGTTTGCGCTATGTCTTATGCCCTTTGGAATAAAGACTGTAGACGGTGAGGAGACGCGATATGTTTCATCGCCAAGCTGAATTTTGTAGGTAAGCTTGCCTCTTTCTGAGAGTATGAGATTTATTTCATCGCAATCATGTTTGTGCAAAAAGCTGTACTGTGGAAACTTTTTTTTCGAATTAACAAAGTGGACTGCAACGTGTGTGTTAGATTTTGGGACCAGTTTTTTGCTCAACATAGATAGGCGTTTGATTGGCGCTTTGCCATGGAAGGGAATTTTCGATAGAGGCTCAACGACCCCTTTTTTGATGAATTTTCTGTATTGTTGCATAAGATAAGATCGATTTGTTGCCTTAAAAGGTCTGTCATAACATTACACAAAATGTCAGGTATGGCATCATCAAAGAAATAAATCAATTCATCATATTAGATATTGTGCAAGTAGACAGAACGTCTGAGTGGTTTGTTCCAAAGTTCGGCCCAAGATGGTTTAGAATCTGTGTTGGGATGTTGTTTTTGCCATACACCGGAATTATCGTATCTTTTGCGGCGTGGGGCTCCCTTGCGGGCCCATTTGAGCTTGAGCGACTCGGTGCAATCTGCTTGATTTACTTTCTTGCACTTGGAATATCTGCACATTGTCTTGATGCAATAGGAGGTAAGACCAGGCCATGGGGTGAGCTGCCAAGAAGGCCTGTTCTTGCTGTCTCACTTTCAGCTTTGACTGTTGCTTTTGGAATCGGTCTATACTATGCATTTTTGGATTCGCCTCTTTTGTTCCCAATTGGGATCATTGAGGGATTTTTCCTATTTGCATACAATCTTGAATTGTTTGGAGGCAGATTCCACAACAACGCATCTGTGCTGGTCTCGTGGGCGGTGCTACCTATTTTTGCAGGCTCTGCAATTCAAACAAACACGATCTCATACGAGGCAATTCTGCTTTCTGTGCTATCTTGCGTTCTCACGTATATCTTGATAACAAATTCAAGAAAATACAAAGAGTTGAAAAAGGCGGGAGCAGAACCAAGTCACACACGTAAAAAAGAAATCATACTCAAACTACTCAGCCTCGGAATAATTTGCGGTACTGTAGTTTTTTTTGTTGCAAGATTATAGGATTAATTGGCACTACCAACTATCATTGCCGAAGTATTCCATGTAAACGATTGTTCTCTGACATCAAGGCCATTATCTCTCATTTCTCTGCCATAGTCACTCAACCACGTACTTGACTTGATCAATTTTGGTAAACCCACAAATGCGTCATACCAACTCGGCATGAATATTCCGACACATCGCAATAGTGTAAAGTAGGATTGCCAAAGACTCGACACTGCTTTGTTTTTTGGATAAGTAAAGTCGTGAAGAACTATCTTTCCTTGCTGTTTTAGGTGTTTTATGCATACGCCAACTAGGTTTTTTGCATCACAATATTTTGGAATGTAAGACGACACAATGCAGTCAAACTTTTCAACTAAGCTAAGCTGCTCTGCATCTTGATGAACATATTTGATGTTTTGGTATCGTGACGAGTTTCTTTTTGCTACTTCAAGGTAGCTTGCAGAGACATCGACACCAATTATCTTTGAGTTTGGGAATTTGTCTGCAATCATTCTTGTTAAAATTCCAGTGCCACATCCAAGATCCAGAATCGAGTCGCAACCGGTGATTTGATTTATTATTTTATTTTTCCATAGCCTGTCTTTGCCAAAAGTTGTCCAGAATGCAATATGATCGTACGTCTCTGCAGTCTTGCCAAAAAATTTTGGCACTAGGTCTTTTGGAGCCTCCGGTATCAACTCAATATAATTAGCAGCAAAGTGATTTAAAGTGAACCACTCGATTTGTGACAAATTAACAGTGGTTCTGTTACCTGTATGGGACACGCTTATCCGTGTTACCCATC
>JBDUUJ010000105.1:0-15500 GCA_039938575.1 Nitrososphaera sp. | reverse complement strand
ATAGAGATCTTCGTCTATTTTGATGACGTTTCCTTGGTCAACAAGTTTTTTTGCTTTTTTTATCGTGCTTGCACTCACAAACTAATCTAGATCGATCTGCTTAGAATAGATTGCGATCTTGGGCTCTTCCTATCTTTTCCAGAGTGCCGGATCGTAACCTGACATTGTGGTAAAAGATAACTAAAAACCGCACAAGACACAAAATTTTAGGCATAATCTTGATTTGACGTTAGCTGATTGTATGTTTTTTAAAAAAGTATTCTTGAAAAGAGATGGAAACGCCTGCTGTTGCTTATGCCGTGGTATCAAATTAGACATTTGTGGATCCGTGGAGGAATAAGTCATGAAGGCGAATGTTGATTTTTTCCAGCCACTAATCTTCAGAGTCGATGCAAGCAAGTTGGTTGTTTGGTAGCACCCGATGATAAACATCACAGGTCAACCCCCAGTCAAGTAACAGAATCCGATCTTGGTGTGCTGTTGGTTCAAAAAAATTATCAAAAGAACACATAAGTAATATCAACCGAGTTTTGCATTGATTAACAAGTGGAGCGAAAATTCAATCAGACCCCAGGTGACACAAACATAGCCATTTTGGGGTACATGTCAAAAGTTGGGACGTGGCTTAACTTAAGGCAGATCACAACAGGCACGCCAGGTTCTGACCTAAACCGAGAGCGACTCCGTCTCATTTTGGAGGGCTTTGCAAAGAAAGGCTTCATAGAAACACGTGACAGCCAGAACCCCAAGGCAAAGATAGAATATAAGATTACGGAAAAGGGACGAAGCACATTTCTCAAGTGCGCCAATTTTGATCCAGATGTAAAAGCTGTGTTAGGCTTAAAGGATTTTTCTGATAAGCTGGATCCTTAGTTAATCCACAGCATCGAGTACCCTTGTTCTTCTTCGAAAATTAGGTCCATATCGAAATCCAGATTCAGCTTTTGTATAAGCGATGAAAGCTGGGATGACTGCAGTTCCTCATCATAATTTTTTGCAACACACAAGACTCTGAAGATCAGCTTTCCTGATTTTGATATGTTGTTTGTGAATTGCTCTAGTGTGGAAAACGACACATTATCAAAGAATTTTACGATAAAATCCCCCTTCTTTGTTGGGACTAGTATGTCTACGGTGTCTGCGCCCACTTTCTGGTTCAGTTTTGCTGGAAGTTTTTTGTCTGACTTTCCTCTCAGCAAAGTCTGCAGCTCGGGAAATACCAGGCAAGAGTGATTTAGGATCCGCTCTACACGGTCTTTTCCCTCCGGAATAGACGTCTCAAAGTTAACAAGGTAGGACTGCCTGATCAGCTGTCCCTCAATTGATTTTAGCTCTTTTTTGTAGTAATGGCCCCTAGAGGTAATCCATAAAAACAAAAAGGATAAAAGACCTATCACGAGGCCGTTGCTTGCCATGAGCCACACTTGAGTGGTGTACAATCCAAGTATGCTTTCTGGTGCAAACACTCGTTCGGAATTTGGCACAAAGACAAGACTCGTCTCGCCAGTTTTTTCGTCGCGAACTTGAGTTATGTGTCCGTTCTTTGTTATTTCTTGTTGAAAATAATACTGGGAAAGCGATATGACTACAGACAGCGATAAAAGTCCGATTATTACCACGACTAGTATGACGCGGTACCAGCTGCTTAGATTCTCGATTGCAATGTCCAGCTTTTCTGCAAGCGACTTGTCTCCGTTGTCGGACACGACTGTGAGCTTTTCTGTGTGTATTTAATGACTTGTTACAATTTGTAACATGATACAGTTTTTGCAAAATTGCTTTTATATCTCAGGCTAAAGTTAGATAATGCAAGTCGGGCATACCCAAACGGTAGTTCTAGACTCCAATGTCATAATAAAGGAAATTCAGGAGGGTCGCGTTCTTAGACCTATCGCAAAGAGGATGCGAAAGCACAAATCCAAACTGGTAATCCCAGAGGTAGTACTAGGAGAGGTTAAAAAAATAACCGGTACAGACCCAATAGCTACGATGGATCGGATATACCAATACTGCAGACATCCGTTGACAATGGACAAAACAAGCGAAATTGATTCAGAATCACAAAAGCTGACTGAAAAATACTACGAGTGTCACACTCCAGACAGCTTGATTTTGGCCACAGCAAAACTCGTCGGTGCCACGCTTGTAAGCTTTGATCGCAATTTGTTACAGACTGCAAAGATGGAAGGAGTCCAGGCATTCCTTCCAAGAAACTACATTCGGTGGGGATAGACTCAATGAAGGCACTTGTTTTGGAAGAAAATCACAGAATAATCAAACTATATAAAAAAATATTTGAGCAAAAAAATCATCAAGCTGATTTTGTCTCAGATGTTAACGCCTGTCTTGACAAAATCTGCACCGACACAGACTACGACTTTGTGATCCTAGAAAAATCCATGAAGATACCTCAAGGCGACAATGTCGAAGACCTGATACGAATTACAAAGCCACAACAAAAAGTTTTTTTTCTTTTGCCATACTTATCTGAGCGTGATTCTCACTTTGACGCAGTCAAAGAGACATTGGATCTAATCGACAAGCCTTTTGCTATGATCAGTCTGCTTTCCTCACTTGAGATAAAATCGCGTATTCGTGCATAACATTTTAAGCTAATTTCATCAAACCATATTAATGGGATTGAAGCGCTATTTTGCAAAACGTGCGGCCATACTTTTTGGTGTCTTGATGGCCACGCTGCTTCTCACAATACTTCTTGTTGGCTCCAACATGGACACCATAATGAAAAAAGGTGTTGCAATCCAAGTAAGATCAGAAATAGTTGAAAACAAGGTACTGGTATCAAGTTTTCAGAGCACAGAAGAGCTTGACAGTTACATAACACAGCAAGTAGAACAGAGGATAAAACGCCTTGGCCTCGACATGCCGTGGTACTCGCCAAATAGAATAGGCCTTGCCATGTACAAGATCCTTGTCTTGGATT
The DNA here is from genome assembly GCA_039938575.1 of Nitrososphaera sp. Taxonomy (GTDB): domain Archaea; phylum Thermoproteota; class Nitrososphaeria; order Nitrososphaerales; family Nitrosopumilaceae; genus Nitrosotenuis. Next base: position 12,556 of record JBDUUJ010000105.1, on the reverse strand, counting down.
TCGGACATGCCACGTTTCTGAGCAGTGATTCTGGCTCCACTGCAGTAAGCGACATCATTTTAGAAAAACTTCCACGCACCATACTGCTTTTTACGACTGCCACTGTGATAATTTCCATAATCGGGATATTCGTTGGTGCAATCTCGGGCAGCAAGATGGGCTCCAAGACAGATAAGATCACCTCAACTTTTGCCATAATCAGTAGTAGCTTTCCGGTATGGTGGATTGGTCTTATCATGATCTTTACTTTTTCGTTTTCATACAACCTGTTTCCTGCAAGGGCCACTCCGCTATTGCCACCCACTGACCCAGGATACATTCCGGCCTTGTTATACCACATGACACTACCTTTAATCACCATAGTCTTGATAGGTTTTGGAACGTGGGCCTACCTAGTTAGAAACTTTGTCGTTGGGATAATGCAGGAAGATTTTATTTTCGTAAAAAAGGCAATAGGCATCAGCCAAAAAAAGATAATCTTTGGCAGTGCATTAAAAAATGCAGCACCTCCAATAGTCACCGTCCTTGCGCTGAGCCTGTCTGGCTCGCTTGGGGGTGCCATAATTACAGAGGCGGTGTTTGATTGGCCTGGTATGGGCAGACTTTATTTTGAGGCAATAAGCGTAATGGATCTGCCTGTTATCATAGGCGCCACCTATGTTCTTACTGCGTTCTTTTTGGTAAGCATCTTTGTTTCGGATCTACTTTACGGCTACTTGGATCCAAGGATAAGGACTGTCTGAGATGGCCACATATTCTGAGATAAAAGAAGGGTTTATCAGAAATAAAATAGGACTAGTTGGGTTAGGTATACTAGCATCTCTAGTTTTCGTCTCAGTTGCGACGGCTCTTTTTGTGCCGCTGGAGGCATACAAACAGTGGAACAATCCAGCAAGTTGGACGATGCTGCCAAAGTCAGCCCTACCAAGCTGGGTGAATTTCTTTGTGGCAGCAAAAATCCCAGAGCACCGAATACTTGAAAACACGCAAACCATACTCCAGAAAAACAATGTGGCGACCACAACTATTCAAAAGTTTGAGTTCGATTACAACTATGATTACTTTCCAAACGAGTTTCTGTTCCAGTATAATATCCAGTATGAAGGAAGTCCCGTCCTCAAAATAGATGTAGTCAGGCCTGACGGTGCAATGCTACGACTAGTTTCGTCGTCTCTTCCGCATTCTGAGCACACCACTTATTCCGATAAGATCTTTTCCACAAACGACGCAATCAGAAAAAATCTGCTGCTCCAGTCTGCCAAGTTCACATATCCGCTTGAGGGCCTTGCTGCAAAAGAGATCATCTTTTCAAAATCCGAATCGCGTGATGTATTAAAAGGCAGATACATCTTTGTAGTAAGCCTCGTCAACACACAGTCAGCCAGTACCTTTTTGGATTCCAAGTTAATTATTGGTGGCAAAGTATATGGCCTTGTCGGTACAGATGAGTTGAGGCGCGACCTTTCAATCGGCTTGTTGTGGGGAACACCCGTAGCACTTTTCATTGGCATAGTGGTTGCAGTTGGCTCTGTTGTCTCAGGCCTCATTTTTGGCATTTATGCTGGTTACAAGGGAGGAAAAACAGATGAAGTTATGATGAGGTTTAACGATATAATTTACGCTTTGCCTGCACTCCCTTTTTTGATCATTTTGTCTGTGACCACATCCAACAACATATTTTTGCTGATTGGTTTTCTTATGATATTTGGTTGGGTGGGTGTTGCCAAGGTTTCAAGGAGTTTGTCCTTACAAATCAAAACTCGGCAGTTTGTAGACGCTGCAAAGATTATGGGACAAAAAGACTCCAAAATAATATTTCGGCACATCATTCCCCAAATAATGCCATACGCTCTTGCAAGCATTGCAATTTCCGTACCAGCAGCAATTACGACGGAGGCCGGCATAAGCTTTTTGGGACTTGGCGACCCCACATTTCCCACATGGGGTCAAATTCTACACGACGCCAAGTCTTATGGTGCAGCAGCACGTGGCTTGTGGTGGTGGATAATACCTCCAGGCATGATGATCGCAGTTACCGGCCTTGCGTTTGTATTTATTGGTAATTCACTTGAGACTGTTGCCAATCCTAAGCTAAAACGCTAGTTTGTAAGCTGAAAGCCTCTAATTATTTTGAGTGTGGGATCATTGAGTTTTATTGTGTATGCTGCAGCATTCGGGTCATTGAGTTGTGCGAGCATTTCTGCAAACTTTGTCTTGTCACGCCCTCGCTCATACACTCCTCCAGTCTCTTTGACACAAAGAGGGAATTTTTTTAGGCTGATGCCGTTTTTGAAGAGATATTCAATGAATTTTTTGTAGTTTTCCGTCTCGTACCAGTCGATTTGTTTTTCCTCGCAGATGGCAATCCAAGTATCTATTGAGTTTTGATAGATTGCTTGTTGCCTGAGTTTTTCAAGTGACATTGTTAAAAGTCTGCGCGCTTCATCTTTGAGCCACATCTTGGACAAGTGGCTCCTTTGAAACGATGGTTGCATGTTAAACACACATACTTTACTGTGCCGCTGCCTTCGGAATTGAATCCAAAGAATCCGCCGCCAGAATCGCCATAGCCACGCATCCTGCTCATATACCTGCGTCGAATAAATAATGGCAACATTATGAATATCGCAAGTGCCGCTGCAAGACCGTAGGGAAATGGTAAGATCATCTGTAATCCAATGCTTACTGCAAGCGACGCAAACAGAAAGATCAGATAGTTTTTGTAGCTATACAACACAGTCTTTCCTTTAAAAAGCCTAATAAAGTTTTGTCAGTTTTTTTCTTCGTCATCGCCCTCAAAAATTATCTCGAGTCGGTTTCCTTGACTATCCCATGCAAAAATATCCTCATTTTTCTCATAGGGCGATTTGACTATTATGGAGACTAGCCCGAAAAAGTTGTGCAAATCGGTCACTGATGGCTCTGCTGAACCACTTGGATGCGAATGCGCACTTCCCACGTAAGACAAGTCAAGTGGAAGGAAAGATTGCGGAAATCCTGCAAAGGTGTGGTCACTGTACGAAAAAGGCGGAATTACAAGACCATCTACGGTGATTACGCCTTTTTTTGATTTGCCACGAAGTATTAGTATCCCTTCTGATGGGTGTTTCATTTTGCAGTAAGTGAGAATGCCGTCGCGTGCGTCTTTTTTGAGCACCACTTTACGTTCCAAGAAGTTCATCCAGTCACTCCAGATTAATGGAGTATTTGGTCTTCAATAAATGCCCCAGTGAATCTTCCAACTCCGAGATAAGTGCATCTTTTTGTCCCATTTGGTGCTTAAGATCATCTTCAAGTTTTTTGATTTTGAATTTTAGATCTTCACCATCAGATTTTGCTTTTGCAAGTTGTCTTTCAAGATTTTCGAGGTTGCCAAGATCAAATATGCCGAGTTTTTTTTGTAATTCTTCTTGTTGTAATTTCAAGTTGTTCTTTTTTGATACAAATCCATCCAAAAGAGAGATTAGGTGAGTTATGTTGTCAACTGCTTTGTCCGTTTCTTTTACGGAAACACTTCCAGACATGATTCCCTTCATGCATGATTCCAGAATCGTGACTGTGGCATCTTTGTTTTCCAAGATGGTGCCGGAGGGGTTTTGAACCAAATGTTCTAGAATTATTTTAAGCGGCTTTTCTAGCGAAGTTACATACACATACTTGCCTAACGGCCTTGAGATTTTGGAGAATTCATCGTCAATTTCCTTGTTTAGCATGTTTTCTTGTTCTACAAGACGGTTTATTTCATCTCTATACTGCATGAATTTTTCATACTGTGGCGACTCGAAAATCTCTGTAATTCGTTGTTGTGTTGATTTTCCTGTACGTTCAAGCTCAAGAAATGATTCTTGTAGTTTGTTTAGGTGTGCAATGTTATCATTAATTTCTTTGTGAATGTTTTGTATTTTCCTTACTTTTTCATTAATGTCCATGGATGCAGACTCCAATAAGTTATACTCTGAGATCATTTTTGATATTTCCACATGATCTTTTGTGACAAGTTCTAGGTGAGTTTTTAGATCATTGGCATATTTTTTTGCAAATACGTGAATTACTCTACTGTGTTTGCCAAGCACATCACCAATTTTCTTTAATGTATGCGCTGCCTGCTCTGCACTCTTTATTACTTCGTCATAATTTGATACACTCGTAAGTGTTTTTTTGGACTCTTTTGATATTACCTCAATTACTTCTGCCTTACTTCTCACCACAAGAACCCGAAGAGTTTTGTCAATATCGTCGACTTTGAGATCGTCAGTTTTTAGATGATCAATTATTGCATAAATTGAGTTAAGCTCGTGTTTGATTTCTTCAAAAAGCGGCTTTGTCTTTTTCACGATTTCGTTTTTGAGATGATTTTTTTTCTCGACAAGAATCGAGTTTATCTCATCAAGATTTAACTGGTTTTTAGCCACCGTTTTTGGTTCGATCTCATCAATTTGCTTTTTTTTCCCCCAGCCAAAAACCATGTCTAAGCTAAGATATTTTACATCAAAATTATATCTGTCGCTTTATCGAAGATTTAAAAAATGATGGCAAATACTGCAGTCTGTGTCACGAACCATTCTAAGTCACAATGCAGCCGGCAGGTATTTTGCGACCGTGACACATTCGGTCAGTATTGACGCTCCTGCCTCTGCAGTCTGGAAGGAAATTAGCAATTTTGTTGGCCTGACTGAGTGGGTAGTAGATGTAAAAAGAACGGAATTCCTCTCAAAAATCAGACATGGTGTGGGCACCGCAAGACGGATATCTTTTTCTGACGGCAGTAATGTCACAGAGTACGCCGTAGGCTGGCAAGATGGCAAGCTAGTCTCCTACATTGCAACAAGCGGCCTACCATTAGATGGATACCATGCAACACTTTCCATTTCTCAAAAAGAAAAAACACATCTAAGCTGGACCTCGTTTTTAATTAGTAACAGTTCAGATAAAAAGCAGTTTGAGGAGTTTTTGGCATTTATTGAATCATTTTATGCCAACTCACTCAAAAACCTCAAATCAAAACTTGAAAAAGCATCATAAGCTACTTCATCGTAATTAACTTATGAGCGACACTAGGTTTACACTTCTTGGAGTTGCGCTCATTTTTGCAGGTTTTTTGCTTCTTGGTATATTTGGACAAAAATACTATGAACTATCTATCCAGGCACAAGAATTTGGCAGCTGTTTTGAGTTCAAAGATGGAGTGCAAACTGAAGTTGACTGCCAAGTAGCAGCCCAGGACAAAGTGGCGTTTTTTGCCTTAGTTATCGGATTGATTTCCTTTGGGATATTTTTACTAATCAAGGGAGTCAGGGGCAAGTGGGACCAGGATGTAAAACCTGAAGATGCAGTAGGCCCAAGCTCATCATTCCCAAGCTAGACTAGAATGATTCCGTTTTGTATTAGATATTGAATTCCTTTGACAAAGTCGGAATTTCCTATTTTGCCTTCGGCCCACCATTTGGCGTTAGATTTTATCCAGGACGGTATTTTTTGTTCTGCACTCTGTCCTTGTTGCGTAACAGGAATTTGAATTATTTTTTGCTCGATTAGATACTCAAGTCCTTTGGTAAAATCAGAGTCACCAATTTTATCTTCGGCCCACCATTCCGCATTTGACCTTACCCAGTCCGGAATCACAATTGACCTCTCATCTAAAACGCGAGGAATTGCCTCAAGTGCCACCGTCTGGATGCCACTTGATTTAATATCATCCAATAATGTTTTGAGCAACTGTGCTTTGCTGGCATCCATCTCATTGGTAAAGACGTCAGTTTTTACCGCAAAATCTGATGGTTGCAGGCTTATCATGGCATATCCATGCTGCTTGATGCTGTTTTGGATTTTTGCGAGAGCTTTTTGTTGTATGGTTCCAGAATAGAATGGATCATCAGTTACAAGATCGTTAAACGAGATTGTGCTTGGAGCATGCTTCAACGAATCAGGTTCAAATGGAGGCCGGTCGTTTGTGATGCTTGCACTAAAATACGCCATCTTTGTTTGTCTCATGGCCTCAAGTGTGTCTTTGTTAAACGCGTTGTACGGTGGGCTAAAAACCGTCAGCTTTATTCCAAAGAGTTTGGCAATTTTTTCATTTGTTTGTCGTATACTTGCAGCCTGTTTTTCCTTATCAAACGTAGTGTGATCAATGTATTCCCATCCTCGGTTAGCCAATCGTATTTTGGATGTTTTTGAATCAAGTTTGGTTTTTAAGAAATCTGTTACCTTTGGATCATCACCGATGTATTTTCCTATTACTGTCAGTGTCAGAGGAGTTCCATTTTTATCAAATATGTCGATTACACCATTTTGGACATCATTTAACCAAAAATCTTGTATATTATCTAGTCGGAATGCAACACAGTTACAATTAGAAGGCTCTTTTTCCAAAGTCGGTTTTTCTGTTGGCTTTTTTTCTTGAATCTCACTGGTTTGATTATAATCCTGAATAGTGCCTATTGTGAGAATGCGTCTGTTCTGAGACTGAACTTTATCAATCAGTGAACTTAACTGCTGAATTGCCGTTGTGTTGACTTTGTTTACGTAGAAGCCTTTTTCATAATTGGCAAATTCATATGGATGCATCATTACTACGGCATAACCATATTCAAAGAGGCTATCTTCGATTTTCTCAAGAATTTGTTCGTTTGTTGTTGGCATCCAGAAACCATTCTGTGGATTCAGCTTTGCTGTGTATGCGTGCATTGGGAAGTGATAAAAGTCGGATTTTTTAAAGACTGGGGGCTCTCTTGTGGACGTTGCGTAGCTTACATGTGTATAGCCATTATTTTTGAGTATGGAAAGTGTATCATTATCAAGTAGATTTTCCGGTGGAATGAAAGTGGTAGGCCTAACTCCAAATACTTCTTTAATTTTATCGCTGGATTGTTTGATTAAATCTTCTTGTTCTTTTTTTGTCATTGATGTAAGTATTTTGTTATTCCAGCTATGTGAGGCCACCTCACTTGGTGGTGTTGCAGACATGCTGTCTTTAATTGAAGCAACCAATTTTTGATCGGTGCCTATTGCCCCACCTATAATACCCAGTGTTAACGGTACATTCTTTTTTTCAAATAGCGAGATTATCTCAATTTGTGAAGGCGCCATAAAATAATCTTGTACGTCGTCAAGCCTAAATGCAACACAGTTACAATTAAGGTGGTCACTATTTAGTTCTGGATTGTTCAAGTAAATTTTGATAGTACTTGTATCTTCTGTGATGGTGACTTTTTTTCCTGCAACCGTCTTTAGCTCGTTTGTGTCACCTTTTTCCTTTATGTACAAGGCATAATTGCCTACTTTGAGTTTGGAAAAATTTGCTACTCCTTTGTCTGTTACTTCAGATTCTGCCACTTTGTTCTTTTTTGAGTCGTATAGTTCCGCAATAAACGAACCGTCTTGCTTTGTAACTTTGTTTTTAGTCGAATTATACACCTCGACTGGGAATAGTTTGTCTACTACAACAGGCCAATTTGTGACAACTTTAAAGTCTTGTGCTATTCCTGGTTGTAGTTTTATTGGCGTGTAGATGTATTGAAGTCCACGACCAAGCATGATTTCGGCATAGTAGAAACCATTATTGGTTGTTGGATACAGCCACGCCCTTATGGTTTGGCCGTTTTGTGCCGTCTCAGAATAGCTCCAGACTTTGCCATCATTGGATTTTATCCAAACCTGTGCGCCCGGAAGCGGAGTTTCACCGTCTTTATAGAAAATATTTAGCAACAAACCCCCTGCGTTTTTTATGGAAATGTCAAGATTTTGACTGGTTTGTTGCATTGTCACATATCCGACATCTGCATACATGCTGTTTACGTAAACTTCGATTCTATAGTTGTGTTTGAGCGGCAGTGAGGAGATAGAAAAAGGATTGTTTTCTATTGCTGCAATTTCCTTAAAGACTGTTTTTTGTTGATCCATGTACACCTTAATAGATATGCCATCTGGGGCGGCCCTTTCGTTTTTTTCATTTTTTAGATACACGTTCAGTGTGCCTGTTGACTCTTGTGCCCAGACATACGGCATGGCCACAACACACATGCCAAGCAAGATTGCAGCCACATACACATTAATCATTATTGTCTTACCCTCTGTGCACTGGTCCATTTTGCTTTTATGTGTAATATTTCTTCTATGACTGCCTTTATCTGCAAAATGTCAATTATCTGCTTGTAGCCCACCACAAGAAATACGGCGTAAAGAATCATCTTTTTGTCATCATTGTCCATCCTTACTGCCATTGCAGAAAGCAGATACTGCATTAATATGAACATCCCAAGTGTAAATGCAACAAAATAATAGTTTCCTATCAATATCTGATATGCCGCGAATCCCCACAGCATGAGGCTTGCAATCGGAATTACAAGCATGTGTATTGCCATCAGAGGATATGACAGTCTTTGCAAGTAACCAAATCTCGGATTCAGTAAAATGTCCGAGTGTCTTTTGAGCACCTGCAAGTTTCCTCGGTACCAACGTTTTCGTTGATTGTAATAATCACGCAACGTCTGTGGTGCTTGTGTATACGCTGTTGCTGCATTACTGCCATTAACAATCATTCCGGAGCGCAACACTTTCATTGTGGCATCAAAGTCTTCAACGAGTGTTTCTTTATGGTATGTGCCTGCTTCTTCAAGCTTCTTTTTTCTAAATGCACCTAGTGCGCCTGGCACGATGGTTATCGCACCAAAATAATCAAGACCTCTCCTCATTATCTGAATTCCAGAGAGATACTCTAGTGCCTGGCACCAAGTAAGCCAGTTGACCTTGTTGCGAATCTTTATGTTACCTGCTACGGCCACAACATTTTCGTCTACCAATGCTTTTGCAATATGTTTAAGCGAGGAATGCCCAATTATTGTGTCAGCATCCACTACTGCCACTATGTCACCAGTTGCATAAAGTAAGCCTTGATTCAATGCTGATGCCTTGCCACCGTTTTCCTTATGAATTACCTTTATTTTGTCGCTGTACCGTCTTGCAATTTCAAGTGTTTTATCTGTACTTCCATCATCGACTACGATTATCTCTTTGTCCGGATAATCTGTTGCCAGAAGTGACTCTATAGTAGTTTGTATGACTTTTTCTTCGTTGTATGCAGGAACAATTACTGTGATTCTTGGATATTGTACTGGTGCTGGGAGTAATGTCTCTCTTGTCACGCTTCTTATTGCAAGTGGGACAAAAAGCATGGTTTGCCAAAATGAGAGCGCCAGGGACCATACAAATATAGCTTGAGTCACAGTCAAAAATGTCATGTGTCCATCCAATGCCATCAGTGTGCCAAACACAAATGGCATTATTAAAACACAAACAGAGTAAAACGAGGCACCTTTTGTTTTGTATCGGTACTGAGTTTGAGGAGGCTTTCTCGATAGCAAGTGATAAAACACAATCAATGATGCGGCACCTATTGCAGCAAGGCTCAGTGTAGAGAATATACTGTACGCAGTATAGACCAAAACCAAAAAGATTGCGATTGCCAGGAGAATCAGAACAGGATCCGGTGTTGGTTTTTTGATCAGAGTTTTTGTTGGAATACGGTGTGGTTTTTCTTGTTTTTTTGGCTTATCTTTTTGTTTTTCATTCTCAAGTGGCGTTACTTGAGGTGTTGGCAGAGTTATTTGATTCACTGTTTTTACATCGGTGTGTGTTTTTTGTAATTTTGGCGCGTATATTTCTTCAGATATTGTTTTGGTCTTAAAAACCACGATTGGCTTTTCTGGAGGTAATTTTGTTGGTTTTTGTTGAATGGTACTGATTTTTTGTTCTAGCAATGAACTAGTCTTGAGGCATTCTGAGTGAAACCATTTGTTTTGTAGTCTAATTGATTTTTGGTTCAGTTTAATTTCGTTCTTGCAATAGTTGCATTTTTGTAGTGCAAAATTAATCAATGTTGTTCGTGTTCTTTTTTGTGATCTCATAATTGTTCTATATTATTGTCACATTAATTATGTAGAATAATCAAAGTTTGTTTAGATTATACGATCTCAGTCATACGATGCGCAGTTTATGACATATAACACAGATGTTGGCATGATTATATAACATCATTAACTGGGAAATTCTTACACATCGACAATAGATTTGGCTTTATTGTGTACTCGGTTTGATTTTATTTGCTAGAGCGTTCAATGCTTCTGCTATCTTGCCTGATCCGTCATCAATACCTAATTTTTTTAATTCGCGCTTAATGACCAGAACTGGATCGTCGATTTCGTGTCTTTGTTGTTTTTGAGATATGAACTTTAGCTCATCTTTGAGCTGATCTATTTGTTGTCGCTTTAATTGTAATTCGTTCTTTGTTTTTTCAATTAACGACTGCTCATGCTCCAGTCGTTCCTCCACTTTTCGATATTCTGATTCTAATGCACCAATGAGTGATTTTGTGTCCTCTTCTGTGATATATTTTGGATTGAGATGTTCCAAATCGACTCTGTTTTTTGGAGTTTCCTGAAAACAGTTTAGCTCATCAGTAAAGCGTTTTTGTTTCTCGATGACTTTTTTAAGCTCGTTGATTCTTTCATTTAGCAAAACATTTACAAACTTTTGGTATTGATTTGTGTTGTTGATTTGATCCTTTACCTGTTCTGATTTTTCTTGCACTATTTCTTGCTTTGTGGAATTTTGCTTTTCTTTTGAGAAAAAGATGGATCTTTGTGATACTTCGAGTGGGTCTTGAATCTCTATTTTTGGACCAATCTCTGTAATATGGGACCATTCATCTTCGGCAGTGACATCTTTGTTGTAGTGCTTGTCTGCCTCATCCTTCTGCATTCTGTTGATATGTTTTACCAACATTTACACCGAGTCGTAAGATGATATAACATCTTTGTTGGTCGAAGTGAACTACTACCGAACAAGTGCTGTGACTTCTTCCTGCTTGACCGCAATACGATCTCTACAGGCGTAACTTTCTGTGCTGCTCACGGTAGATTGAATCACTAAACTTGAGCATGTTGATTGCAGAATTGTGGATATGCTCAACCATGGCATAGCTGTATGCGTGTTCTTTACCGTTGACATCTATTTTATGCTTAAATGATCCTGTTTCATTTAAGGGGCAAGAATTACTGTTACCATTGTTTTTGGCATGGCGCCGCAACATAGCATATAGCGCCAGGTAAGGGATTCGAACCCTTGAGTGCGAATGCACAACCGCTACCCTGTCGAAGATCTCGAGGCGGTCGCCGTACCGCTTGGCTAACCTGGCAATTTTGTCACTGCTTTGCCCATTATATAACAACCAGTTCCAGTAAATACAAAAGCAGGCACTCTCATATTCATTCAATGGGCTTAGACCTAAAAGGTCTCACGACCAAAGAAAAGACAAAGCTGGAATCGTTTTCTTCCAAAGTCATCGCGATTGACGCATACAATACAATTTATCAGTTTTTGTCCATCATTCGTGGGCCTGACGGCACGCTTCTTTCAGATGCAACTGGTCGTATCACAAGCCACCTAAGCGGCTTATTTTATCGAAACATTAACTTTCTTTCATTGGGTATAAAACCAGTATACGTATTTGATGGCAAGCCACCATCATTAAAAGCAGCAGAAATAGAACGACGACGCCAGATCAAAAAGGAGGCCACCATAAAATACGAAAAAGCGCTTGCCGAGGGAAACTTCGAAGACATGCGCAAATATGCCCAACAGACCACTGCCATGCAGGACGGCATGGTAGATGACGCCAAACACCTTCTTGAATTATTTGGTATCCCGTATGTCGAAGCTCCGTCTGAAGGTGAAGCAACCGCGGCACACATGACACAGACAGGTCTTGCATACGCATCGGCAAGTCAGGATTATGATTCGCTTCTATTTGGTGCGAAGAGATTGGTCAGAAATTTTACAAACTCTGGGAGACGAAAGTTGCCAAATCGAAACACCTACATTGAGATTGAACCAGAGATAATAGATTTACAAAAACTACTCACCGAACTTGGTGTCACAAGAGAACAACTTGTAGATATCGGCATACTCATTGGAACGGATTTTAATCCAGATGGTTTTGAACGAATAGGCCCAAAGACAGCACTAAAAATGATTAAGGAATTCGGAAGACTTGAAGACATACCACAGATTCAAGACAAGCTAGTTGAAATCGACTACAATCAGATAAGAAAGATCTTTTTAGAACCAAAAGTAGCAAATGTAACTGAGCTTAAATTCGGCATACCGAACAACACTGAGATTATAAAATATCTCGCAGACGAACGAAGTTTTTCTCGTGAGAGGATCGAGTCATCACTCATCAGACTTCAAAAAGCAACAGAAAGACGCGGTCAAACACTTGAGCAGTGGTTCTGACTTCGAATTTTTTCTGCTGGTTCTATGTAATTGATGGGTGCTGACCAATGATGTTACCATCGAGTGCTATATCTCAACAACCAACTTGCTTCCATCGACTCTGAGGATTAGTGGTTCAAATAAAACCACATTCCCCTTCACTGCTTCAACTAAAAGCCCTTGTTGGCGTGATAACAACGGATCTTGGCTGCAGTGTCTTGTCTGAGAGGATTGTTGTGGTGTGGTTGTTTAGTAGAATGTTTGCAAATTCTCTGTTTGATAC
>JBDUUJ010000104.1:0-31699 GCA_039938575.1 Nitrososphaera sp. | reverse complement strand
CCGATGGTAAACATCATTGGTCAGCACCCGTCAACACAAAACCCACAGAACCATAAAACATTAAAGATAAATCCAAAAAATACGAAAAACATATGATTGCCCACATGTGATTTTTGCAATTCCAAATTCGGCGACAGAAGGTGCTATTTTTGTCAAAAGCAGGTGTGCACTTCGTGCATGACAGACGACAGAACACGCTGCAAGCGTTGTTATATCAATAAGAAGAAGCTTGGATTAAAGGCAATCATTAAGAAAAACAAGATAATTTTAGGATTTGTTGTCTTTGTATGGTTTTATGCTGTATTTCCAGGCCCGTTGATCCCAGGGTTGCACCAAGGTTACTATGTAATTTTTGTGATAGCAGCAGTCGTATGCATGATACCACTTGGATTAATGTTGTTTTTTTGGTCTAGGCATCCGCCTTCTTCAGACATCTAGATCATAAAAGCGAGACTATCTCTTTTGTAAATTCAGACGTGGTTTTTGTCCCGCCTATGTCTTGCGTCTTGATTCCTTTTTTTACTACGCCATATACTGCGGTCTCGAGTTTTTTTGCGACATCAAAGCATTTTGCGTCGTTGTGTTTTTTGCCAAGCCATTCTAGCATCATCTTGGCAGACAAGATAAACGAAGATGGATTTGCAATTCCTTTTCCTGCAATATCAAATGCAGCACCATGCACCGGTTCAAATAATGCGAAATTATCACCAATGTTTGCCGCTGGCGCCATACCAAGTCCACCTACTACTTCAGACGACTCATCAGAAAGTATGTCGCCAAACAGATTTGTGGTGACTATTACATCAAATGTTTCAGGTCGCCTAATGAGGTTCATTGCACATGCATCAACATACATTTGATCAAACGATATGTCTGGATAGGATTTAGCAATTTTAGCACACACTCTAGAGAACAAGCCGTCTGTCTTCCTCAACACATTTGATTTGTGAACGCAAGTAACGCGTTTTTTGCCATTTCTTTGCTTTGCAGTCTCAAACGCATATTTTGCGATTTTTTCTGATGCTTTTTCCGAAATTATTCTAAATGCTACGGCTGCGCCTTGAACATCAAATTCCTGCCCTGTGTAAAGATCTTCGGTATTTTCGCGCACTATAACCATGTCGATTCCATCCTTTAAGGCATTCATCCCCGGATACGACTTGGCAGGCCTTATGTTGGCATACAAATCAAGCATTCTTCTTAGCACAACGATTACGTCCGCAGCTGACTCGCCAACTGGTGCCTTCATACACACATCGGATCTTTTGATTGCGTCCAGCGTCTGGTCAGGTAGTGCTTTACCATATTTGCTTAGTGCAATATCTCCCGCAAGCAGTTTTTCGATCTCAAACTTAACTCCAAGTCTGTCATGGATCGTATCAAGCACAATGATCATTGATTCTGATAGTTCTGGCCCAATACCATCACCAGTAATTAGCGAGATTTTGTACATGTCTTATCTGGAAACCTTAGCTTCCAATCTTTTTTTGCTTCAATGTCTTTTTTAGCATAATTCTGTTTATACCTTCGATTACTGCCTGTACGCTTGTGGTAACAATGTCCTCACCAATGGATTTGGCAGACGAGATGTTTCCATATGCATCTTCCACTTTGATTGTCACTTCACATAATGCATCTGAACCACCCGAGATAGAGTCTAGTTTGTACTCTTTGACGCGCACCTTTGCTATCTCACCTGTTATCTTCTGTATTGCGTTTAGTGCGGCATCTACTGGACCTACGCCGTAGTCGGTGCCGATGTAATCGATGCCATCTATGTTTAGTTTGACAAATGCGTACGGCATAGTACCAATACCAGTCGAGACCGAGAACCCGCTTAGCTGAACAATTCTTTTGATTGCATGTTCACCTAAAATCTCGTTTGCAATAGACAGCAACTCGACGTCTGTGACCTGTTTTCCCTGGTCGCCAATTCCTTTCACTTTCTCAAGTATCTGCTTTAGTTGTTCATCATTTGGCTTTACACCATATTCCTCAAGCATTGCAGATACGCCATGAATGCCTGCGTGTTTTCCCACCTGCAGCCACCTTGTGCGCCCCACAAGCTCTGGGCTAATTGGTTCATACGTTAGTGGGTTGTTAAGAATTCCGTGTGTGTGGATTCCTGATTCGTGTCCGAACGCATTTTCACCAACTATGGCCTTGTTTGGTTGCACTACGACACCAACCAAGTTCGATACAAAGCGCGATGTCTCATAAAGCAACTTTGTCTTTATTCCTGTCTCCCATTTTTGACCAAACTGTAGGCATTGTAGTGCCATAACAAACTCCTCAAGTGATGCGTTCCCTGCGCGTTCACCTATACCGTTTATTGTCACATGTGCACATTGGGCACCTGCCTGAATTCCAGATATTGCGTTTGCTACTGCCAAACCAAAGTCGTTGTGGCAGTGCACACTGATTGGCAGTTTAGTTGCAGCTATTGCATCCTTCGTTATCTCGGCAATGTATTGCGGAGTCGAATATCCAACTGTGTCTGGGATGTCGATTCTGTCTGCTTTTGCTTTTGCAACTTCAGAAAAGACGTGTTTGAGAAATTCCCTGTCTGTCCTTGTGGCATCTTCTGCAGAAAACTCTACTTGAAGTCCGTGTGCCTTTGCGTACTCCACTGCCTCGATTGCTTTTGCAAGTGCCTGCTCCCTTGTCATCTTTAGCTTATACTGTAAGTGGATGTCCGATGTAGCGATGAAAGTATGGATGTAGTTTAATCCACAGTCGATTGCTGCGTCGATATCTTTTTTGTTTGTTCTTGCAAGACCACATATTTCAGCAGATAGGTTTGCCTTCGTGATGAGCTTGATTGCTTGTTGTTCGCCTTCTGAGATCACTGGGAATCCTGCTTCTATTGCGTCAACTCCGAGCTCGTCAAGTCTCTTTGCTATTACGAGTTTTTTCTCAGGGGAGAGAGCAACTCCGGGGGTCTGCTCACCGTCTCTTAATGTTGTGTCAAATATTCTAACTCTCAATCTCCGCCCCTCTGTAAAGCAGCAACACCTGTTCTTGCCACATCGATTATCCCATATGGTTTTAGTAATTCTTGCATGTTATGGATTTGATCAGGTGTTGCTGTAAGCTCCAGCATGATCGAGTCCTTACGGGCATCGTGGATCTTTGCCCCAAACGAGTTTGCGATGTTGTTTATCTCCATACTATCGGACGCCTTTGAGATTTTTACTCTGAATAGCACCAATTCCCGATATACGGATTTTTTGTCATCGAGTCGTTTTACTTCTATTGTGTCAATCATTTTGTCAAGTTGCTTTACAATTTGATCGATTTGACGCTCATCACCTATCGTAGTTATAGTCATCTTGGAAAACTCGGGATTTTGAGTGACGCCGACCGAAATGGAATCTATGTTAAAGTTTCTTGATCTGAAAAGATGTGTCACCTTAAAGAGAATGCCTGGTTTGTTTTCCACAAGTAATGACAAGATAGCCCAAACCATATTGATCACGAAGGTAATATCATATCTTTTAGTGACGTTCCAGGTGCAACAAATGGGAGTACGTCTTCTTCTGGGTCGATTGGAATGTCTATTACAGTAGCAACATCACTTTTGAGTCCAGCCTTTATTGCGTTACCTAATTCCTCCAGGTTGCCTACACGTATTCCTTGCGCGCCGTATGATTCTGCGAGTTTGACATAGTCTGGGCATTGTTTTTGATCTACTCCTATCATCCTTCTGTCGTAAAATGTCCTCTGCCACTGAGCCACCATTCCAAGTGAGTAGTTGTTTACCAAAAACACGATTACGGGCAAATTGTCCAACACTGATGTTGCAAGTGAGTTTTCAGTCATGTTGAAGCTTCCATCTCCTGCGATGTCTACCACGGGCACGTCTGGCCGTGCCGCCTTTGCTCCTATTGCGGCCGGGAATCCCCAACCCATGGTCCCAAGACCTGTAGAGCTAAAGAATGTACCTGGATGAATCACGTCAAAGAACAACGATGCCCACATCTGATGTTGACCCACTTCGGTTGTTACAATTGATTGATGTGGTAGCACTTCGCGTAGCTTACGCAAGATTCTTGCTGCAGAGAGTTCGCCTGGGTGCAACTTGATGTTTTGACGCCAATATTCCTTTACTTCGTTTACATGTTGCAACCAAACGTTGTGCTCCGATTTTTTGAGTGCTTGTTGCATCAATAATTTCAAAAATATTCTTAGTGACGCTTTGACATCTCCTACGATTGCCACGCTAGTGGTCTGGTTTTTTCCTATTTCGGCTGGATCCACGTCCAAGTGAATTATTTTGAGGTTCTTCTCAAATTCATCGAATCTGCCTACCGAGCGGTCAGAAAATCTAGTCCCAATTGCTAATACACAATCTGCCTCAGTCATTATCTTGTTTGCTTCGGCGTGTCCGTGCATGCCTATTGGGCCCAAAGACAACGGATGATTTTCCGGAAACGCCCCCTTACCTTTGAATGTGGTAACTACTGGGATCATAAGCATCTCTGCAAGAGATTGTAGCTCTGCAAATGCAGCAGAAATGATCACGCCTCCTCCTGCAAGAATTACAGGTTTGCTTGACGACAATAATAATTTGATTGCTCTTTCTATTGCTGCCATGTCAGGGTCGGTCCAAGGATGGTATCCACGAATCTTCACTTCGTCTGGGAACACCATGTCTGCTTCATTTTGTTGCACATCCTTTGGAATGTCTATTAGTACTGCGCCAGGCCTTCCAGTCTCTGCAATGTAGAATGATTTTTTTACCACCTCTGGTATCTCCGCCGGTTTGGTTGGTTGAAATGAATATTTTACAACGGGGTTTGCAATTCCTATGATGTCACTTTCCTGAAATGCGTCACGACCTATCATGGCGGTGGGTACCTGTCCGGTTATTGCCACCATTGGTGCAGAGTCAGCCTGTGCTGTAGCAAGGCCGGTTACAATGTTTGTGGCACCTGGGCCCGAAGTTGCAAAACAGACGCCTGCCTTCCTGCTCACCCTACCAAAACCATCTGCCATATGTGCTGCAGATTGTTCGTGTCTTACCAAGATATGACGTATGTTGCTTTTATACAGCTCATCATACAATGGAAGGTTTGCACCACCAGGTAGACCAAAGATCTCTTTGACTCCTTGTTTTTCTAATGCCTTGATTAAAGCCCTAGCACCCGATATTTTTTCCATAAATTAATCACCAGAAAAGCGCGCTGTATTATAATTTTACAGCACCAGCTCGACTAGCAGTAGTCCCAAAAGTGGCATAGTCGAACCGTTTGACATTGTTCAATATCAATGAATCAAAGTTCTCGATATAAAGATTCCCCACCAAAGCACGCATGTAATAAGACTTAAACTATAAGCAACATATAGCAGGCGTTGTCAGAAAGTGAGCAGATAATCAAGGTAATTGAGACTTTTTTTGAAGTTGGCAAAACTAAGGATTTGGCCACTCTTAGAAACATTCAACTCGATGAACCAAGTTTCTCAAGCTTCAGTGATGTTCCTCCATATGATCTCAAAGATTTCAAAACAACCATCACATTAGAGGAACTCAGGTTTGTCAGCATTTCAGATTACGAGTATCAGATAAAGAATCCGAAGATCAGTATCTTTGGTGACGTTGCGGTTGTTGCCTTTGAGATTACGCAAAAAGGAATGCTCGTTGATAACAAGGCCTTTACTGGCGAGCACATTACAATAAATGGAAGGGCCACTTTTGTTTTGGTCAAAAAACAGAGTTGGAAGATAGCTCACATACATTTATCGAAGATAGACTAAATTATTGGGTTTTTGCTTGCGGTGCTGCAGGCTGTGGCTGTTTTTGTGCCTCTGGCTTTTTTTGCTGTTGTTTTTGTTGAGGTTTTTGTGTTTGTGGTTTTGATGGTTTTTGTTGTTTTTGTTGAGGTTTCTGTTGTTTTTGTTGAGATTGTGGTCTTTGTTGTTGGTTGTTTCCTGCTGGTTTTTGATTGTTGTTTCTTGGCTGATAATCCTTGCAGAGCTGCTTGAAAAGATCGTATGCTTGGTCAAGAGTATAGTTTGAGTGAATTATCGCCCTTACTGCTCTGATCATAGGAATTGGAAATTGCGATTGCCATATGTTTCGACCCATATCTACCCCAGCAGCTCCTGCTTTGATAGAGTTGTAGGTAAGTGCAAGGGCGTCACGTTCTGGGATTTTTGGTCCGCCTGCAACAATCACTGGTACGGGGCAGCCGTTTACCACTTTTTCAAAGTTCTCACAGTAGTATGTTTTCACCATGTGTGCCCCAAATTCTGCCGCAATCCTGCATGAGAGTGACAGATATCTTGCATCACGTTTTTCAAGCTCCTTGCCTACAGCAGTCACGGCCAGTACCGGAAGGCCGTATTCTTCTGCCTCGTTTACTAGATTTCCTAGGCTTACAAGCGAGTTGTGCTCGTACTTTGCCCCTACAAAAATCGACATGGCGAGTGCTGTCGCGTTTATCCTAATTGCATCTTTGACGCTTGTTGTGATTTTTTCGTTTGATAGGTCCTCACCTATGATGCTGGAACCTCCAGAAACTCTCAAAACTATTGGAACTGGAAAGTTTGGATCTACCGATGTCCTCACCACCCCCCTTGTGACCATCAAAGAATCACAGTATTTTAGTAATGGTGCAATTGTCTTTTTTGGAACTTCGAGCTTCTCAGTAGGACCCAAAAAGTAACCATGATCTACTGCAAGCATTACGCCTCTGCCATTGTTTGGCTTGAGTATGCTTGAGATCCTGTTTTTTAATCCCCAATCCATGTTGAATTTTGGGTTTTTGAAACCCTTCTTAATCCTTTCTAGTTGTATATGATGATCTTCATTGCGTTTTGACCTGTGTGGGCATGCTCAAAGGCTTTTTGTGAATCCACAAGCGCATATCTGTGTGTGATCAGCCTTTTTACATCGATTTTGCCAGTAGAAATAAGATCAAGCGATCGCTTTGTGTCTTGGTCGGTTGCCGCATAGCTTGACACCAGTGTGAGCTCCTTTGAGTAAATGACGCTCATATCAACATCCATTGTTGCACCCTTTGATGGAACGCCAAACAACATTATGACCCCGCCCTTTCTTGTTACAGAGATTGCGTCTGAAACTGCTTTGAGGTTGCTAGTAGCTACTATAGACACATCGACTCCATGATCCTGTGTATCTGTAAGGATTTTTTGTGTTGAGTGTGGTTCTGATTTTAGTGATACTACGTCAAATTTTTTAGCAAACTCAAGTCTAAAGTCGTTTACATCAATGCAAAATACCTTGGAAAACTCGTTTGCCTTGGCAAGCATTACGTGCATCATTCCAGTAGGTCCTGCTCCAAAGATTGCCGCCGTGTCTCCTTTTTGGTAAGAAAACTTGGACCATGCTCTCACACAGCAAGCAAGTGGCTCTATCATAGCTGCTTCATCAAAGGAGAGCACATCTGGGATCTTGAGCACGCCACCGTGCGCCACATTCCATTGCGGCACGACATATTCTTCCGAAAGCCCGCATGGCGACAGATTGGTCTCGTAATATTTTGGGCACATTGTTTCATTGCCGTGCGTGCAGTAGTGACATGAGTAGCATGGGACGTGATGATGTGTGAATACGCGATCGCCTACTTTAAAGGCCGTAACGGCGGAGCCGACTTCGATGATTATCCCGGCAGGCTCATGCCCCAATCTCATTGAAGGTTTTCCATATTTTCCGAAGACCTTTTCCACATCAGAGCCGCAGATGCCACACGATTGCATCTTGACTAGGATGTCGCCTGGGCCAAGCACAGGCCTAGTTGTTTCTCTTATCTCCACATGTGATGGACCTTTGACATATGCTGTCTTCAATCACAAACAGTACTAGATTATGGGTATAAGTAGATTCATGAAATTGGTAGGTTTGTTAGAAACTTCCAAACATTCCGTTCGGATCGAACACAAAATCGATTATTATAAAATTCGTTTTAGGAACAACATGTCACACTGGGACACTCCCGACTACGATAGCTTCGACGAAGAAGAATCACGGTTATTGAAGAAATTCTACGATTATGCTGAAATTGAGAAAAAAGAATCTGAGCGCAAGAGATTCCTTGAGGTTTCCGACAAGAAACGTCCTAGTGTGTGGGGCAACAGGTTCGTCTTGTCTGCCATAATTCAAGGATCTGTGATCACAGGCCTGACAGTGGCACTGGTGATCATACAAGCGGCTTTTTCTGATGTGAGCGTTATCGAGTTTTTGTCTCTGTCTTTGGATGGGACTGCCAAATGGTTCTTCTTTGGATATTTTATGTACATAACACTCGTAGTTGCAATTGCAATCTGTGCCATATTTTACAGTCACCTAGAATCAAATCTCAACAAACCGATTCGTGGAAACAAAAGGTATCTTGTATGGTGTCAGCTTGTAGGAATGAATGTAGGTGGCGCTGCGACCATTCTCTTAATAGTTGCAGGGTTTGTTGGTGCTGGCTTTATAGATGCCATTGATGGTTCTCAGTCACCACCCAGCGACATCACAGAGTTTGTCAAAATTCCAATAATGGTGCTTGCGGCCGTCTTTGGTTGTGGCATAATCTGTGGTGGAGTCGCATACATTACTACCTACATCAGTAGAACTGAACCTAAACTGAGCAAGTTATCATTTGGTGAGGATTCTAAAAAGTACGACAGGCTTTAGACGCCTAAAATAGTCTTAAGCATCTTTCTATAGTCCACTTCTTTTTTCTCGCTGCCTGCTGCAGGAAGAGAAAATATCAGTGGTTTTGACTTTGTTGCACGGAGTTTGGTCAAATCAGTGTTGATTGGTGCAGATATATCTTCACTAATTAGTACTAGACCAACGTCTGGGTCGTCTGCAAGTTTTTTTATCTCAGAGAATGCATTTTGTGGATTATCAACTATTACGCCTTGAACCCCTGCCAATTGGAAGCTGGTGACAAAGATTCTGCTACCCACTGTGACAATCTTCACAGTTTGGCGTGCCTTTGGTACCAATTTAACCGTTTTTGCAAATCAAGAAACATTGATTTAGAAAGAATCTGACTAGAACTGTATGTCCCAAATAGATGAACAAAGAACTGTCTACCTTTTTGTTCACGGCAGAATGGACCTAATGCAAAAATCAATTGATGCCCTAATTAGGAAAGGATTTTCAAAGGAAAAGATAGTCTCTGCAGTACCAAACCAAGTGGGCCAAATAGGCGACTACATGGCGATGCTTTGGATGCCTCCAAATCCAGATCATATCAAGATCCAAAAAATAACCAAGGTTGATCCTGTAGAACCACAAGGAATGATTGGTTTGTGGAAGGGTGTTTCAAAAGACGAACTCTTTACAATTCCGTTGTAATTTCCAGCTTTGAGAATTATCTGTTTAATTTGTTGAAATGGTTCTGGTTAATTTACAGGGATCGAGCCTTGCACGTATTGAGCTGTCATTATTTATGGTTCTGTTAATCTCTACATAACATTGTGGATCAATGGAAGCTGATTGTATGGTAGCATCTGACGCTAAACGCGGATAATAAATTCCGTCTACGCTGAACCGTTTACACTAAAAGTTATAAACAATGGAAAAAAATTTTATCTTGATGACAATCAAGCTGGTATGCAGCGATTATGGGTTCGAGTGCGGCTTTGTGTTAGAAGGAAAGAAGAGCCTCTCACTAATTAAAAAACTGAGAGACCATTTTGAGAGCGAGCATGGAATAGATTATTCTGTGGATGCCATAATACAGATGCTAGTAAACAAAGGCCATAGTAGAGATTCCATAAGAAACGAATGAGTTAGAGTTCTGAAATCAATCCTGATAAAAAGTCAGAGTATTCATCATCTGTAAATCTGATTATTTCTACTTCGTGTTGACTCCGTGCAATCTTAAGTGAGTCAAGATGATAGCATGACTTTCTGCCTTTCAGTCTACCAAAATAGTATCCTTCGCAGGAGCAGTAATCAAACTCTGGCGCAAGCCAGTATTCTTTTCCCATGCCAACGACGGTCCAAATCTGTCTCTGACTAGGCTCAAAGATGTGCAGTTTGACTCTTTTTTCAGATAGGATAACAGCTGATTTTTCTTTTGACAGGTTTTGTGTAACTGACACAAGAATTTAATTTAAAATGTATCGTATATCTTTGATGCTTGTTACAAAAATAGTTCCAGGAGAGCCTGCTCTCCTGCTTGAAGGCAAAAAACGACACCTTGTCGTCACCGATCTTCACATAGGTTTTGAAGACAGTTTAGCAGAAAACAAGATCTTCGTTGGTAAGAACACCACATTAAATGAGACAATACAGAAAATATCATCGCTTATCGAATCACAGAATCCAGATGATATCATACTGCTTGGCGACATAAAGTCGAGCATAAACAGAATTTCAAAAAACGAGTGGAAGCAAATACCAGAGTTTCTCCATAGCATCGCACAAAAAACAGACATCATCTTGATTCCTGGGAACCATGATGCAAACATCTCGCGACTGCTTCCAAACGAAATCACTGTGGTAAGCTCCATAGGCATGGTGTTGGAAAATTCACTGCTGACGCACGGCCACACCATGCCTACCGAGAATTTCTCACACGTAGATAAAATAGTGATGGGTCACTTGCACCCAGTATTCATTGATGAGGATTCAATACTAAATGGCCAGAGGGTGTGGGTGTCAATTAAGACAAAAAAAGAGAATTTGTTTTCATCTGCATCTGGCTACCTTGAGATCACAATAATTCCTTCGTTTAATCGGTATTTTTATGCCACAAAGAAAAAGACTTACAAAAGATCAATTTCCCCAATCATCGAAAAGATAAAGAGTGATGCAACTGCAAGAATCGTAACACTGGATGGAACCATCATAGGTGATGAGTCACTTCTTGTAAAGGTAATCTAGATTGGGTCGTATGGTTCAAGTGGTTTTTTAGTAGTTTCGTTGTGGTGTAGCCACTCAAGAGTTTTAATGAATGACTCGGCAAGCTCAGTAGTAGTCAAAACTGGAATTCCAAGTTCGATTGCCTTTCTTCGGATTTGGTATTCATCATACAACATGCCAACGTATTTTTCAAGTGTGGATGTGGATGGTATGTTTATGATAAAGTTGATTTTTCTTTCATAGAGGAGGTCTGCAATGTTTGGTTTTCGTTGCGGCTCTGATATTTTGTGGACTATTTGCACGTCTGCAATATGCTTCTTTGAGAGGAATTCCGCAGTGTGTTCGGTTGCCAAGATTTTAAATCCCAGGTTTTTGAGCATTGCCATTGTCTGTCTGAGTTTTTCTTTGTTTTCTGCACCGCCAATTGTCACAAGTGCGGTTCCTTGTTTTGGCAGATTGTATCCTACTGAGATAAGCCCCTTTGAGAGTGCATCATAGAAGCTATCACCAAAGCAAGCCGCCTCTCCTGTAGACTGCATTTCGACACCGAGCACAATATCGGCACCATCAAGTTGCATAAATGAGAATTGTGGCACCTTAATGCCATATGTCTGCATCTTTTTCCATTTATCTTGAGGTATCTTTGGAAGATCTTTGCCCAGTACTGCACGTGCAGCCAGATTGATTAGGTTTGTCTTTACTAATTTTGAAACAAAAGGCATGGATCGTGAAGCGCGTATGTTTAGCTCGATTACATAGACATGATCATTGTGGATTAGAAACTGTAAGTTGAATGGCCCTTTGATGTTAAAAGCCTTGGCTATCTTGTTTGCATAATCGGTAATTGTTTCCACATGCCTATTTGAGAGACGCCATGGAGGAATCACCATCATTGCATCGCCAGAATGCACGCCTGCAGCATCAATATGTTCTACTATTGCCCCAATTACGACATTTTTGCCGTCACATACTCCGTCGACATCCACTTCAAGTGAGTTTAACATGAACTTTGATATTACCACTGGATGATCAGGTGAAAGAAGCGTTGCTTCGTCCACATATTTTGTAAGTTCTTCTTGTGACCAGACCACCTTCATTGCAGCACCACTGAGGACGTAGGAAGGCCTCACAAGTACTGGGTATCCCACCTGTGCCGCAAATGCCTTTGCATCTACAAAATTAGAGAAAGCTTGCCACGGAG
Organism: Nitrososphaera sp.; assembly: GCA_039938575.1. Lineage (GTDB taxonomy): Archaea > Thermoproteota > Nitrososphaeria > Nitrososphaerales > Nitrosopumilaceae > Nitrosotenuis. The sequence continues at coordinate 19,667 of JBDUUJ010000104.1, read as the reverse complement.
GCTGCATTATATGTAAATTGTCAAGAACGCTACTGAATTTTGAGCGGTCTTCTGCTCTGTCCACATCCTCAGCTGATGTACCAAGCAGTTTGACACCTGCTTTTGCAAGCTTGGGGGTGAGGTTGTTTGCAGTCTGTCCGCCCACAGACGTTACGAGTCCTTTTGGGTTTTCAACATCGGTTATATCAAGCAGCCTCTCAAGTGTGAGCTCTTCAAAGTATAGCCTGCTACAAATATCATAATCAGTTGAAACTGTCTCCGGGTTGCAGTTGACAACTATGACGTTATTTTCACCATTTTCTTGTAGCCCCCATACCATATTTACAGTTCCCCAGTCAAACTCTACGCTACTGCCGATCCTGTATGGACCTGCACCAAGCACAATTACTCCTTGTTGTTCTGCGCTTACCTTGATGTCGCTTTCTGTGCCACCATAAGTAAGATACAGATAGTTAGTTTTTGCAGGCCATTCTGCAGCAAGTGTGTCTATCTGCTTGATTACTGGAACTACGCCCATGTCCTTTCGCATTTTGCGAATTTCAAGCTCGTCTTTTTGTTTTGCTCTCCCTATCTGCCTATCCGAAAATCCAAGACGTTTTGCCTTTCTCATCAACTGTGAGTCAAGTTGTTTTTCTTTTAATTCTGCTTCAGTATCTACAATATTTTTTATTTTTTCTATGAACCACGGGTCTATTGCGGAGAGCTTGTAAATTTTGTCTACTGAGATTCCTTTTTTGAGTGCGGCCGCTACATAGTACAGAATGTGATCAGTAGGATTCAAAAGATGGTTCTCTATATCTTCTACATCGTACGTTTTTCCATTTTGGCGATTCAGTACAAGCCCATCGTTTCCAATGTCTAGCATGCGGATCGCTTTTTGTAGGGATTCCTCAAATGTGCGTCCTATTGCCATTACTTCGCCTACTGATTTCATTGTTGGGCCCAGCTTCCGGTTTGCAAGCTCAAATTTGCCAAAGTCCCAACGAGGGTGTTTGCACACTATGTAATCAAGTGATGGCTCAAAGCATGCAGTGGTTGTTTTTGTAATAGAATTTACAAGCTCTGGCAGAGTGTGTCCTAGACCTATCTTTGCAGACATGTACGCAAGTGGGTATCCTGTTGCTTTACTTGCAAGAGCCGATGACCTTGAGAGTCTTGGGTTTATTTCGATTGCCACATATCTGTCAGAATTTGGTTCCAAAGCAAACTGGATGTTGCATTCACCCACTATTCCAACATGTTTTGTTGCACGAAGCGCTGCTGAACGAAGCATGTGGTACTCTCGGTTGTCTATTGTCTGGGATGGCGCAACCACAATGTTGTCGCCTGTGTGGACGCGCATCGAAAGGACGTTTTCCATATTGCAGACTATTACATTGTTACCTTCATAGTCCTGCATGACTTCGTATTCGATTTGCTTCCAATGGCCTATGTACTCTTCAATTAAGACTTGGTGGACAAGGCTTGCATTTAGTCCACGCTCGACGATTTCATGCAGCTCGATTTCGTTGTGTGCCACACCCCCTCCTTTCCCACCAAGTGTGTATGCGACTCGAATTATTACTGGGTAGCCGAGATCTTCTGCTACTTTTTTTGCATCCTCAAACGAAGTCACCGTCTTGCTTTTTAGAATTGGCACACCGCACTCTGTCATAGAATCCTTGAAAAGCTGCCTGTCTTCGGTTTTCTGGATTCCCGGGATTTGCGTGCCAAGTACCTTGACCCCATACTTGTCGAGGACACTCATCTCTGCGAGTTTGACTCCACAGTTTAGCGCAGTCTGGCCACCATAACCAAGCATTATCCCATCTGGTCGCTCAGACTCGATAATAGAGCTGACATACTCTGGAGTAACAGGTAGCAAGTATACCTTATCGGCAAATCGCGTGTCTGTCTGAATTGTTGCTATGTTTGGGTTGATTAGCACGCTCTTGAGTCCGTCTTCTCTTATTGCTTTGAGGCACTGACTTCCGGAGTAGTCGAATTGGCGGTCGTTTTGCGACTTTCGCCTGCTTCTCCGATTTTCAGTGCCCCGCTACCAAGCAAGAGAATTTTTTTCAAACTCTCATTTCGAATTAGAATCTCCCCCCTTTATCAAACGGTCGAGCTCCTCGAAGACATATTTGCAATCATATGGTCCAGGTGAAGCCTCGGGATGGAACTGCACTGCAATGATCCTTTTGTTTTTGTGTTTGATGCCTTCCACTGTGTTGTCATCTGTGTTGGTAAACCATAAATCAAAATCTGTGTCCTTTAGTGAATTCGGATCTATGCAGTAACCGTGGTTTTGACTTGTTACATATACTTGGTTGTTTTCTAGATTTTTGCAAGATTTGTTTTGTCCCCTATGGCCATACTTGAGCTTGTAAGTTGTCGCGCCGCCTGCAAGGCCGATTATTTGTGCCCCAAGACATATTCCAAGTGTCGGAATATTTTTGTCGATTAGCTGTCTTGCAGTTTGAATTGTCTGAGGACATTTTTCTGGATCACCTGGGCCATTACTCAACACTACTCCGCGTGGCTTGTATGAGAGGACCTCGTCAATTGATGCGTTCCAAGGAAGCTTGACCACCCTATAACCCAAATCTCGCACGTTTCGAAGAATTGCGTTTTTGGCACCGGTGTCGATTACTACTACGCAGTCTTTTTCTGAGCCGTACGACTGAGCCGATTTTGTCGAGACTTGGTCCATAAATTCATCTGCAACATATGGTTTTGCTTCTGCCAGTTGCTTTTTGATTTCTTCCACATCTATTTCTGAATCTGAGACCACAAGTGCTGCCATCATAACGCCGCTGGTCCTGAGTTTTTTTGTCAGACTCCTCGTATCTATTTCTGAGATTCCTGGAACACCCTCTTTGTACATCCATTCATCCAGAGTCATCGTAAGGTTCCAATGGCTTGCTATTTCTGAGAGTTGGTGCACCACCAGTCCCCGGATCTGGATTTTGTCAGATTCAAAGTATTTTGGTATTCCAGAATCATCTTTTACTTGCGGGTCCGGAACGCCATAATTGCCAATTAATGGATAAGTGAGTGTGAGGATCTGCCCTGCGTAAGACGGATCGGTCAGTGTCTCAGTATAGCCAACCATACCGGTATTGAAGACAAGCTCACCAAAGACTGCTTTTGGATAGCCAAAGCCCTTCCCGTCCAGTACGGTGCCGTCAGCCAAAATAAGCTTTCCATGTTTGTTTGTGTATTGGGCTTTTTTTATCGAAATTGTGACCCTCGAAAAGTGGATTTGGTTGGTGATTTAAGTTTTTGCGGCCCTGATCGCTGATTCAGTTTATAGTGCCTTGAATTGTTCGCTCCACTTGTAATAAGCTCGAATCATATCCATTGTGACACTTGGTTTTCTTCTTGCCATTATCTCTCTAAAGTCAGCCATAGTCAGAAGGCGTGGTTGTGCAGGCGTTTCTCCTTCGATCGGCTCATGATAGTCAGGACTGCTGAATAGTTCGTTTACTACCTTTAGCTGTGCTCCTTGGCATACATCCTTGATGTCGCTTGCGCTGTAGCCATCAAAGATTTTTGCAAGCTCGGAAGGCTTGATCTTCTCGTCTTTTCTTAGTGGTCCTGTATAAAGTTCAAAGAGTTTTTCTCTTGCCTCAAGTGTTGGGAGTGGAACGTATACTCTTTTTTGGAATCTTCTCAAAAATGGCATGTCAAGACTCCATGGTTTGTTTGTGGCACCAATCACATACAGTTTGATTGCCTTGCCCTTTCCGTTGATTCCATCCATTTCAGTTAGGAATTGATTTTTTGTCCTTACTTCGCCGCCCACTTCGGAGTTCCTATTTCCTAAAAGAGAGTCAATTTCATCTATGAACAATATTACAGGTTTGTCTTCTTTTTCTGCGTATCCACGGGCCATCTTGAAGATCTTGGAGACGTTTTTTTCCGCCTCGCCAAGCCATTTGCTCATCATGGAGGGGGCATCAACTACAATAAAGTATCCATCAATTTCGTTTGCTGTTGCCGCAGCAAGAATTGTTTTTCCGCAGCCTGGTGGTCCATACAGTAGTATCCCACGTGGCCAGCCAAGCGGGAACAAATCAGGTCTTTCTGTTGGAAACACTATTGATTCACGTAGAGCATTTTTTGCGTCGTCTAGTCCTATTACCTCATTCCAACTTACGTCCGGCTTTTCCTTCATTATGAGTTCATCAAAATCATCTTCATCCTTTTTCTTTTCAAGTTGGGCCTTTTGCTCTGCTGGAGTAGCGTTTGGATCCACTGCAGGCTCCAAATCTACGCCGTGGGACATCTGCAACGCCTTGATTCTGTTTTCGTATGCTCTGCATCTTTCTGTGTAGATCTTGTTTAGCTTGTTGTCAGGGTATAATTGGATTAATTTTACAAGTGAGTCTATTGCTTTTTGGTAATTTGCAATTGCCATGCCTCTAGCTCCTTGCGAATCAAGTCTGATGGCGTCTGAGGCATACTTGCTTGCATTATTTTCTAATTCTTGGGGTGCTAGACTCATCTTACACTACCTGTTCGTATTGGATTTTAGATTTTTGTTGGTATTCCTGTGTGTAAACAGGTATAGCAGATTTTGTTAAATTTATTGTACCTTCCTTTGGGTTTTCTTGTTTTTTTGTTTCGCTAAACGAAAAATTGGATGTGACGTCGCTTTGAGCGGTCTTTATTTCTGCAACCGATGATTGGGCCGAGATTATCATTTCCTGTATTTGGTCGTTTATTTCGTGCAAAGAACATGTCCAGTTTCTAATAAGATCTACGAATTCCTTTAGGAGTATGTATGCCTCTTTTTTGTGTTGGTATTTGAGTAAAATTTGCTCTGCCAAGCCAAGCACATAATCAAGATCCTCAAGATCTTGTTCTACGAGGTTTTGTATTTTGCGCTCGTATTTTGGGTTTGATTCAAGTATCCTCTTTTTTACGAGTGCGGAAAGATGGCGCACCTTGTCAAGGTCTCTTTCCAGTCCGTGCGCCTCAAAGGATTTCATGCTGGACTCACCTTTCTAGAAATTTAGTTGAGGATACTGCTTGCGAATTTTAGATTCAACTATCAAATTTACTTCAGCAAGGATCTGTGTGGACTCGAGGTTTGTTTGCTTAAAGTCAAACTTGGCTTCGGCAAGGCACCCCGAGTCCATCACAATGCTGCCCAGTGTAGTAGATAGCTCAATTAAGTCATGGCTGTGAGTCATGCTGGAGTAGACGCTAGAGCTCATTATGCGAATTAATGAGACAAGAGGTAAGATGTTTTCGGCAACATTACTCAATCTGGTTATAGATTGAAGCCTATTTTTGACGATCTTTAGTATCTCCGATGCGCGTAGCAGGTCAAGTTCCAACTCGACTTGTTTTTTGAATTCTTGGGATTTGATTATGTCTTCGTGTGAATAAGCATTGGAATTCAACTCTCTAGTTTCCTCGTATTTTTGCTTGAGCTTATCTGTGGCAACATCTACAAGATAAAAACAATATTCCAGCCTAGGTTTTATTGAGAGTGCATACGGGTTTGGGAGGACGTGTACACTTTGATTTACATATACTGAGCTTGCGACCATGTATGATCACACACTTGGTTTTAGTTTATTAGAGCGGTGTCACGAGTTTTGGTTTCACCGTAGTAACACCACCCAACAGTGACAGTTTTTTTGAGATTTTGTTCAATGAAATTGACATGCGATCTTACCTAAGAATCCCAAAATTGACATCATGGGAAAGGAGCATGAGCTTACAGTTAGTTTGGAAGAATTCGGTCTTTCCAAGTATGAAGCCCGTGCATATGTGACGTTAATTACGCATGGAAGCATCTCTGCAAGCGAAGTAGCTTACTATGCAGAATTGCCAAGAACTAAAGTATATGCAGTGTTGTTGAAGTTACAACAAAAAAAGCTTGCAATCCTTTCTAAGAGCAAGCCTGTGATGTGCACTGCGATTGCGCCAGAAGATGCCTTTGATGAAATAGTACATGAACAGATAAACAAAGTAGAAGCCATGAATACGTTAGTCACAAAGCTCAAAAAGATAAGCGAAGAAAGCAAAAAGGCCAGAGGCGCAGAAGAAAAGAGGTATTTTCATTTGCAGCCAAATTATGTAGTAAACCAACTCAAGGTGATGGTAGATGGTGCTAAATCATCGATTCACATTATGGCCGATTCATGGGGCTTGAATATTTTGGCAGAATGCAAAGAAGAACTGCTTTCGGTGCTTCGACGAAACCTCGAAGTGAGGCTCATTGTCCCAACACAAGTAATTGGTAGCGAATCGTTTAGAACAATTCCGGACGGAGTCAAAATTCGATCATCGGAAATAGTTCAAAACTGCTTTATCTTCGATGACACTGAATTGCTGTTAATTGACAGTACCAATGGAAAGGGTGCCATATTTACAGCAACGGACATACTTGGGGGCAATCAGACTCGACTCTTCTCACAGTTGTGGAAAAATGCACTCAAAATAGACAACCTCTCAGAGATGACAAAAAGCCAGGCACTCGAAGTCTGCAAGATAATTAACATAATTAACGAGAATGGTCTTGGTTTTGCACTACACTCCATTGTGAGTTCAAAGACCAAATTTGTGGATTTTGTAAGATTTTTGGAAAAGAATGGTGTCTCATTAAAGGATAAGCCACTTGAAGAAATTTTAGATATAGTGAACTCTACACTTGAGATGACGTGTTCTGGTAAGCTACAGTACGACCAAAAAACAAACAACATAATTTTGGAATCCAAAGTAAACAGCGGGCACTCTCTCCCATGGGCAATGTTGATTGAGAGCTACCTTGAGCAAAAAGGCAATCATCCAAAGCTCATCTATCATTCTGACTCGCACAAAGGTGAGCTTATCCATCTCAAAATCGATAGTTGAGTGGAAAAAATAAAAGCAGATTAGGTTTTTGACTTTCTGTGATTGATGACAAGCTAAGAGAACTAAATATTGTGTTGCCTGTGCCACCAAAGCCTGCAGGCACTTACATTCCAGTAGTTACGTCGGGAAATCTGGCTTTTGTGTCAGGGCAGATTCCAATACGAGACGGCAAAGTCGCATTCACAGGTAAGGTACCTACCGAGAGATCTATTGAAGAAGCTCAAAGTGCAGCAAGGATTTGCGCAGTAAACATATTGGCACAGCTTAAAGCAAATCTTGGCAGCCTTGACAAGATAAGCAAATTTATTCGTGTATCTGGATTTGTAAATTCGACTCCGGAATTTGTCGGCCAACCGCAGATTATCAACGCCGCATCTGATCTTTTCTTTGAGGTGTTTGGAGAAAAAGCAAAGCACTCAAGAATTGCAGTTGGCGTGGCAAGCCTTCCACTAAACTCCACTGTAGAGGTAGATGCAATAGTCGAGTTTTCTTAGTTAAGTCTCGAATTAAGTTCCTTGATGAATGCCATTATCTTGTTTTTTGGAATTACGGCACCACACGCTTTGTCGTGACCGCCACCTGAGCCGCCAAATTCAGTGGCAAGTGAGTTTACCAGCCTTCCAAGATGTATCTTGCACGATTTGGAGCCTCTTATTGATACCGCATAGATGCCATGGTCAACTCGTTCTTTGTATGCTACACCGACATCCTTTCCGGAAAGCCCAAGTACAAAATTGACTGCACCACTTGCGCCGGCGTCGGTTATTTCCATGTAGCCAAGGTTTTTCATAATTTTTAGTGATTTTTTGACTTTTTCGATCATTCCTGCCAATTTTTCGACTTGGATTTGTGCAAACTCAAATGAGTTTGGTATCTCATGTGGATATTTTGATTCACTCAGTACTTCAACTAGATACAGCAAATAGTCAGGATCTTTTTGATGGCCAACTATGTTGTATGTGAGTACTGTTGCGGAGATCAGTGCAAATTGTCTGTCATAGATCTGTAAGAGCTTGGAACCTTTTGGCCTGTCCTCCATGTAATCAGTTATTGCGGCACATGCTGCAATAAATGCCGAATGGTCCGTTAGCTTCGATTTGTATGCTTCATATACTTGAACCGTAGTGCACTCGTTTACATCGTGGATTACTTTTACTTTGAGTTTTTCAAGTTTTTTGATTATTTCTGGATCAATATCATGATGGTCTATGTAAGTAACTGCAATCTTTTTTTTCCTAAGCTCCGAGAGGATCTCAACAAATCTATCTTGGTTGTTTTTACTTAATCCAAGATCACAAATGAATAACACTTTGAGCTTTTCATCATTTGCGAGTGCTTCGATTTGAGACATCATGCCTGGGTAATCGACAAGCACTGTATCGCCTCCAAACGCTTGACGAATTAATGCTGCGGAGCTTATTCCATCTGCGTCTTCCATATGTGAGAGACAGATTGTCTTTTTGATTGGTTTTGTAGATTTTGCTTTTTTTGTGGCGGCCACACTCGCCCTCTTTTTGTACTATATTTAAACAAAAGTATTCTTTTTTTGCAAATTATCAAGAGGCTAAAATCTGTTTTCTATCCTCAGCTGTAAGCGAAGAATATACATCATAAAACGTAACACCGCTCCTCTGAGCCTTTTTGTCTATTTGTGCAATTTTTTGTAGGGTCTGTGGTGATGCGTTCAAGATTAGGTCGTCTATCTGTTTGGTAAAGTCTCGCTCCGCCTGACTCATAATTTGAAGTGAAAAATCAGCCTATAGTGCCACGATTTGCAAGATTAGACTGTTTGCTAAAGAAATGCAAAACTTATTAGCGAATTTTTGAGAAAAAATACCGATTTGGAGACAAAAAACATTGGTTTGAGAGACATCGAAGTAGCCGACACCAAGATCTCTGACATTGACGGTGAGCGTGGTAAGCTGATTTATCGTGGATATGACATTTTGGATTTAACAAAGAACTCTACATTTGAAGAGACAGCTTATTTGCTCCTAAACGATGATCTGCCAACAAGAGCGCAGCTTGAGGAGTTTAAACAGAGACTGATTGAGGCACGCGATATGCCACGTCAGATGCAATCCAACATGCGAAACTGGCGTAAAAATGCCGACCCCATGGTCATGCTACAAGCATTCGTGGTGGCGCTTGCAGGTTACTACGACGACAAAGGTGCAAACGAAGAAGAGATCAACTACCAGAGCGCGATTAACCTGATTGCAAAAATGCCCACAATAGTAGCAAGCTGGGAACGCGTGCGAACGCAAAAAGACATAGTGGATCCAGATCCGCGATTAAGCCATGCTGCAAACTTTCTACACATGCTTGTTGGTGAAAAACCTGATGCGGAAACAGAGAGAATCTTTGACATTTGTCTCATCTTGCATGCAGACCACACATTTAACGCCTCAACTTTTGCTGCAAGAGAGGTTGCGTCAACTGGTGCACATATGTATTCAGCTGTGAGCGCAGCAATTGGTGCACTTTCTGGGCCGTTACATGGTGGGGCAAACCACGAAGTCATGAAGATGCTACTTGAAATAAAGACTGTAGACAATGCAGAATCCTGGGTAAAAGAAAGACTAGCAAGAGGTGAGAAGATAATGGGGATGGGCCACGCAGTGTACAAGACTTATGATCCAAGGGCACAAGTACTAAAAGAGTTATCAAAAAAGCTTGCAAAAAAGACAGGTCAGCCTTGGTACGACATCACCGAAGTGGTGGAAGAAACCACGATTCGCGAGATGAAGAAACAAAAAGGAATTGACATATACCCAAATGTTGACTTGTATAGTGCATCATTGTACTACATGTTGAAGATACCACCGGATCTCAACACGCCAATTTTTGCAATATCACGAATCGCTGGATGGACAGCACATGTTATAGAAGAAAAGTTTGCACGTGCTGCTCCAAAACCAGTATTATACAGACCAAAGGCAACTTATGTAGGCAAGTATTGCGGCCCTCAGGGCTGCGAGTACAAACCAATAGATCTACGACAATAATTAATTCTGACCACATCTAAGACAAGTCATGGTTTGGATCAAGTGGGAGGATTACGGCAAGAATCCCAAGCGACGCAAGCAAAAAAAGACAAAATCAAAACCAAAGATCGAGCCGCGAATCAAAGTTATCCCAGGAAAACACAAAGTCGAATTCAAAAAGGCAAGCGAGTTAGTCGACTAGTTTCTGGAGTTGAGCCATTGTTTTGCCTTCATTGATACGTCGTGCTTGTACAATACTTGGAACACCATCTCATAAAACGAGATTCCTTTCTTTTGTGCCTGCATGTCCAGCCATTTAATGCCTTCCGCAAGTTCAGGGTCAGAGTCGGAGAACTGGACTAATTCGTCCACCATCTTTGTAAAGAATACAAAGGATTTTTGCATCAGTGGTATGTTTTTTGTTTGGTTATTCAGACCTAAATTCAAATTATATAGACAAACAAAGCGCTTTTGATTGACAATGGAACATGTTTTGTATTGTGATGGAAACCCAAAGAGAATCTGCTGGGTCATAAAAACAAACAATGATGTAAAAGAACAATTTCGAGATCATGCAGACATTTTTTTGGACAAAGTCACCACCGTTCAATCAAAATACATTGCGTTGCACGTAGGACTATTCTGGTCAATTGGAGTTTTCATTATAAAAAACGGAGATACCGTAAGGATCAAGCTAGATTCAGATGAAATGATCAACCATCTAAGAGGCGATTTCAAATCACAAGATCCATTAACAGAGCATCGAAAAAGATTCATTAACTTATTTGTGACGCAGAGAAATCTCAAATTCATTTATGAGAAAATAAATCCAGAAGACAACATAGCGACAAAAATGCTATAATCGAATTACTAAACCAATATCCATAAGGTTGGTGTGTGTTGGCCCTGTTTTTATGAGACCACCATACTTTTGAAAAAACGAATTAGAATCATTGTTTTGAATGTATTTTTCTATTTCATTTTTTTGTACGTCGCGGTAAAAAATTGCTCCAGCATATTTTGTGTTCCCATCTATTCCATCTGTGCCCACAGATGCGGTGACAAATTCCGAGCTCAGTTTTTTTATCAAGTGTAAGACGAGTTCTTGATTTCTTCCACCTTTTCCGCTTCCGGTTACTTGGACTGTTGGTTCACCACCAAATAAAAGACAATGCCCCGCTTTTGGGAGACTTTTCAGAATTTTTTTTGCGACAGTTTTAATGTCACCATTCAATGCCCGTAATGTTTTTGTTTTGTATCCAAGCCGTTTTGCCTTTTTTTCCATTGCAGCAAGACAGTCGTTGTTTGAAGCAACAATGTAATTTGGTATTTTTGGTGTTTTTGGTGTTTCCGGTATTTTTCCTTGTATGCCCTTTTTAAAATGCCTTAAAACAGATTTTGGTATTTTGTTTGTCAGACCATACTTTTTGACAATTCTTAGGCAGTCTACGTACGTCGTAGTATCACAGTATGTGAGACCTGATGCAATTGAGGAGAGATCGTCTCCTGCAACATCAGACAACACAAAGGAAACTGCCTTGCAGTTTAAATGTTCCAAGAGCTTACCGCCTTTTACTGCAGAGAGGTGTTTTCTTATTGTGTTGATCTCCGTTATTGTAGCCCCACACCTAAGCAGCTCTTCAGTCAATGCTTGTTTTTGCTTTAGTGTAATACCGTAAGGCAGGCACACCAACGATGACGTGCCACCAGAGATGAGAAAGATCACCAAGTCGTCTTTATTCGTATTTTGTAGAAACTTTATTAGTGATTTTGCCGCACTTGTGCTTTTTTTGCCCGGTATTGGATGTGATGAGTGAATTATTTTGAGTTTTTTGTTGGGGCGCTCAACTTTGTGCGTTTGCGGAACAATGACGAGTCCACCATCTATGGATATTTTGCGGCAGACATAGTTTGCCATCGAGTCTGCGGCTTTACCTACTGCAACTACATAAATTCTGCAAAATCCACAAAGATGGATATTTTTTGGTTTGATTATTTTGTTGTGCGTTATGCATGTGGCAAGAAATCGATCTGGTTTTGCAGCTTCGAGGCCTGCTTCCAGAATCTGTATTGCGTGTTTTGTTTTGTTGTCACATAGTTGTGATTTGTTTTGAATCACCACACATCAACTGCATGGTTGTTTATTAATTTACAATCTTGGAGATGGTTTTGTAAAAGAGCTATTTTTATTTAGCATCACAACGACCACAGCTCAACTTGAAAAATAAAAAAATGAAAAATGAAAAAATTTGCTGGTCAAATACGGATGATTTTGATTCTGCCAAAGTAGTTGTGATCGGAATACCAAGTGAGTTTGGCTCACATGCAAGTCGCAAAGGTTCATCGAAGGCTCCAGACGCCATACGAATGATTTCAAACCAGATGGATGTCTACTTGCACAAAAAGACCATCTCCGTAGCAAATCCTGCTGACGGCACTCCATCTGTGCGCGTTTTTGATTATGGTAACATCAAAAGTGACGAGATTTCTATCGTATTTGACAAGATAGTAGGCTCAAAAATACCAATAACAATTGGCGGAGACCACTCCAATACTGCACCAATCATAAAGTCACTGGGCAAAAAACTCGGTCCTATTTCACTTGTGTATTTTGATGCCCATCCAGACATAGTTAGTAGTAGAGGCAGCTACTATGGTTCCACTGTTTTTGATTCACTCCCATACATAGACACAAAATCAAGTGCCTTAGTTGGAATTCGAAGCCCAGAACAAGAAGAAATCGAAAACATACGCCAGCACCAAATATTTGTGATCTCGCCGTTTGATATAGTACAAAAAGGCATAGGCCACATAGCGGAAACCCTCCTTGGCACAGTCAAAAGTAATGTATACATTTCAATAGACATGGACTGCGTTGATCCTGCCTATGCGCCTGGTGTTTCGGTTCCAGTCCCACTGGGTCTTTCAAGTCTGGATGTGGTATACCTAGTAAAAAGGTTGGCACAAAAAGGGATCATAGGTTTTGACATTATGGAGGTCTGTCCGCCACACGATCTGAACCACCTTACATCACACCTTGCGTCAAGACTTATTGGGGAGGTGCTTTCTTCCTTAAAGATATAATTAGGATATAGAAATACAACATTCATGCATACAATAAAAATTCCAAAAATCATTCATTTTGGTAAAGATGCACTATCGGAAGTAGAATATCCAAGAAATGCTCTAGTAGTTACGACTGCACCTCCTCCAATTTCATCAAAATGGCTCGGAAAGATGGGCATAAAGGACTACATGTTGTACGACAAGGTAGAACCAGAACCATCGATTGAGACTGTGAATGCAGTCATAAAAGAGTACAAACCAAAAAATCCATCATGTGTCATAGGCCTCGGAGGGGGAAGCTCACTTGATGTGGCAAAATACTCTGCAGCCGAAATGGGGTTAGAAAAGATACTAATTCCAACAACGTTTGGCACAGGAGCCGAAATGACGACTTATTGTGTTCTCAAATTTGATGGAAAGAAGAAGCTTTTGCGCGAAGATAGATTCCTTGCTGACCGAGCAATAGTTGATGCTTACTTTATGGACGGCACACCAGAGCAGATTGTGAAAAACTCTGTTTGCGATGCATGCGCCCAAGCAACTGAAGGCTATGACAGCAAACTTGGCAACGAGTTCACAAGAACCATGTGTAAGCAAGCCTTCGACGTCCTCTACGACGCAATAATGAACGACAAACCGGAAAACTATCCATATGGTTCCATGCTTTCCGGAATTGGTTTCGGTAACTGTTCAACTACACTTGGACATGCGCTTTCATACGTGTTTTCAAATGAAGGCATCCCACATGGATATTCATTGTCCTCATGCACCACGGTGGCACACAAGTTCAACAAGTCAATCTTTTACGAACAATTCAAAGAGATAGTCCAGAAGCTCAAATTCGACAGACTGACACTGAAAATGCCACTTGACCAAGCAGCAGACATAGTCATGACTGACAGAGGACATTTGGATCCAAATCCACGTCCAGTCACCAAAGAAGATGTCATCCAGTGTCTCAAAGATATTGTAGAAGGAAGACTCTGAGCCACCTTCCCTTCTTTTATTATTTAGACGCTCGAATTTGGGTTGTTGCTTAATTCATTTTGTAGACTCGATGGCATTCAATGGTAATATCGACCATGGTGTCGTGTACGGTTGAGCACGGAGCCAAGACGACTCGATATTACGTGGAGTTAGACAACAACCCCGCTCGAATTTACAGATTTAAATACTGCTAGATGTACGTCTCAAAAAGATGTTAAAGTTTGGAATTCAAAACGGCCTAAATGTGGCAAGGGCCGGCTTTAGCGAGGATCAAATTCTAACTGCATGTCTTTTGGCCGACAGAACCGGTTACGATTCTATTTGGTACATGGATCACTCCAACGTACCACAGTGGTCAAAAGCAACCGTCTTGGATCCATGGGTCATGCTATCTGCCATCGCAGCTACGACGCAACACGTAGAGCTTGGTACCTGTGTGACCGACGCAATACGACGACACCCATCAAACATCGCATTAGCTTCAATTACATTAGATAGAGTATCAAAAGGAAGAGGCACACTTGGCATTGGCGCAGGCGAGGCACAAAATCTAAAAGAATTCAACATACCATTTGACAATCCGGTAAGCAAGTGGGAAGAACAGCTCCAGGTAATCAAGCTGCTGTACGAGTCATCACCGGAACACCGAGTCAGCTTTAATGGTAAGTACTACAAGCTTACCGAGGCCTGCCTACAAGCAAAGTCAATCAGAAAGCCGCACCCCCCAATATACATGGCAGCTGGAGGACAACGCACGCTTCAATTGACTGGTAAATACGGCAATGGCTGGCTCCCAATCGGATATACGCCTGAATTGTTTGAAGACCACGCAAAGACAATCAAAAAATCCATGAAGGAATCGGGTCGAACTCAAGAAGAGCAAGAAAACTTTCAATATGCATTAGACATCGACGTTTACTTTTCCGAAGATGCAGAAGAATCATGGGCCAAGATGAAAGAAGCGGTAAAAGTTTCATTGTTCAAGCCAGAAATACTTCGTGTCCACAACATAAAGCAGATTGAAGGTTTCGATTTTAAGAAATATTTCACAGAATACTCCATGTCAAACCAGGACTGGATAGTCAAGATGAGAGAAGCTGCGACAACAATCCCTGATGCAGTTGCACGTTCTTCTGTCGCAGTAGGCACGCCTGATGACGTGATTCCAGTCTTTGAGCGCTTCATAAAAGCAGGAGTCAATCACTTTGTCATCAGGTTCTGGGGTTCAAACTATTTTGGCTCAATCGACAAGTTTGCCTCAAAGGTCATGCCATACCTAAAAGAGAAATACAAGTAGGCACCTGCCAGATTACTTGTATGGTCACAGTAGAGGAAGCAGAAGCATATGCAAGAGCAAAAAATGTCGACATACAGTTCTGTAAAGGCGTCATATTCAGATTAAAATCAATAGGAGTAACAGATGAATCTGTCTTGTCTTCAGTATTTTTGTGTCAAGCAGACTTCAATTTTGATGAAATTCACGCACGCTTTGGAAGGGAGATTGCGGTTTTAGTGGCGTCGCTTGCAAGAGATCAAAACCTTCCAAGACAAAAACAAGAAGAACAGTACATAAAACAGCTTAAAGACGCGTCATGGAATTCTACGCTAATTAAGCTATGTGAGATATCTGCACGTCTGAAATTGATCAAAGAATCCGAGATGTCAAAATCAAAAAGAAACAAGATCCTCAAGCAGAACATACACTATCTGCTAGTACTCAAAAACAAAATTACAGAAAAGAAGCCCAAGACACCAGGTATTGAAAAGTTGCTTGATGGCATAAATGAGACTCTAGCTCAATTCGGCCAAAGAGAGATCAAATTCTGATGGTCAAGTGTCAGGTCTTGATTTAGTTATGTTTTGTGCATAATCTGAATTTAGTTTGTTGTTTAGTTTTAGTAGTTCGTCTCTCGGAGTGGCTGCTTTGTCGTAGAATGCCTTTCTTGCTTCCTGTTGAGTGCCACCACTGTTAAGCACTGCCTCAAATGCAGCCAATCCTTCTTTTGTCTTGGTTTCTGTGAAATTGAATTGTGCCCAGTAAATGTTTTGTACTGTTGCATCTACTTGAGACACAAAAGTTGCAAATGCATTTCTCGGATTGAATGGATCAAACTGCTCAAACCACAAACCAAGATCCTTTAGCAGATCCTGTTCGGCAAGTTGTCTTTGTTGTTCTAGAAACTGTTGTTGTTCTTTAATTTCCTGGAGGCGTTTGAGTCGTTTTTCCTCTTCTTGTTTATTTCGTTCTATGTTTTGCAGGATCTTGAGTGCTATTGGATCTTCCTTTATTTTGTCGGCGGTGAGGATTTTATATGATGAACCAAGGTTGCTTGAGTCAATCTTGTCATTTACAAAGAATGAAGTGTTTATGCGAGAATCCGAGTAGCCTTCTTTTTGTGCATTTATGTTGGCGTTAAATTTTTCATATTCTGGTTGTTTTGGTAGCACAAACACAAATATGCCGTCTGGGTTTGATTTTGTTTCCGTGGTGCCGAACTCTGTAGTGATTGTGATGGTAGCGTTTCCGACCGGTTTTTTAGATTCGTCAGTAACAAGGCCGTTAATTGAAGGTGGTTCACCTTGTTCAAATTTTGCCGTTATGATGAGTTTGTCTCCAGACTGGGCATTTGCAAATCCAACCAGACACGTAATTACAATAGCTAGTATGAGGATTGGTTTCACTTTGGACGATTTTGAACTTGTACCTTAAGTTGGAATATCGATTTTTTCCTATTTTGTTGTTTAAAAAATGGAGCTTGCCAAAGTTTCTAGATTTTGTCAAAAACTGGAATTATCTAAGAATTTTGAATTTTCGGTTCAGTGTGGCTAGATTTTGTGATTATACATACATTCAATGTAAATTTTGGAAAAGATCTAATTTATCTGAATGATGTGAAAAGACCACTGACTTGTTCGTAGTTACTCAAAAAGACAGACTCGGAGCTCGAATAATCTTTGCAGACTTGGCTTAAATTTTGATGTGCCGCAGTCAAAGCATGAAAGGGGACGTTTTGCTGCAGAATATTCAGGTAAGGGGCTTTGTTCCAGCCACTGCAGGCAAGTCAGCAATGGATAGTAAAAAAAAGATTCGTGATGCTGTTGAGACAAAGCTTGGTAAAAACATTGTCAATGTGAGAAAGCGGTGTTTGGGAAAGCCGCTTTCCGTAAATGTGACTTTTTATCTACAAAAAGACTCGGTTCATGCAAAAAAAGACCTTGACAGTCTCTCAAATGTGCTTCTTGCTGTGCTCTCAAAGGAAATGGGTACAAAAAAAGAGGCGGGGTTAGACATAATCGGAGACGACTCGTCCATATACAGATTCGTATTTGAGAAGAAAATAGTTGATTCTCAAAATGATGAAGGTATCGCATTTTCGATATACGAGTGGTCTGCTACTTAAAGTAGCGAAAAAATCGGCATCCAAGGCTTAAGGCCAAAAACGGTAGTATCTTGGCGACAGCCTCAAACGCCTAGTTGTGTTGAGTATTTCTGATAATTATTTAGTGTGGTGATAGATCGGGACATAATTTGTACAAAAAGTTAAACCTAATTTAAAATAGAAAATAAGGGAGGTAGAATTTTTTCTAATTAGTTGACCGTTACAGTGCCTGTCATCCATGGATGGACCATACAGTAATAGTTGTAAGTTCCTGCAGATTTGAATGTGTATTGGAAGGATTTTCCTGCCATGATAAGACCGCTGTCAAATGTACCGTCCGGTGTTGCGTCTTTTCCGCTTGTTACGGTGTGAGCTGCTGAATCTGCATTCGTCCAGACGACCTTGGTTCCCGTTTTTACAGTGAGTGTGTTTGGTGAATAGCACGACGAAGTAGATTCACAACCTGGTGTTGAAGATCCTTTTGTTATTTCAATAGAGTTAGTAGTCGACGATGTTGTTGCTGTCTTGGCTGCATCCTTGGATGCTGCGTCTAGAGCCTTTGCTTCTTGCTTCATTGCTTTTGTTTTGGCTTTGGTTTCTTCTTTTAGTGCCTTGCTTTTTGCCTTAGTGTCTTCTTTCATAGTTTTAGCTTTGGTTTTTACTTCTTGCTTCATTGCTTTTGTTTTGGCTTTGGTTTCTTCTTTTAGTGCCTTGCTTTTTGCCTTAGTGTCTTCTGCGGCATAAGCAGACTGTACAATAGAGACACTGATAACTGCCATCACCAATGCAAATACTGCAATACTTGCAAGTAATTTGGTGTTCATCATTGATCATCGCTCCGGTGCTAAATATATTAACATTAGTTAACTTGGTTAGCGGTGGAAATTAATAAATATCATACTGGGTTGTTGACCAATTCCATGTAATATCGAGTCGTCTTGGCTCCATGCTCAACCATACACAATACCATGGTCGATATTACCATTGAATGCCATCGAGTCTACAAAATGAATTAAGCAACAACCCCTCACATACTCTTGCCAAACACCAGCCAATTCGATAACATGATCAGGGTTTTTGTTGCAATTATGGCAAATCAGCAGCCCAGCTAGTTAATATCATACATCAAAAATCATGATAAATGATTTGAAATCAAAAAAGACCACCTATCTTGCGATTGGTGTGGGAATAACCATAGTAAGCTTGGCAATCTTTTTTACATATTCTGCAGATCAAGCAAAAATTCGTGGTTTTAATTTTGGAAACAATTTACAGGCAATCCAAGACGAATTAAAGCAAGTCCAAACAGAGTTTTATTCCAAAAAGACAATGTTGGATGAGAACACAATATCAAGGGAAGAATTTTTGGAGTTTGGAGACATACATCTTCAAAGAATGGAAGATATACTTGGAAGATACGATGACCTAACTCCACCTCAATCATTTGCAAATTCTGTAGAGCTTTTCAAACTATCGACTCAAAAACAAATTGAAAGCGATCGGTACCTCATAGAGTGGATAAGAACCAATGACACCTCAAACAAGGTACGCTCCGATTTGTTACTCCAAGAATCTTTTGAAGACGAAATGGCTGCTTTGGCTTCATTCACCAAAGCAAAAAACAGCGCAGGGCAAGGTTAGAGCAACCCCCTTTCTGCAAGCAGATCCAAAGTTGGCGCCAATGTATCAAGCAATGCCCTTTTTTCCAGCGGCACGTGTTCTGCGAATTTGATTGGAAATGTAAGACTCAACATATCATGATCTGTGTATGAGATGTTGATTGCGTGCTGCATCTGACGTTCAAGTAAAAATTCCTTCCACGCCTCGATTCTCGAAGTTGCGTCCGTGACACAATTTTGCAGATACAGTATATCCATGTCTTCTTTTGAGTCAAATATGCCAAACTTCACCATAGGAACAGTTAGAAACCCTCCTGGAACTTTGTCGTGATTTTTGTGCATTTTTTCGATGAGTTCGTCTGCTTTTTCCTCAGGAAAGAGATGACCGTAATCAGGAACAAAGTAGCCTGCAATTTTGTGATTCTTATCAAAGATCCTAAAGAAATCTTCGTCTAGTTCAAGTTTCCACATGTGATGAATCCGGCACGGTTCTGTGGTTTTGTTGACGGGTGCTGGCCAATGATGTTTACCATCTGGTGCTACCCAACAACCAACTTGCTTCCATTGACTCTGAGGATTAGTGGTTCAAATGAACCTACGTTCCCCCTCATCGCTTCAACTGGAAGCCCTCGAGGATGGCAAAACCTATTCCACCCCTTGTAGGCGATATTCATGGATGCGACAACGTCACGATCCATCAATTTCCCACAATTAATGCACCACAATTTACGACTGTATAGTCTGTCCTCTTGGAGTTGCCCTCCGCATCCTGGACA
>JBDUUJ010000103.1:0-23553 GCA_039938575.1 Nitrososphaera sp. | reverse complement strand
GTTGTTACTTGACCCACGGGGCCAGTTGCGACATTTAGAGTACCAGTGCTCAAACCATTGTGTGTCATGTATCTTACATTGCCCGGCATCGAATACTGGTTGGATACCAGTGAGTACACCGTTACTTCGTTTGATGTTTCCACGTATGTCAAAGCTTGGGAATCAAGGAAGACATTCGAGCTCACTCCCACTTCTAGGTCTTTCAGCTATGTATTGTGCAAATTTTGTTGCTGATTCCTCGTACAATACGTTTTTGAAGAGTTTCTGCACAACAACTTGATGATTATTTAACAACAAGATTCTACATTATGAGCGATCATATTTTACACTTTAGCGGCCCTTTCCCAACTCTTCTTTGCAGTCTGACTTGCATGTATCCAGACAATAGAGCCATCCTTATCAACGAGGATCTTGTTTGACATTTCCAGATAATGTAAAATGACATTAAGAACAGGTGGCCTCATGGTAACATCCAGTTTCTTTGCCAGACTGGCTTTGGAATCAAACTCCTTGTATTGAGCAACAAGTTGTTCAATTTTTAAAATATTCTTCAAGGTAGGGTTGTACTTTTGAATGCTCTTGAATATGCCGTCATATGACTTGAGATCTGCAAATGTTGTCTTTGGATTCATTTTATGTTATACATTAGATGTATCCGATATATATACATCTATGTACATACATACAAGTACGTACATATCTGTACTAATAGCCAAACCTCTTGTTGTATCTATCATGGTCAAACAACTCCATCAAAAGAGCCTTCTTTTCACCGTGTATTGCAGTTATTCCGTAGACTAGGCGCCAGTAACCTGGCAAATCCACTTTGAAGACTGCATTGACATCGTGTCTTTTTAGGTAATATTTTGGAATCTGTTCTCGTTTGAGACGTTTCCCAACTATTTTATCATTTTTCAGATCCTGGATGATATCCCGTACAACTTTGTACAGCGGATCATCATTTTTGAATGCATCATAAACAGGCATGAAATCATTAGGATCTCCTCTTACATCCAATCTTATCAATAGAAATCATTTTACATGGATTAAAACTTGGCAGACAACTGTCTTGGGCTAGTTTTACATAAATTTCTTCATGTATTCGCTATCAGCTCAGAGTTAACAATTATAATGACTGCAAGGAACAGGCTAAAATTAATCATTCAGGACTAGATTGTTTTATTGATTGTGTTGTCCCAGAATTACCATTATCTTTTCCAGATTACACACCAGATCAGGTGTATAATGCACTAGTCAAAACTGCAAAAGATTTGGGAAAAACAGGATTTGACACAAGTTACGGATATGACAGAAGCAGCGCTTTTGATGCAGTAAACTATTAGACCAACGATCACCTTTTTTATCATAATTCTTTTCACTCATAATGACAAATTTTGTTGCTGACATTGTAACACGAAATTGATGGAAAAAGATCATACACAATACGTGCTTTGTCTTCTTTCTCTTACTATGACGAGTTTGTGCATCCATGTTAAGATAGGTGTTAACAAGTACAATTTGTATGCAAAGACATTTGGGTTTATGCACAACAACTTGATGATTATTTAACAACAAAATTCTACATTATGAGGCGTCAAAAGAACATCAAGATATTCCTTATAGTCAGTAATAATTGGTAAATCTACCAAATTAGATACAGACAACTAATCCATACTATAAAATGGGTTCCTTTATTGAACTCTCTTTCATAGATTTGTGTATCATAATAACAAATGTGAACATAGCGGCAACAACAAGCCAGCCTGACAAACCAATAAGACCTGACAGATGATATGGCAGAACCAGATTCATCAATGAATAATCGCCAAAAGTACGAATTGCCAAAGCAATAATAATTAGAATCAATGGCAATTTGCTAAAGTCTAAAAAGCGTATTGATTTTCCCACCACTGGTGGTAACATTAGGGGCAAATACAACATGATAGTAACACCGATGAAACCTATGGCGACATAATGAATAGAAAGATCATAGAAAAGAAAAGCCTTTGGAAACATATTGAACAGAATTGCCGCTATTGTCCCACCAAAAAGAAAGATAAAAGCTGTTCTTACATACTGGACAGTAAATATGTAACGAATCCTTTTCTCACCTTTTGAAAGTCTCAAAATTTCGCTTGTGTCAAAGCCACCAAACAGATAGTGAGAGAAGGCAAAAGTAACACCAGTGGCCAGGAAAGCAAGGCTAAATAAAATTTTGACAAATTCTGCAGCATCATACCAAGTAGAGGTTATTCCTAGGATGGTGGTCGCTGTTGCCAAACAAAGTGATGTAATGGCCAGTTTTTTTCTTGGTCTTATGAATCCAAGAAATGCAGGTAGTGTCTTGTACTCGATTCCAAGAATCATCAGAAATGGAAACAGCAACCATAGTTGTATATGAGTTAACAACTTTGCATGTCCGCCTTCAAGCTGTGAAAGACTCACAATTTCAAGCGACACAATAGAAAGTATGATAAAGTAATCTGCCATCTTCAACAACTTTGGAGATATTCTCATAGTCCACAACGTCATAGCTGCAAAGATTGTGATGCCACTTAGTTTTAGTACAGCGGCAAGTGTTTCTAGCTTGCTGTTTACTATCAAGACACTATGAAATGATATAATGATGGAGGAAACCACAAGCAGAAAAGACAGATACGCAAGAGGAGGAGACGGGGTAGAAATATTTCTAAATCTAGGCACTATCATGTATCCTATTCCCATAATGATCAGCGTAATAAAACCATCTAACTGCAATATTTTATGGAATTTTATGATGTTTACAAGATGACTGGGTAGTTCTATCCCAAACAGACTCATCATCCAAAGTGAGCCAATTGAGGAACCAACAAAAAGAAGAACTACGGCAGTTACAATGAATGGTTTGCTTACAGGACTCCTGTTGATATTGCTCATGGGACAAGTACAGCTCTTGCTTCTATCTCCGACTGATTAAGTTTTAACAAGATCTCGTTTGCTTGTTCAAGTGGAAATAATTTTAAGATAACCTTTAGCTCGTTTTCTTTTGCAATTTATACTACATGCATGTCAGCCATTGAACCAATCAGTGTATCTCGAACAGTTTTTTCATAAAGTTTGCCATGTTGCCAAAAACTCCAACTACGATCTTGGCAGAATTGCTTCAAAAAGCCAGACAGTTATGAATGTTCTAGTTTTATCGTTGGATGAGAAGGACAAATCCCAGGAGATTCAGCTTTGAATGCAAGGTAGAATCAGCAAAGACAGCAGAACACCAGATACAGTATTCTTTCAGCTTGACGCAAGCCAAAATGACAAATCCATCATAACAAGGATTGAAAAATAAGGCGCGTTTTGTTTGAAAAAGTCTTATGATTTTTTGGACTGGAAAAATTCTCTAATAAAGTGGGATCCGAGGATTCGACACCCCTTTGATTATTCAAAAGATATAATCTATTCATTAAGGGGTCCAAGACAGGTAGGAAAAACAACACTGAATTGAATTCCGTGTTCTTCCTTAAACCATGATTCAGGCAGGCACAGCTGCTAGAATGTCCTCACTTGGCAGACTGTTTACTGTCAATCGGTCATTGCTGTGTGGCATAGGATTGGCACAAGTTCCACATTTTGGCAAAATTATTTCAGCATCATAAGCAACTTCACCAACAGGTTTGCCGCATTTTGAACAATAGATCTGTCTTGTATCGTATATGTTCACATACTCACCCCGGTACATTGCTGCAAGGTCTATTATCTTACGTGGTCTTACCCTAAGGCACTTTGTTTGTAGAAATCAAACAAACATGGATTTCACGTTCGGTTGGAACCCATTCAAAGCAGGATTCTCAACCGGAAGCTTTTCATCAAGTATTCTGTTGGCATCATCTTCTCCTGTCTTGATAAGCTCGTTTATTGTTGCTTCTGAAAAGTCTGTATCTTCAAAAAGAAAGTGTTTGTCTTCTTTTCTTTCTATTCTGATGATGTCTCTGATTATCGCACCACGCTCACATGCAAGTTTGTGGTATTCTCGCTCCAGCCTTGCAAAACGTTCCTTTTCTTTTTTGTCAAGAACAGATTCCTCCAAAATGTCATGCATCTCCTTGATTATGGTAAGATATCGTGTGATTATCTTTGACATACGCACGTTGTGGTCGGTCTTGTCAATGTGCATGATGTCTCGTGCCCTGTGCCATGTCTCCATCATGTTTGTTGGCAGCTCGTCATGCCTTTTTGGGAACAAATTCACAATGTAGACTTTTTTATCGCGTTTTGGGGATGCATCGATTATCTCACGCAACGGCGTGTTACTCAATAAAGTACCGTCCCACAAATACTGCCGATTTATCTTAGTCCAAGATATGCCATAGAAAGGATAGCCAGCACTTGCAAGGATGTGTTCTGGTGTTATCTTTTCTTTTTTGCTATCAAATACAGCAGCACTGCCATTTTGTATGTCAGTACATGTCACGATGAGTCGCGGCCTCCCAACATCATACAAGCTGTCAAAATCCACATGCGCTGCAAGGCTTTCTTTTAACGGCTCTAAATCATATAAGGCGGGACAAAACCAACCAAAACTAAAAAAATTGGGCCAAAAACATAGTGGCTTGAACATTCTTGAGTTTCCCCAAAGTGCCGATGTAAAAAACGCCCAGTATTCTCGATAAGGGCTTGACAAAAAAGACGGCGTGATCTTTTCTGCCAAAGAATGCCAAAAATCCTCCAGACACTTTGCTGGATCTGCATTCTTGCTTGCAGAAATCACAGCCGCATTTATTGCACCAATCGAGGTGCCCGCTATTATATCAAAATGGATGTTGCGCTTTTGTAGTGCCTTGTATACACCGCATTCGTACGCTCCAAGCGAGCCGCCGCCTTGCAACACCAAGACTGACTCGTAATCCTTGTTTGAATCCTGCAAATTGTCTTTTGCCACCAGTAATATGCAGTTGTGAATCATTTAAGGCCTTGATTACAGTTTTTGATCAAACATTGTTCTTGTAAACTATTTTCTATAACTCTGCTTGAGGGTGTTCGTGATATTTTTTTGCAGATTTTTGTTGCCAATCTCTGGAATTATATGTGTCGCACTCAATTCTTTTTTGGGTATTGTGTTTGCTATTGCCACTGCAGTTAAGTAAAGTAGTTCCGGTGTAATCTTGCGGAAATGCAGATCCAAAATCGCCCTCATCAAATACGGAAAGACGACGGCGTTGTTTACCCTGTTTTTGTATGTGTAGCTGCCCGTTGCAACTATTTTAGCACCTGCTTTTTTTGCAACATCTGGATTTATCTCGGGCTCTGGATTTGTGAGTGCAAACACAATCGGATCTTTGTTCATTTGTTGAATGTTTTTAGCAGAAATAAGGTTTCTTTGTCCAGACACTCCGATGAAGACATCTGCACCCTTCATTATCTCTGAGAGTTCGCCTCTTTCTTTTTTCTTGTTCGTAAACGAGGCAATCTCGGTTTTGTATCTATTCATGTTTTCGGTTCTACCTTTGTAGATGGCCCCAAAAGAGTCTACCACTAGTATTTTTTTACATCCAGCATAAGAAAGAAGAGAAGAAATTCCATATCCTGCAGATCCAGCTCCAGCTACTACCACCCTGACTGACGAAAGAGATTTCTTTACTATCTTGAGTGAATTAAAGAGCGCCGCAAGTACTACCACCGCAGTACCGTGTCTGTCGTCGTGGAATACGGGTATTGTTAAGATCTTTTCAAGCTCGTTTGATATCTCGAGCACCTTTGGGAACTCGATGTCCTCAAGATTTATTGCACCAAAAAGCGGCTCGATTGCAGAAACGACCTTTATTATTTCTGATTTATCCGTAGTGTTTAGGCAAATCGGATATGCACTTATCTTGCCGTAGTGACGGTAAATGACTGCCTTTCCTTCCATGACCGGAAGTGCGGCGTCAGGGCCAATATTGCCAAGCCCAAGTATTCTTGTGCCGTCAGTTATTATTGCAACATTGTTTGACTTGGATGTAAGCTCGAATCTTTGTGCAGGGTTTTGACAGATTTGCTTGCAGACTGCAGCAACGCCTGGGGTGTAAATCAACTTTAAGTTACTTTTGTCTAGCGGGATCTTACTTTGCACAAATATCTTGCCCTTTGATTTTTTGTGCAACAGAATGGCCTTTCTTGCTATCTTGCTACTCAATAAATGATGTATTGTGTGGAGGCAGACTTGACTCTATAGGTGAGCTCTGGGTCGTCTTACCATCAATTTTTTTTAGCTATGACTATGTCCACCTTGTAGTGCAGGCTTGCTCTTTCATGCAGCTTGAGGCGCCACGGCAAGTAGCTAGGCTTTTTCGTTTTTGTGTGTATGGAAAAGCCGTACTTTCTTAATTCGTGTCGTAGCGAATCGGAATATAGTGGTTCTCTGACTGATTTGTCACCACGCTCAAAATCGTACGGATCCGAGAGGAGGAGGCTTCCCCTTTTTTTCAGCTGATTTGAGAACAATTTGATTAGTAACTTTGGCTCTACAAGCTCAAACAGATTCAAAGCCAAGATGTAGTCAAACTTTGTCTTCCCAAATGGATGCTCAAGTGAATCTGCCACAAAAAAATCAAGATTTTCGCCACCTGCTTTTTTTGCTTCAGATATGGCATAATATGATTTGTCTATTCCAAACACATAATCGTAGTTTTCTGCAAGATGTCTTGTCATATGCCCAATTGAGCAGCCATGTTCCAGTGCGATACCAGAGTTTGAACAAATTAGTTTTCGTACAGTAGAATAAAATCTGGTCTTTTGGTTTGCCAAGTATATGTTACACCATCTTTTTTCTATGATGGAAAGATCACTTGGGGCTATGTGGATCTTGGAAAGTGTATTTTTTATAAAAGATTTTAGTTCTGCACTCTTTGCCAAATAAAGTAGTTGGCCTCCGAGCCGAGGCCTGTTTGATAGATATGAGGCAAAATCACTCCATAGTACTGCCACACCGTCAATTATCGGATATTTGAGGCCGCACTTGGTACAAACTAAAAAACCCTCATCAATCTTCTCTGACTCGGCAATTATTTTGGCCTCAAGCGTAGCATGACAATTAACGCAAAAAAGATGCTTTAGACTAAACTTGTGCAAATTATCTTGTTCTACGCAAATTCGGATTAATACCTCTTTTCTGCCAAAAGATCCCAGTTACTGTTAAATTCAGTCAAAAAAGGGAAAAGCTATGAGTGAGCTTGAAGAGTTTGCAGACGCCTTGCTTGATCAGATCTCAGTTGAGGTAAATGAAGAAAAAGACATCGCCGCGCTTTCGGCAAGAATCAGCGAGGATAAAGATTTCGATGTCAAGTTCGATCCTCCATCCAAAGTAATGGCCACAATACGTAGTGACCTTGAAAAAAAATTACAAGACTTTACGGGGCTAACTGTCTCAGAGGATGTCAAAATCGAGTTCCCAGGACTTGAGGAATTAAAAAAAGTAAAGGGAAGAAAGGTCTTTGCGGAACCCGACGCAAGAGAATTCATAGATGGACTGTTTGCAGCACTGGCAAAGCAGGATAAATGGGCCATAGTCAACCTAATAAAAGAAGACGCAGCTAGGTTCCTCGTATACTCTACATACGCAAAATCTTACATCTCCAAGATCTCTACTACATATGGAGACTATCTTGATTCTACAATTTTCATCAACAATTTTGTTCTATCTAGCTACCCTCAGATCATTTTGTACAAGCAGGGCAAGCCGTATCAAACAAGGTATGCATCTGTAAATTCTGGATACATAGGGGCACTAAAGATGACTCTGCTTGAGGAGTTGGTCCACTCTATTCAAAAAAATCTCTACGAGGAAAACAAAAAAGCAGTAATCGAGGTAAACAAGCTCAACGAGGAGCTAGCAAAGATAATACTTGCACTTGATGATGCTACTGCAACCAAGCTTGCAGAATATTTACAACTACCTGCAGTTCCAGACGAGTTCCCTCTTGCAAAGAGAGCAAACCTGTTCTTCACTCTAAATCCAGACAACTTTATCGTAAATGTTCTTGGTCCAGACGTGATGACATTTACCAAGGTGGAAGTAGACCCAACCATTGGCGGCCTCGTGCCGCAACTCCTTGGCATTTACCAAAGGTGGCTTGGGCCAATTCAGAGACACCATGCAGCATTTTCAACGATGGAAGGAATGGCAGAATTCTGTGTCCAAAACATACTTGGAAATGACGATGATTTTGCCCAGTATTTGAGCACATTCATGGGCACTGACATCTCAACATACCAAGTACGAAAACACATGGGAAAAGACCTCACTTCAGCAGTATACAAAATACTCGGAAAAAATGCGTTCGAGTTTCTAATAAACAATCCGCCAAATACACGCCAGCTTAAAGAGCCACAACTATACCTAAAGAGAATCACAAAATGAGCAAGTTCGATCCAATAGTCGCAGAATGGGCCGCTTTTTCGTCCGACCCCAAGTACAACTTGGTGGAAAAATGCCTCAAGCTAGCACAACTATTAGAGTACCCAAAACTTGATGTCCAGCTTTACATAGACAAGATAAACGAGATTGCCAAATCACTAAAGATTATACTGTCTGACGTAAAAAATCCGACGTATCTTATCTCTATGCTCAATGAGCACCTCTTTACCACACTTGGGTTTCGTGGAAACACCGATGACTATTACGACCCAAAAAACAACTTCCTCAACGAGGTTCTTGACAAAAAAAGTGGTATACCTATTACGCTGTCGATAATCTATGTAGAAGTAGCAAGAAGAATCGGGCTGGATCTGAGGATCTGCGGCTTTCCAAGCCATGTGGTGGTAAAGTATGGCGAGGAGATGATCATAGACCCATTTGGTGGAGGGAGGTTGCTGAGCATAGAAGACCTCGAAGAGATTTTGTACAGAAACTTTGGAGAAGAAATAGAATTTTCGCCGGAATTTTTAGACGAACTACCAGAGGACAAGGTTCTCATCCGAATAATCAGAAACCTGAAAAACTCGTACGCCCAGTCGTACGCCTACCAGAAGGCGCTTCAGTGTGTAAACATGATTCTCAACTCTGAGCCTGACTCACCGGACGAGATTCGTGACAAAGGAATACTCTTGGACAGATTGTTAAACAAAAAAGAGGCACTAGGTTACCTAAACAAATATCTTGAGATTGCGCCGGAGGCCCCGGATGCAGACTTTGTTCTGGAGCTAATACGCGACATTAGGGAAAAAATTAATCAATAATTGAGGTAATGTCGTGGCCTTTCTTTATCTGCGAGATCTCATGTCTTGCGAGTTTGTTTCGGAGCGCTCTTTTTAGCACATCTACTTCATTTCGTAGTGTGGCTACCTCGTCTTCAAGCTTGGCTACTCGCTCGTAAATCGTCTCGCCTTCAGTTGAACTCATGCTAATCTAGGATTAGGAAAAGAGCTTAAAAATTTATGGGTAAATTAATTTCGCTACAAGTCGAATTCCTGGTTACAGGCTGCGCACTTGGCGTGCTCGGCTCCGACTTGGCCTAAGATGAAGATTCTGCCGACCGTCTGACATTTCGGGCAAAGGCCGGTAGTAACATTCTTTGGGGCGGTTCTGATTATTTTTTGAGTCTTTCTGCGTCCCATCGTAGGATTGAATTTGGTGTCTACTATTAAATTTACGCCTCCTGCACAGATCAACGTACTGGCAGATAGTATTCTTCCTAATCGTATTTACATCCAAAATAGTGGGAATGCTGGCGTGCAGTAATTGTATGAAATTGATGGACAGAGATGCAGTAGCATCAATGAATATGGCATCAAGAGGTGGAGGAGGTTTTGCCATCCCGTGGTCTTTTGAAGCAGTAAAGGGAAATGTGGATTTTTTCCAGCCACTAATCCGAGTCGATGGAAGCAAGTAGGTTCACGATGGTAAACATCATTGGTCAGCACCCATCAATTACACAAAACCTGTTTTCAGGCAAGATCTCACTGGCACGATCTCATGCGCAAATTTATTTCAAAATAGTAAAACAACAGCATTCTTTCCGCGTACAATTTGGGCAATCTCTAGGTGACTTGGAAGTTTTGCACTCAGATGGAAGACACCCACAATCAGCACATATGATCTCCATTTTCATAACCGGTCGTTTGTCAAGTTGTCTTGAACCAATATCCACAATCCTGCTTACCAATATAAAAGATTGTGTGATCAACATGACAAACAAAAGCTTTGATGAGGATGTGAAAGTAAGCACGCATTGTTTAACACAAAAATATCAAAGGCAATCTCGCTAATCATAATAGCAGTAGGACTTGGAGTGGTAGCAGGGTGGGTCTTTGACGTGGCTGCGCTCAAATCGGTAGTGCCACAACAAGTAACCATGAAATTCAGCACCGCAATCTCATTTGTATTCAGCGGCGTCATGCTGTATTTTATATCAAATCGTTTTGCAGGCAATGTGGGAAACGAGCAAATCGCCATCCCAATTTCCGGACTTGTCATATTCTTGTTTATGGCTTCATTATTCACTACGAGTAGTCTAGGCATTCCAAACGGAATAGAACGACTATTTGTGACAGAGGGTTTTACTGCAGTACAAACGCCAATTCCTGGAGTTCCCTCAATTCCAACAATGGTTAACTTTTTACTTATTGTAGTTGTCGGAATGATATCGCTGAATAACTCTTACAAGCTAAGGCCAATCCGCTACATAGGGTACATCATATTTACTGTGGGCGGGGTGTCATTAATTGGGCATCTGAGTGGTCAATCTATACTGTACTATTATGTGGAAAACGTCAGCACGGCAATGGCAATCCATACTGGGGTCTTGTTTGTGTTGATTGGCTATGCCCTCAGCCAACTAAAACCACCACAAAAATTGACATATCAGACTACAAAAATACAAACAAAGCTTCTCTTTTTGTTTTTAACAAGCTCTGTAACCCCAATAATCTTCATAACGGCTCTCAACTACAACGTGACAAATTCTGATACATCACAAAGTGGAACCATAATGATTGTTCTAGTTACTGCGGTTGCGGTGAGTCTTTTTTCGATCTTTACTGCAAGATCTATCTCCCAACCAATAATTGAGCTCAAAAAAATATCTACAAGGATATCAGAAGGTGATTTTACAGTAAAGGCACCACAAAATTCCAATGATGAGATTGGGCAGCTTTCAAATTCATTCAACCAGATGGTAGACAATGTAATCAAGGCAGAAAGACTCTCCACAATTGGGCTCCTTGCTTCAAGGCTTGGACACGACCTCAGAAACAACCTGACTACCATCATGACCACATCGGCTATAATGAGAAAAAGACCGGGCTTTGACAAAGATAGAGACCTTCAGTGGCAAGTAAATATGATAGAAAAAGCAGCGCAAAAAATTAACTACCAGATAGAAGATGTGCTAAACTTCGTGAGATTCTCACCTCTAAAATCAGAACACGTTGCACTCTCGAAAATACTACACAACACAATCAAGTCATTGCGCATTCCGTCAAAGATTAAAGTGATCCTTCCACAAGCAGACCTTCCGCTAAATTGCAATGCTAACCAATTCGAAATAGTTCTGAGTAATCTACTTAACAACTCAATTCAGGCAATGGGGACAGACGGTGAGATAGTAATTGAAGCGTATGAAGACGAGCATAACTCAATAATTAAGGTAAAAGATTCTGGACCTGGAATACCAAACGAGAACCTTGCAAAAATATTTGAGCCGTTGTTCACCACAAAACAACAGGGAACAGGCCTCGGATTGGCCACTTGTAAAAATATTGTGAGTCAATACGGCGGCACAATAGAGGTAAATAACAACCCGACTACCTTTACCATAACGATTCCAAAATGATCCAGTTGCAGACTAGTGTAGGGCGTAAGTAAACTATCTAAACAGACAGCACCCATACTTTTTATGCCATTCGAGTTTATCGTGTTTTTTACTGCCTTTAAGTACGTCTTTGTTGAGGGGGGAGAGCAGGCCCTAGTTGGAATAGGGACGATTGCCAGAATCGGATACAGACAGACACTAAAGATAACACTGATCGGACTGGGAGTGGGCGTGGCATTGTATTTTTTGTTCTTAAACGTGGTTGGATTTTTTCCAACAAATCCAGTTGAGATTGCACTCGGAGTGGGGCTTCTCTACTTTAGCTATACTATGTTCAAAGAGTTTTTTGAAAAGGAAAAAGAAGACGACACAACCAAGTACAAGGTTGGTTACTTTTACATTGCGATACTTGAGGCAATAGAAAACTCTGTTGCCTTGGCGACATTTAGCTTAATTGATATTTCAAATGCAATAGCTGGGGCCGGTGTCGCAATAGCTATGGTGATTGGATTATTGTATGTTGGAATAATCAAGAGGATCCCACTAAAACTTACGCGGTTTGTTGCAGGAACATTGCTTACACTAAGTGGAATCCCATTGATAATTTATGGACTAGATATTCCGTACCCTCAAATAATGCACTGGCTTATTCCGCCGCTGTCGTAGCTATCTAGATAATCTTTGCATTAACTGGCACATTATGTGACATGCTGTACATTGCAGGACACCTCTCAAGGGCCATGCCTAATATCTGCTCCAGTTTGTGCTTGTCTGCATTTTCTGCTCTGACGTCTAAGCTGAACTCTATTCCACTCACTATTGGTTCGTCTGCGACATCTAATGTCTTTGCAAAGTTGACGTTGCACTGTGCATTTACGTTTAACCTCTCAAGCCTCACTCCCTGTGATGCGGCAATGCCCGCAAAGGTACCAATAAAACAGGACGTAATTCCTGCGATACAGTACGACATTGGACCCAGCCTATTGCCATTTCCACCAAGAAACGACGGCGAGTCAACCTCTATTGTCTGCTTGCCTTTCTCGTATGATAACTCGGTCTTAAACTGATATCCATTTGATGGTTCCAGGATCCACTCTCCATGCAGTTTGACTGGCTTTATCAGAGATTGCTTGTCTTTTTTTCCACTTTCTACTGTCCTTGATACTTTTTCTAAATCTACATTGTTGATATTCATGGTATGGTTTGTTTTTGGTGACTTAAAAAGAGATCCGCATATTATCCTAAAATTAGTTCGCCCGTCGTCAAGAGAGTGTTTTGGCCATCTATTAGATCCGTAATTCAGTTGCTCACAAAAACAAGAATTAAACCGTATAATAACGCGCCGTTGACATAAAATCCTATTTTAATAAGAAAATTTATTTAATTTCAAATAATTTGTTTTAATTCAGTTTAGAATCAATACTGCGCATCGCTTTTAAGACAAAAACAATAAAGTATGATATTGCCTGATCAAAAACTCTACAAGATATCTTCCATATTGATAATCTCAATTCTGATTGGCGCTGCTGCAACTGGAGCCTCGTTTGCGGATTCGCCAAGAAAGCAGCTTGCAAGCAATGTCTCCCCAAAGGATGTAGTCTGCAAGGAGGGGAGAGTCTTGGCAATAATCTCTGATAAAATACCACTCTGCCTCAAGCCTGACACCGCAGAAAAACTTGAAAAAAGGTGGGGTGCAGTAGTTGTGGTTTCAGAGAAGACGGCACAAAAAGAGTCAAAAAAAATAACACCCTCCGAAGCTAAAGGCTCTGTAATCAAAAGCCAGACTGCAAAGACACAAGCAAAAATCGAGAGCGTTCCTGCAGCAGGAGGATCCACCGTGAATTTTTACATTACAGATGATGATCTCAACACAAGTCCCAACGGAATTGACGTAATAGATACGGCAGGCCTTGTTGAATTTACCATTAATGGAGTTCAAATCGATGGTCCAAAAACCATGACCGAGACTGGGCCAGATACTGGAAGGTTCTATGTGAAACTAGTACTCCCAGAAACAGTAAATGGCAAACCGTTAACACAAGATGATGTAGTTGTGATAAGATATCTTGATCAATCTGACGCGACAGGCATGACAA
Source organism: Nitrososphaera sp. (assembly GCA_039938575.1). Taxonomy (GTDB): domain Archaea; phylum Thermoproteota; class Nitrososphaeria; order Nitrososphaerales; family Nitrosopumilaceae; genus Nitrosotenuis. The sequence goes on along the minus strand of JBDUUJ010000103.1, from coordinate 9,695 downwards.
GGACCATATCCTCATCGCTTGCGCTTTCAAGAACATATGCACAAATGGAAAAATCTGGCGGTCAAAGAATCGGCCGTGACTTTACGGTAAGTGTTTACGAGCCTGATGCAAACTTGGACTCAAAAGAAGTCGACAAGATCCCACTCTCAAGCATTGAGTTTAGGACAGAAGGTGGAATCAGAACCACTCTTGCAAATTCGGCCTTTGATGCTAACTCATCTTACTTGTTGGAGACTGGCAAGAACACTGGCGTCTTTTCAGTTGTGATCAAGATTCCTCGTACCATTGGTGGCCATACGGTGCACATAGGAGATTGGTACGAGCTTAGATACATTGATACATCAACGCCGTCTGGCACCAGCGAAAAAGTGGTTCTCAAAGGAAGGATTGGGTGATTTCTCTTCCAAATCAAAAAGCGCGGGGGATGGGATTTGAACCCACGCGTCCTTACGGACATGGGATTAGCAATCCCACGCCCTACCAGGCTAGGCGACCCCCGCTCAAGGGTTGCTAAGGTCGCTCCGTAAATAAATCACTCTTCAGTGGATCTGGTGTAGTTGTCAACAAGGCTTTGCAGCGGCATTTTTTTCCCACCAACTATTTTCAAATCTACGTGAATTTTCTTGTTTTTGATGGTAATGATGTTGTATGTGTTTTCAAAAAATCCTCTCATCCTTTCAGAGGACGCAGTTCCCGCGTTAACTATGGATAATTCCTTAAAGTTCCAAATCCACGGCCTGTGTTTATGGCCGCACAAGACCAAATTCACCTTTGTCGCAAGTATGGTTCGGAGGACGTCGCCTGCATCAATTACTTCAACTCGGGCAGAACCAGTGTCTGGAATGCCGATTAGATGGTGGTGCATCGCAAGTATGGTTATCTTGTCTTTGAATTTTTTGACGGTTCTCTCAAGCCAGAGGTTCTGGCGGTATCCGACCTCTCCTTCGTCCCTGTCAGGCCTTGCAGTTCCCAAAGTAACGACAACAACATCGCTTCCAAGCTCATTTACAGTATCGAAGGGAAAATATTTCTTAAAATGCAAATATCCTGTGTTGCGGTAGTCATGGTTGCCTGATATTGCAATTATTTTATTTGTTTCAAGCCGGGAAAGCAATTTCTTGCATTTTTCGTATTCTTTTGTAAGACCCTCATTTGTGAGGTCTCCTGTAACTATGACTGCGTCCGGCTTGAGTCCGTTTACCTCCTTTATCACCTGCTCAAATACTTCATCTCTGAACTGAGCTCCCACATGAATGTCGGACAGCTGAACAATTATCATATGGTTTGTCTGTAAAATTCGCCGTATTTAGTCTTGTTTTCAATTTGAAATCGATTCTTGGAAAGTCTATTTTTATTTAGTCTTTAACATGATGCGTCATTTCATTTTGGCCTAGTAACTTGAATTAAATAGGCATTTCCAATTCTAATCACTGAGTTGGCTAAGAAAGCAACCGTCATCAAAGGGGATGGAATTGGCCCCGAAGTCGTCGACGCGATGCTCAAAGTTCTCAAAGAATGCAACACACAAGTAGAACTAATCCTTGCAGAGGCAGGCTCCGAGCAGTGGCAAAAAAACGGCGAAAAAGACTCCTCGTACATCCCAGAAAAAACCATGCAGCTGCTTGAAACCACGGATGCTTGCTTTAAGGGTCCCACCACGACGGTGCCAAAACCCGGTGCTCCAAGGAGTGTTGCAGTAACACTACGCCAAAAATTTGAGCTGTATTCAAACATACGACCAATCAAGACCTACAAGAGGGTCACACCAAATTACGATCTTGACTTTGTGTGCTTTAGGGAGGCAACTGAGGGACTTTATACTGGCATCGAGGTCCAACTAACAGATGATGCGGCAATTGCCATCAGAAAAATAACAAGACAAGGCTGCAGAAGGTTTGCAAACTCGGCAGTATCGTGGGCAAAAAAATACAACATGAGCAAGATTGTCGCAATAACAAAACGCAACATACTCAAAGTCACCGACGGCATTTTCCTAGATGAGGTGCAGGCTGCAGCAAAGGCAGTACCAGGCCTTGAGGTGCAGGAGCTATACATAGACAACATGATGCAGCAGCTGGTCGTAAACCCATCCCAGTTCAACGGTGCAGTTCTTGCAAGCACCAACCTTTTCATGGACATAGTATCCGAGCTTGCATCAGGAATAATTGGCTCAATAGGGCTGGTATATTCTTCAAACATGGGTGACAGATACGCAATGTTTGAGGCCGCACACGGCAGCGCACCATCCTTTAAGGGCCAAAACAAGGTGAATCCCACAGCAGCAGTACTGTCTGGAGCATGGATGGTCGAGTACCTAGGCGAGCCACACATCAAAGACGCCATATTTTCTGCAACAGAACAAGTCATCAACGAAGGAAAATACGTAACATTTGACATAGGTGGTACGGCAACTACAACTCAGATGACAGATGCGATCTCCAAAATAGCAAAAACAAAACTACGCAAATAATTTGAACCAAGTGAGACCTTCTATCTGATTGTGGCATTATGGATAATGTGCTAGTTGAGCTTTTTTGCTTCAATCAGCATCATCTCTTCAAAAAACAACCTTTTCTTTGCTACAACTTTGACTGAAAAACCAAATGATTCTGTGTATGAGATTAATTTTTTATAGTTTGCAAGCGATGATGTAAGATACACAAATTTTCCACATGGCTTTATGCAGTGGATGGCAGATTCGATTATTTTGGATGGGATGAGTAAGCCCTCAGGACCGCCATCGACTGTCCTGTCGACTATTCTGTCCGAAGGCAGATACGGTAAATTGCATACTACCAAATCAAACTTTGCACCAAGAGCCGATGCTCCGTCGCAACAAACAACATCCCAAGACACATCAGCCTGATCTTTGAGAGCTTCGGGGTCTATGTCGGTTGCGACAACACAATCAAAGTTTTCCTTTAAAATCTTTGCCAGGTAGCCTGCCCCTGTACCAATCTCCAAAGCAGTATGACCTTTCTCGCTTTTGATGTATTCTGCTAAAAAGAATGTATCCTCTGCAGGCACATATGTCTCAGAGAATCTGTTTTGCAAGCTCGATTATCTCGTCTATAGTTAGCTCTTCTAGTCTTTTATTTGATTGTATTTTTTTGCCGAATTTTTTGAGTATATTTCCCACAGTCTTTCTCTTGTATGAAAACAGCTTGTTGACTGCCTCTATGACTTTGGGTGAGATTCTTTTTTTGTGTCTTAATGCGAGAACTACCGAGTCTACCTTTGGCGGGGGCTCAAAGTTGTTTTTGTTTACCGAGAGCACCTTTTGTATTTCAAAGGCGTGGTTTGCAATGACTGCAACTGCACGTATTTTGCCAAAACAAAGCAGCTTTTCTGCAAACTCTCGTTGGACCATCACTACCGCACATCTAAGTTTTTTTTGCGCAAGCCATTCTATTGCTTTTCTGCTTTCTGAGTACGGCAGGTTTGACACAAAGACATCAAAATCTACATCTGACTCGAAGCCGTCGCCGCACACAAGCTCAAGGTTTGGTATGTTGGAGAACCTGAGTACAGCATCAGAGTACAGGCTCTCGTCTTTTTCCACAGAGACTACGCGTCCTGCGACTTGGCACAAATAAGGAACAAGGATACCGTGCCCAGTACCGACCTCAAGAACGGTGTCTTTTTTTGTGATTGCAGCAGTCTCAACTATTTTCTTTGCTATATTTTGTGATGAGAGAAAATGTTGTCCTAGTTTTTGTTTTTTCATCGTTTGACAAAGAGCGTTACCTTTACCTTGCCTGTGATTTCATCCATGATGCGCTCAGCAATCTGTTTTTGTGGCTCTTTGAGGCCAACTCTGGTCTGCAGGTCATTGAAATCGACAAACTTTTGTCTTTCACGCTCCTCAAGAATCGTCTTCATGTATGTCTTACCAATGCCTGGAATCAGCTCAAGCGCGTGAATTCTCGGAGTAAGTGGCTGCGCGTTGTTGATATAGTCGACAAATCTTTTTTCGTTGTTCTTTACTATTAGATTAACAATGTTTCTAAGCTCACTCTGAGCTGCAGCTGAAATGTTGTTATAATCCAGCTTGCCAAGAACCGACATTATCTTTGTGCGGCCTTCCTTTCCGATATAGATGCGCTCGCCGATCTCAAACGTGGTGTTTGGCATGCCAAGAACCTCAAGCAACGTGAGTCTGTCCTCGCCAATGGCAGTAATTATGATTCCTTCACGGCCGCGCACTGTGGTCGATTTTCCGCGCGTGACATAGTCTAGGACATATGCATACTCTTCATACTTACGTGGCGGACTAGGACTCCTTTCCAAGAAAAATCACTTTTTGTTTTAAGAGTTCCCCTTGAGAATCTGTAGAATTTTTTCTAGTGTTTCAGCAAGGATTAGCTTTTTCCATCCGAACGTGAATGCCCTTAACTCTGCAAGCGAGCTTGGCATTATGTTTATGATCTCGACTGCCTCTTCCTCAGTCAGCCCACATTCTTTTTTGAGCTCCTGTTTCATCTTTTTTGCAGCTTTTGCATCGATCTTTGCAAACTTGGTAACATAATCATAAGTCCATCTCTGGATTTGATCCATTTTTTCTGGATCTTCTTTTTCCAGAATCTCTTTTACCTCAGCCAGTGATATGGGCTGGCTTTTCTTTACTTGTTCCATTTACTTTACCCCAAACGGTTTGATATGGTCCAATCTAGTGATTAAGGTTTTCGTCTTGTTGCCTAGTTTTACGTCCATGGTGACTGCGCGTCTACCGACTGCTGTGATGGTTCCCACCTTTCCGTGGTACCTTCTGTGAGGAATGGATTTATGCTGCCTTGGATCTATGATTACTAGAGCCTGGTCTCCTACATTATACTCTCTCATCAGAAAAGCAACTCCGCGTGGTGCGTCCTTTGTTAGGGCTGCTCTAGACTTGTGTCTAAAACCATGAGAGCGTCCAGATGGCTTCTTAGTAGTCATAAAAAGAAGGGTTTTGAGCCCTTATTTTAAACTACCAGCTATTCTTCTTCGGTTTTTTTCTTCTTTTTTGTCTCGTCCTCAGGATCGGAGATTCCTGCCTCGGTGACAGTAAAGATTACCTCTTCTTCTGGGTGATGAGGACTGTCGACCATTCTGGCGATCCTCTTTTTGCCTGACTTTTTGAAGTAAATCCTGTAGGTGCTGGTGTGTGCAACGACGTTTCCACCAATGGGCTTTGTTGGGTCACCAAAGAACACGTCCGGTGATGCCATGACCTGGTTTGTCGCAACCGCCGCACAATTGTAAGTTTCTGCGGTTCTAACCAGAAGATGCATGAATCTGTTGAGTCTTTGCTGTCTGTCTGATAGTGTTCCCCGTCCTAGGTATTCTGATCTGAAGAGGCCGACTGCCGAGTCTGCAATTATGAGTTTGATGTTGTGCTGCTCAATAATGGGTCCGGCTTCTTCTAAAATTAGTGTTTGGTGCGCACTGTTGTATGCCCTCGCCACTATGATGTTGTCGAGGACCTTTTCGGGATCCATCCCCTTTGCTTTTGCAATAGAGACAATTCTCTCAGGTCTGAATGTGTTTTCTGTGTCGATGTATAGCACACCGCCAGCTAGGCCACCTTCCTCTTTTGGCTTTTGAACAGTAACACAAATAGTGTGACAAAATTGGGTCTTGCCGGATCCAAACTCGCCATACACTTCTGTGAGTGCCTGTGTCTCAACTCCACCATCAAGTAATTGGTCCAGACACTGGGTTGCAGTGGTGATCTTACCGATGTCTTGTCTCCGCTTGTAGATCTCGGTGGCTGTAACAAAGTCCTTTGTGATGAGGCCTTGCTCAATCAAAGTTTGTCGCGCTTTGGTCACGATTTTTTCCGCCGTCTCTCTATCCATGCCAGTAACTTCAGATACGTCAACTGGACCTCTGACAACTAGGTCCATTATGCTGTGTATGCCTGCATCCATTAGCTTCTTGGTTGTTACAGGACCTACACCATCTAGGCTGTCTAGCCTTAAATCATCTATCATACCGTATGGTACCGTACTTTACTTTATAAAGTTGTTGATTAACGAATCTTTGCTCAAGATCACACTGTCGGTCAACCACACCTACCACAAAAGAGATCCTGCTTAAATGACGCATGATCATTGTAAGGTGTGTCTCAATTTAAACACACATATGAGATCAAGCCAACAAACTTTGCTACTCTGCCCGATGACAAAAAACTTGGCGCGTTAACAAAGTTCTACAGGCTGCTTGCCTCGATCCAAAAATCAATCAGAATCATCACACAAAAAGAATACATTCAGCTTGAGATTGGAGAAGGAAAAAAGCTACTGCCTGTTCCTAGGACATTTCTGGTATCGGCAGAGCCTTTGGAGCAGGTCTTAGAACAAGTAGGCCTAGAATACTCGCTTGTCGCAAGGGTGCCTACATGGAAGATACAATTAGAGCAGCTCAACTATCTTGGCGTAGATGACTCACTTGCAAGATGCTACTCGTTATACAAGGTGCCCTCCACGCTTCCAGCCGCATGGTTAAACTCACTTTTGTCCTACTCTGAGATGGTGTCTGTATGGATAAAACCCATTGAGGCTCACAAAGCAGTTGCGCAAATGCAGCGTTACTTGAGCCTGGTCTCAGCTGGGGCCAACACGTCACATGAGCTGCGATATCGAACCGAAAAAGGACTTGCAGTTCTAGACGGCCTCGCAAAACAGCAGACCAAACTGTTCTTGGTTTCAGTTACGGCCATGGTAAAATCAAAATCACATGAGATGCTCAAAATCCAAGACAAGAGCTTCAAGGCAGCAATGCGCACTATGATGGTTTCCTTTGATCCTGCTGCTGCGATGCAAAAACAAATGCTGCTTGATGGTATCGGGAAGACACTTTATTTCGATCTTGTCTCATGCGCAGCGTTTTATCCATTTGTAAGCTCGGACATGATAGAGGTACCAAATGGCGTCATCCTTGGAGTGAATCTGGGAACCGGCGCTCCAATAATATTTGACTATACTCAAAGAGAAAACTACAATATCTTACTTTTGGCCTCATCTGGAGCAGGTAAGTCAGTTACAGCAAAGACACTCCTCAAAAGGCTTGCAGAAAGATTCCCAGATGCAAAGATCTTCATAATTGATCCAAATGGTGAATATGAAAAGGTCGGCCAACTTTTGAACCTCAATGTACTCAAAGTGACACAAGAGCAGAACCTTGGCCTTGATCCTTTTAGGCTCTTTGATGCAACTGATGCCGCAGACATTTTAGCAGACATAAAAAATGCAAATGAGATAATCCGCACCGAGTTTAGAGCAAAGGCGGCCGACTGCAAATCTGTAAAAGAATTCTATGTTCGAGTCAACCAGAAGGCAAAAGAGTACCTAAGTGACCTAGTGCAGGGCCAGATGTCGGCTGTATTGGAAGGCGACCCGAAAATCTCAGATAAGCTTGTGATCTCTCTTCGCGGCACCGACGGCCAAGATAGAATCTTTTTATTGTTGCTCCTTGCACTTGGCAAGGTCTGGAAAAAAATAAACACAATCGAGCCGCAAATACCAAAGATAATTCTCATAGACGAGGGGTGGATGCTCTTTATGAAAAACGCGTCAGGAAGGTTTCTGAACACTATTGCGCGCGTTGGACGAAAATTTAATGTGGTCTTTATGTTTGTGACACAGCGACCAGAGGACGTAATTGAAAACGAGTATGGCCGTGCCATAGCAGACAATGCTGCAACCAAGATATTTCTGCAAAACACAGAACAGGCAGCAGACAAGATAAAGTCAGCCATGTCTCTCTCAGACGAAGAATGTGACCTAATCAAATCACTCTCAAGAGGACAATGTCTGATTCTCACAAAGGATTACCGACTGTACGCCCAGATAGTTCCATCAAAGGATGAGCTTGCAGTATTTTCGACGACGCCGACTTGAATTTTTCCTTATAACGCAACTAAATTCTGGCTTTGTAAGGGTCTAATATAGATCATAGAATGGTGCGTTATTGTGCTTGTTTTGTTTTTGCAAAATTAAAGGCTGACGCAAGTGAAACACGTACGCATACGCATTATATGTACACGACAGTTCAACTACTGACTTTCATTTTGCTGATTTAGCACTCTGACTTGGGCAACAATGCAGCGAATACAGAATGCCTCCGCTGATGGTTTGACTGGTACCGTTTTATGCAAATAAAAACATGATTTCCATTAAGGAACTTGGGGGATGGTTTTCGGATCTTTTGGACCAGTATGGGCTCCGACTCGATCAACTTTGCGCTTATAGAATACAGAAAAATCAGCAAACCGCAAAAACTAGATAATCCAACACAAGTAGGAATTATTGGATGGAGAGTAACTACGACATACTGGGCGTAAAATATGGGGCCACGCAAAAAGAGATTCGCGATGCATTCCGCAGATTGGTACTTGACCACCATTCAGACAGGGGTGGCGACGAGGAAAAGATAAAGAAAATCATCCAGGCCTACGAAGACCTCAAGATAGGCAAGGTGTATCCAGACAATGAAGATGAGCGCCTCAAAAAGGCCCGCGTCTACACTGGTGACTCTGAAGAAGAAAAAAGAAAGCGCAACTTGGTGCTCTCAGGTGACGTCGCAAGAGAGATGAAAGTCGCACAGGAATGGGCAAATCTCTTGCAGCGAAACAACGCTGCAGGATCAAGACTCTTTGGCTCAAAGGAGCTAGGCGAAGTAGAGTTTGAGAGAAAACAGACAGGCGAGCTATTCATCAAAGGCAAGTATTGGGCAGGCAGCCTGACATATGATGGCACGATAGTCATGGCCGGCAGCATAACAAATCCATACTTTGCGCAAGATGAATCAACAAAGACAAACATCGTGGTACTGAACGGCAACTTTACGATGTTGGATCCACTGCAAAACAACTTTACAATAGAGCATGGAGCAAAGATAACTGCACAAAACGGCGACATCATTGCTGGAAATGTAATTGGAATAAAAGAAATAATGCAAGACCCACAGGGACGAGTCGGAATCTATATCACAAAAGAGCATTACACAGAACTGCATGCACCAAAAGGCAAAGTGATCGTGGGAACAGCACGTGAAACAGTCCTGCTTGATGGTGATACTGTCGTTGTGAACAACCTGATCAACAACGTAAAGGTACGTGCAAGACACGTCGCTGTATTTGGAACCACAGTTAACTATAACTGTGAAATTGAGCTCAGGGAGGGTGGCTCACTTGTCTTCCACGACGAAGGATCCGGCTTTGCGCTTGCAGACGATGCGCTGATAAAACTTGAAAATGGAAAATGGTTCAAGCTGCGTGATCTAAAGACATCAAACATGGTAGGCCACGGCAGACAGATTACATATGATTATCTAGACAATCTTGGCAAAAAGCAACAAGGCAAACCTTCCTTTAAGTTTGGATTCGGTTTTTTCAAAAAATAATAATTTAATATCTTTGATTAGTTGTTTTTAACGTGTAAAGTTACTTGTCGTTTTTAGGAGGTGTATGCAATTAATCTAACAAATATGGAACTTGCAACTAGGTTTAATCAAATTATAACAAAAGGCAGAAAAGACAACACATACAAATTTGCATTGGCAAGATTCCTGCTTGATTATTGTAATAGCCTAGATGACGAATATGTCCAAAACAAAATAAAATACAACGAAACTGAAATTGTAGACTATCAACAAATAGCTAACAAGTTTTTGACGTATTACTGGCATCAAGAGTGTAAATATAAAATCAG
>JBDUUJ010000102.1:0-12622 GCA_039938575.1 Nitrososphaera sp. | reverse complement strand
GCCTGGGATATGGCAGTGAGTTTGTAGTATGATTGAATTTGATAGTCTTTTAGGGTGTGATATGAGAGCAGTGATAATTTTTTCATACTGGAGCAATTATTCTCAAGGCCGATTCTGATGCAGTGGTTTACCATGTCTTTGAAGGTCTACATCATTTTGATTTGATCGGTGTTTGGTGTGAATGGTTGTTTGATGGATTTGAGTGGCAAATTGTGTTGTATGTATTGGGTGTAATTATTTAATAGGTTTGTTGCAAGTGATGTTGACCTTGACATTAACTTGTAAGCTCATTTTTTGGTAGCACCCGATGGTAAACGCGGATGATAGCACCTTGGATTACACAAAATCTTGCAACACAAACTTTAACTTTGATAATCAGGTTCACACAAATACTAATGAGCAAGACCTACTTTGTTACCTCGATCTTTTCAATTACTTTGATGCTCTCATTGCTTCCTGTCTTGGCAGAACCGTATGAAATCCATACGCATTATACAGAGTTTGTCGATCTTGCATCACCGCTGGCACAATTCAGGTCCGATGTGGCCGCAAACATGGTCAAGTGCCCTCAAGGACTCGAACTTATAATGAAGAAAAGTAACGGCATGCCTGCCTGCGTCAAGCCTGGTAGCGTGCAAATTCTAATTGAGCGTGGTTGGGGCATACACGTACTGCCAGATTATGATAGTTCAAACAACAACTCTGACATGTTTACAATGGAAGGTGATTTTGCAGTAAATACCAAGACCGTAGTTTATTTTGAGAATTATACTGGATACCTTGCAGTACCTGATGCCGAAGGTGACTTTCCTGGAATCGTGATGATTCATGAGTGGTGGGGACTCAATGACAACATAAAGGACATGGCAAAAGAGCTCGCATCGCATGGCTATGTAGTTCTAGCAGTGAACCTGTTTGGCCAAGAAGCTGCAACAAATGCTGATCAAGCAAGGCAATTGGTATCTGCATATGATCCACAAGTAGGAATTGCCAACATGAACTCAGCAGTGGACTACCTTGAAGCCAATTATGGTGTACAAAAAGTTGGCTCTATTGGCTGGTGTTTTGGGGGAGGACAGTCGCTCAATCTTGCACTAAACAATCCAGACATGGATGCGACCGTGATTTATTATGGCAGCATTACCTCCGACAAAGAAAAGCTGGCATCAATCAAGTGGCCGGTTCTTGGCATATTTGCAGGCCTCGACCAAGGAATTCCAGTGGAATCCGTGAAGGAATTTAAAAAATCACTCGATGATCTTGGCATACCAAATGAAGTATACATATATCCAAACGTAAATCATGCATTTGCAAACCCATCAGGAGACAGATACGCCCCACAAGAAACAAAAGACGCGTGGCAAAAAACGATTACATTCCTCAAAGAAACACTCCAATGATCTAAGGGTTTTCGATATTTTATCAAAATAAAGCGAAAATACAAGTGGGCAAACTAATTTCAGGATAATACAATTAGCTTTTTCATTTAATCAAGACAACAGGACAATGAGCATTTAATGCAATACTTGTTGAGACACGGCCAAGCATCATCTCTTTTGATTTTCCGTGACCATGCGTTCCCATCACAATGTAGTCAATTTTCTTTTGTGTGGCAAAAGATATGATGGATAAAGCCGTATTGGTTGACTCCAAAATCATCGAATCAAAATGTATGCCAAACTTTCTTGCCTGTGCCTCAAGTGAGTGAAATATTCTCCTAAATTCTGCATTTCTACTCGTGTTAACTGCTCTCTGACGACTTGGTGTGTCATTTATCCATTCTGCATTTTGATCCTCATCAGTCACAGTCACTACAGTTATGTCTGCGCCATATCTTCGAGCCAGATCCAGTGCATGTGCAAATGCACGCAATGCGTGAGCCGAATTATCAAAAGGCACCATGATGTGTCTGATGAGTGTTGTAGGCGCCACACTACAGTTGTCCACACTGGTGCAAATTATCTGCCCGTGTTCTGCCATTGCTTCGTTGTATCATATCGATCTAAAATAATCCAGTTTGTGCATCTCGAAAAGACAAAGTATGCATGACAATCAATTTAAGAAGTAATGTGCCAAGGAGTTTTGGCTGCAATGAAGAATCAGAGTTATGTCTGAAAAATGATGTGAAGGCATTTGTCTGAGCTGCCAAAAAATTCACCTTTTGAGTATAAATACAAGCAATAACTAATCACCAAAAGATGCCGCAGACAAAACCCATAGTCAGTATCGAAAATGTGGTTGCGTCTGCAACTGTGGAACAAAAACTGGATCTAAACGAAATAACGAAAAAATTTCCTGACACGGAATGGAACCCTGATCAATTCCCCGGACTAGTGTTTAGAATAAAAAACCCAAAGACGGCAACTCTTATCTTCTCCTCAGGCAAGATGGTGTGTACTGGCGGCAAATCAGAAGACATGGCAATAAAAGCCGTGCGCTCCGTTGTGCAGCAACTAAGAAAAGGCGGAATCAAAATAAAGAATGAACCAGTAGTGACTGTGCAAAACATTGTAGCGTCCGCAAACTTGGGAGGCAAAATACATCTTGAACACGCAGCACGCATCATGCCTCGAAGCATGTATGAGCCAGAACAGTTCCCTGGATTGATTCACAGAATGCTTGACCCAAAAACTGTGATACTGTTGTTTGCGTCAGGCAAACTTGTGTGCACTGGAGCAAGAAAGGAAAGTGACGTGTATCGCTCAGTTCACAATCTGCATAACACTTTAGAAGAAAAAGGACTCATGATTTATGACAGCTAGCACCTAGTCTGATTTCTTACTTTCGCAAAAGTGTCCTCATCAATAAGCTTTTCATCGTACAGAATCTCGGCTATCTCGTAGATGTCTAATAACTGGTGCAACGTAACACCTTCTTTGCGCAGTGCCTCGTTTGCACCCTCAAGTCTGTTTACTATTACATACACATCTGACACTACAGCTCCTTGTTTTCTGAGCTCCTTTATACCATTTATGACGGAGCCGCCAGTTGTGGCCACATCATCTACAACGAGTATTTTCATTTCGTTTTTGATTATACCTTCGACGAGCTTGCCAGTGCCATGTTCTTTTGCTTGGCTTCGAACATACACCAGTGGTTTTACCAGCTCGTATGCCAACGATGAAGCTATTACTAAGCCTCCTGTGGGAACTGAAGCAACGGCATCAAAGTTGTCAAATCCGATCTGCTCGGAGATAAGGTTTTGCAGGTATCTGATCATACGTCTGTATTGGTGTGGATAGCTTGGAACCACTCTCAGATCCACGTAATAAGGGCTTTTTTTTCCACTTGCAAGGGTAAAATCGCCGAACTTGATGATCCCATTTTTGTGCAAAAACGTTGCAAACTCTTTTACAAACTCCACATCAAAATTTACTAAACTGGATTTATTTTGTCTTATGTTGTGAGGTAGACGTGCCTGAGATCTGGCTAAATTATGGTATCACAGACGTAGTACTCGATATAAAGGCAGAAAATCTAGATCAAAAAATCGAGTTTGATGCGCAAACACTTGATGACCCAGCAATATCTGAGCGACTTGCCAGCTTGGATCTTACAAGACCACTCACTCTGGTCATACTCAATTACACTACATCAGTCAACAAAATACTTGAGGCAATTTTTTCCAAATGTGCTGAGAAGACCCTGCCCAGACCAAAGATCTTTGCAAACAAAACCACAATGAATGTGATAAAAGCAAAACTTCCGCCAGAAAGCCAAGTATTTGCATTTGAAGGAATTGAAAATGTCGATCCGAACTTGGTCTTTGTAGGGGAGATGGAATTTGACGGGCTATTTGGTTTTGACACAATTGCAACAAAAATTCTCAGAAGGTTCGGTAAAGAGCAAATGCTGTCTGCGTACGAAAAAAGAACATCGAATCTGCCAAACCCAGGCACACAGACACCAAGCATGGAGGTGGCAAAGAGCTTTGTCAACTCGTTTGAGATATCTGCCATAGAAATTGTAGCAAACCAAAAGGGAATAGTGGATTTGATGGTAGGTCATCCTTCAAACACACTATCTATATCACAGACACTTGCGTCATTTACAAAAACAACGGAAAAACACCGCACACTTTTGATCAGCACGGGAAAAGACGCAAGCAACGATACACTCTCAAAATCGCTAGGCTCTTTGTGGAACTGTTATTCAGTGATAAAAGACGACGGCCTAGCATTATTGCTTGGCGAATGTAAAGCAGGAATAGGCTCTGAGGCAATCAGGCAGTACATAGAGGGCAGAATGAGTACTGAACGGCTGCAAAAGCCAGCAAAGTATGTAGATGGTATGGAGGATCTCTTGTATCTTACGGAAGTGCAAAAAAAATTACAGATCGGCCTAGTTTCCATATTGCCAGAATTCTACATCAAAAAACTCAACATGAAGCTGTTTGATGGCGTCAAAGAAACTCTGGAATATGTACTAAAGCATCAAGGCGCAAGACAAAAGATCTCGATTGTCCCAGATGGAGCAAGAATTCTGCTAAGGCCAAACTGAAAACGGTAGTGGCGCACAAAGCACTGCTACCGCAATCACAACAATGTAAATCAATTTGCGGTTTTTCGACAACGGTGAAACGTCATCAAGTGGGCGCACACTCATGTTTCTCATACTAAAAAGTAGAATAAAGATGGCCATCATCTCATATCGCAGTAAAAACAAAATACCAACGCTTGCGTAAGTGGCAATCCTATGTGTTCTTTCACCAAAGAGGGAGCGAGCCATGTGTCCTCCATCAAGCTGCCACGCCGGAACAAGATTCAAAAACGTGATTAAAAATCCAAGCCAGGCAGCAAACAACACAGGGGACATGAGTACTTCTACGTCTGGCCCTGCCTTACCAAAATATCCCAATGCTAATGTCATAAGAATACTGTCGTTTAGCTTAACCAATGAGCCTCCTAACTGCTCTGATGCTGTCGGATCCAAGACGGGAGATGTATATGCACCATAAAACGACACCGCCACTGCGACGGCCAAGCCTGCAAAAGGACCAGCTATGGCCACATCAAACAAAATATCGCGATTGATGGTGAGCCCTCTTGATTGTATCATGGCACCAAATGTAGGAAGTCCTATGACGGGGATTCCTGGGATAAAGTACGGCCAACTTGTACGTATTTTGTGAATTTTTGCAGCAACCAAGTGACCAGCCTCATGCACACCAAGGATTCCAACCAAGGATAACGTGTAAAGTGCAGCAAAATCAAGTGGATCCCCAACATATGTCACGCTGTTTGCACCAAGTGTCCTATAATATCCATCCACTAGAACAAACGCCACCACTACACCAAAAAGAATCCGTTGAATCCATGCACGTGAAAGCAATCTCTTTTTTGCGTTCTCTGCAGGCAGTCTGTTTACTTGAATCAGGAGCCTTCCTTCTGATTTTTTTAAAAAACAGACCAAGTTTAAGGCTTCAAGCCTCTGCGCAAGAATGATGAACTTTTCCTTAAAATCTACATCAGAGATCTCAAACTCCATCTTTTCAAGCGTAATTACTATGTCTCGGATCGAAAACACCGAAGACACAATAGATATGATATCTTCCTGTGTCGGCTCGCTCATCAAAATCTGTGAGTACACATATACATTAATTGATTTGTGTGATTTTCAACTTGGTTCCGCTAGATTGACGAAGGATACAAGTTAGTAGCACCTTCAACTTTAACATTAAATACCAATTCTGCAAAAATGATAATCGATGCAGATAATCAACAGGCAGCTTGGAGACTATATAATCCGAAGATGCGAACCAGGTGATCTAATACCGGTTATGGAGATAAACCTCAAGACACTGCCAGAACACTATTCTGATTATTTTTACGAAAGCCTACTTGCGGAACTCCCTGAAGCCTTCTTAGTTGCAGAACACCAGGGAAAACTCGTGGGATACATCATGTGCAAAACCGAGTATGGCTTTTCAAATTTTAAAAAATTAGGATTCGTCAAAAAAGGCCACGTTGTCTCTGTAGCAGTACTGGAAGAGCACAGAAAGAAGGGACTTGGAGCCGCAATAGTTGAAGAGGCAATAAAAGGAGTCAAAGAAAAAAGATGCGACGAGTTGTATCTGGAAGTCAGATGCAGCAACAATGACGCAGTTAGGTTGTATGAAAAACTGGGATTCTCAATAAAACAGCGACTCAAGGCTTACTATAGAGACGGTGAAGATGCGTTTTTGATGGCTATTGAATTCACCTATTAAGGAAATCTTTATCAATTTTGACTGAGTTGATATGTAATGGAAGTTCAAAGAGCAGCTCAAAGACTTTTGGAACTTAGTCCATCTGTAAGAGTGGTGACTATTTGCAACAATGAAGGAAAACCGATTTACTCTGCACACTCAAAAAGAGTCAAAAACCTTCTCTCAAGAAAGGAAAGTAAGGCATCGTTGCAATCTGCAGCGAGAGCTTGGAAGGTACGCAGAGCACTTCAAAGAAAGCTTGGACCTTGCAAATACGTGATGGCTGAATATGGGCGAGTCAAAAGAATTGTAATGCCGGCAGGTAAAAATCATCTGCTATACGTTACCACCACGTCTGCGTATGATCACAACAAAGTGATCAAAAAGGTGCGCACATTCAGATAAGCATCACAATTATTTATCTGAATGGAGCGAAAAGATCACCGATCTCGTCCGGAAGCAGTTCACTATTTTAAAAAAGCGGCAACCCATGAGCTTTGTCTAGTAATAGCTACAGAATTTTCTTGCTCTGTTGAACTAAACATGGAGTTCCAACAACACTCAGATCTTTCTTCGTTTTGTACCTCTGCCTGAACTTATCCACATCCCTTTGGTGGATGCAGATGGGGTGCTTGCAATGTCTCCAAACCTGATCTTTTTAGTTCCACGTCCCATCGTGATGTACTTGTCTTTTGCAGCCTGTTTTTGTGCTTCTTGATGCTCTCTAAACGCAGAACCGGCCCAGTTGTCCTTTTCTTTTTCAGAGATGCGCCTTGTAGTTCCTCTTCCTCCGACACGTATGATGCCCATTTTGTAATCTCTTATGTTATGCGCTCGTTCCTAATAAAATTTTGAAGTACAGACAAAGACACATTAATTTGAATGAGATCATGTCTCATGTTTACAAATGCGAGCGGGCAAGCCTAAGTGCTTTAGAATCAGCGGCATATCCGTTCTACTACCATAAATCGATAGACCCCAATTGTTAACATACTCCTACCACCATATTTTTGAATACAAGATTGATATTACACTCTGCAACGGTTTAGCTTTATGACTAGACGAAAGATGACTGGAATTCTGATATTTTGTTCATGTATTGTGGGTTTTTTCATATATGCATATCTGCTGATGCTTTCTGAGTGGAGCCCTATAGTTTTGCAGCTTTCAGTGCTTATGATAGCAGGTGGCCTGTTGGGCGTAATATCATGGATAGGGTACATGATGGCAACAACCAAGTCATCACCATCATCAATTTTACCAGATGACAAGTAGTTATTTTGTGATTCTGACATCTACTACTGTCTGGTAGTATCTCGGACCTACTGCACGAACCATCCTTCCCCCCAAAATTTCGGATCGAACTGTAGTTACTCCAAGATAATGCTGCTTTGAGATCTCTACTGGATCTTGGCCCTTGTCTGCATGCTGATGGGAGTAATAATGGATTATTCCACCACTTTTGGTTGCAGATATTGCCGAATCAAGAAACTCATCTGATCTCTCCGGCAAAAGCATCAGTGTGCGGTCCCCTCTGTCTTGGAGTTGTTCTTTTATTACCTGTGCTGCATCCCCATGGATGGATATCACGGTACCCGCAAGCTTTTTGTTCAGTTTGATGTTCTGCTCGCACAATTTGGCTGCATATGGATTTAGGTCTATGTTGTATACTGTACATTTTTTCATTTTTGCAGCAATTATTGAAAACATGCCGATTCCGCCAAACATATTGATGACAATCTCGCCATCTTGAACTAATTCTGCAATCCTGCTCCGCTCAGTGGACAACCGTGGTGAGAAAAAGGCCTTTTCAACATCCACGATGAAGCGGCAACCAAATTCTTTGTATTCTGTTTCAGTGTTGTCTTCACCTGCGATGATCTCGAGGTTTCTTGTCCGAAAATCACCTTCTACATCGGAGGCCTGGTAAAAAACAGAACGGGCGTGACCAACTTTTTGCAAAAGCGTTTCTCCGATCATCTTCTTTTTTGAAAGAAGAGATTCTGGAATTCTGATTACGATGATCTCGCCTATTTGGTCAAACGCGGAATAAAGCTCAGCTACCTCCTGCGTTGTGAGTACTCCCTCCAGTGCCTTTTTTAGCATGCGTGTCAATTCTATCTGATTTTATTTTTGAGCTGACATAAACCGTTATTGTTTGTAGTAAAAATGCCCAGAATCTTTTTGTTGCTTGTCCAATCTGCTTCCAAGCTTGTTTACGCGTGGTCGCAACGTCTGCTCATCACGCCTAAATGTGATTTCTAGAGATCGCAAAAATCGATTCATGGCTTCGGCCTTGGTAAGCGGCGAGCTTGCATGTCCTTCGAGTCCAGAAATTCCTTCAAAAATCACCATGTTGTCTGATATTAGATCCATGAGCTGTATGTCATGGTCGATAATTATGGCCGATTTGGCGTATGAGCGCACAAACCTTTGAATAAATTTGGCAATAGCTATTCGGTCTTCTACGTCAAGAAAAGCAGAAGGTTCATCAAGCGCATACACGTCTGCTTTTTTGAGAAGGCAGGTTGCAACTGCAACTTTTTGCAATTCACCCCCAGACAGGTTCTTAATTATCTTGTTGTACAGCTTTTTGATTTTTAGTGGTTCTACTATCTGTTCTTCTTCAACACTTCCCATGATTGGGCCTTCGTTGGCCTTGTCAAGTACGGATATTACCTCAACATCAAAGTCGTTTGGAATGTATTGCGGCTTGTATGAGATCGTAACAGATTTGTCCACATTGCCCTCATCTGGTTTTTCTACGCCTGCAATCATCTTCATCATTGTGGTCTTGCCAAGCGCATTTGCACCCATGATACCGAGCACTTCGCCCTTTCTTACCTGTCCAGGTTCTATTGTGACTGAAAACGCCGGGTATTTTCTTTTCAATACTGGATAGCTTATCACCACATCACCTTTTTCAAAATCGTCTTGAGATGTGGACACATCAAAACTGAATTTCTTGTCTCTGAAACGGACATTTTCTGCAGGAAGGTAGCCATCCAAAAATACATTGATGCCTACTTTTGTTGAGAGAACACTTGAGACTATGCCGTATGCTGTAGGTTCACCATAGAGTATCTCGATATAGTCTGACAGAAAATCAAGCAATGTCAGGTCGTGTTCCACTACCATAACGCTTTTTCCGGCATTTGCAAGGCTGTGAATCACCTTTGCAACACCTCTTCTTTGAAATACGTCGTTGTATGATGATGGCTCATCAAAAAAGTAAAAATCTGCTTCCCTTGAAGCAGCAGCTGCTACTGCAAGCCTCTGCAATTCTCCACCTGATAGTTCTTTGACATGGTGCTCAACGGAATTTTCTAAACCAAGCTCTTTTATCAAACTCGAGCCGACACCACGTTGATCATATCTGTCTATTAGCTCTTTTCCAGTTCCATCAAACATCTGAGATACATTGTAAACCTGCTGCGGTTTGATTGACGCCTTGATCTCTTGGTTTTTTATCTTCTCAAAATGTTCCTTAAGCTCGGTTCCTGCAAAAAACTTCAATATCTGATCCCAGTCTGGCGGACTCTCATAATTGCCCAAGTTGGGCTTGAGGTTTCCGGAAAGAATGCTGACTACGGTACTTTTTCCCATCCCATTTCTGCCAAGAAGGCCAACTACCTCGCCTTTTTTTGGTGTGGGCAACTTGTACAATCTAAACGAGTTTATCCCGTATTGGTGGATCTTGTCTGTAGCAAGCTCTGTTGCCAAATTCACAATGGTGATTGCCTCAAATGGGCACACCTTGACACAGATGCCGCAACCGTTGCAGATGTTTTCGTCGATCTGAGCTTTCTTTATCTCTTCGTTAAGTATGATGCAGTCTGCACCTGATTTGTTTACTGGGCAATACTTGATGCATTCAAGGCCGCATTTTTTCGGCTGGCATAACTCTTTATCCAGAACTGCTACTCGGTGTGTCATAGTATGCCTTTGATTTGGTCAATTTATAATCTCTTAAGAGCTAGTCGTAATCTTAATACAGAACAATTAATGAAATTCCATCAAGCCGGCCACAGCATTGGGGCGCGACCCAGTCTCATTCCGAACCTGGAAGTCAAACCCAATGTCGCTACTGTGTTACTAAGGTGCGAGAGCCCTTGGGAAGCAGTAGTGCTGGCATCTTCTAATCAAACTGTTTCCGTTTAATACCAAACCCAACATCATTTAAAATAGAAGCAATTCTTCAAGATGATGTGCCAAGATGTACCGTCTGCGGACTGGAGCTAGAAAACGACATTAGATTTCTAAACCACATGATGGAAAAACATGGATTTAGAAATCCAAATGTGGGCACGCCGGATAGAAATTCTAGAGGATACTAAATTAAATAGCGCGACTGCAAACCAAGTCCATGTCAAGCATGAAATGCGTCTCTTGCGGTAAGAGCTTCTTTTCTCCAATGGGTTACAACAAATGTAACTATTGCCTCAAAAAGGAAGGCGGAGAGATGGGTCACATGGGCCATGGTTCATGTGGATGTGGCGGCCATCATCATTAATCTTACTTTACAAAAATAATTGGGCAGGAAGCCTTTTGCAGTACATCTATTGCAACACTTCCAATTAGATACCTTTTTGAGCCCTGTCTGGAGCGTGTACCCATAACGATGAGGTTGACTTTGTGTTGACTGCAAAAAGCCACGATGGAATCAGAGACGCTCCTGGATAGTATGATATCAGAATAAAATTCAACATTGAACCTTTTTGCAACATCCTTCATGATCCTAAAAAGATGATTCAACTCCATTACTCTTTGTCGCTCTACTATCTTCTGATGGCTTGATACATCCAAAAAAGAACTGGCCAGAATCTCACTATGCATGACGGTAAGAACGGAAAGCCTTGCATGGTATTTTTTTGCCAAATCCAAAGCAAATTCAAAGGCGTGGTACGAGATTTCGGATTCATCAAACGGTACCAAAACATGCTTGATAAGAGACGGTGAGACCTCTCTGCAGACATCAATCTTGGGGCATACTATCTGAGTATCAACTGACACATACTTTGTGCAGTATTCTGGCTCTTATCTTGGAGTTTGTTCGTTTTTGAAACAAAGCATTGAGTTTGTGAAAATGCGCATGAGTCATGCCTTGTCTTTTGTCTTGTCCTCTACAATCTTGAGTCTTGAAAGCTGTTTGTATGCCAAAAAGACAATGAATGCGATTATTAGAAAGTCAATTACGTTTGCAATCAAATTACCATACGAAAAGGTGGAACCAGATATGGTAAACGACATTGATTTTAGGTCGTCTGTTTGCGGTGTCAGCAAGCCGACCAGCGGTGTTATTATGTCGTTTACAAACGCCGTGACAAGCTTGGAGGCAGCCTGACCAATCACAAACGCAATGGCAAGTCCAATTACTCCAAATTTTTGCAAAAAATCAAAAAATTCCTTAGTTAATCCCTTCTTTGGCTGCTCTGACACAAGCTGTTATTTTATCTCGAGATATTTGCGATACAATGGCACAAGAGATTAGATCTTTTAGCTAAACCAAATAGATTAGGCAACAATGGGTATTTTTTTGCTGTTCGAAAATAGGCTTGCGGATCTTAAAAAGACTGACTTTACTGTTTTACATTGCAATCCACATGAGTCGGTGTCGATGGATGGTACTTTACTGCCACTGGCGCTAATAACTGTGGCAAGTAAAGGCAGCAGTGCTGCTCGTCCACCATACGCCGTCTTGCCATCAATAAACCAAAACATCTCCAAGGCGCTTGAATCCAAGAACTGCGTGCGGATCTTTTCACCAAGATCTGTATAATGTCCAACAAGAAGCAATCTGCCTTTTGCTAAGAAATTGACTATTTTGGCAAATTTGATACATAGATAACACTTGTTGTCGTAGAGCACAAGTGGCACCATACTGCAAAGATCCACACGTGCATTACGCGTTCCAGTGATTAAAATTTACGGGAATAGCTTTTTATCAGAATGAGGTGAGAAGATCACCTGACTTGTCCTGTGGATGAATCGACTACTCACGGATGTATTGAAGATCCTTTTGCGGTACTTCACACAAAATGATAGCAAATGTTGCATGCAGCTGAGCTTGATTGTATTTTCTCCATAGCTTTTTTTAACGCATGATCCAAGTTAAATCCGTGCACACCAGGACATACAAATTCAGATTGTATCCGGATCACACCCAGTACAAAAAACTACACGACACCCTTGAAGCATGCAGATTTGTCTACAACAAAATGGTTGACAAGATACGAAAAGAAGGATTCCAGTCAAGAAACGACCTTGACTATTTTCTAGCAGAGCTAAAAGAATCAGAGTCGTGGCTATACCAGTACCACCCCAAAATGCTCCAGATGGTATCAACACAGCTTGGTATGGCACAAAAATCACTAATCAAATCACACACATGCGACAAAACTGGAGATTTACAATTTACCAGACTCCCAGAATGCC
>JBDUUJ010000101.1:0-4851 GCA_039938575.1 Nitrososphaera sp. | reverse complement strand
GGTCATTGCCTGGGACATACTTTTCTTCGTCCTTGGTATTGGCGTAGGCGCCGGAATCGGAGCATTCCTAGCAACAATCTAGGAAATTTCGGTTCTGTGGTTCTGTTGGTGCTGGCCAACGATATTTACCATCGGGTGCCACCCAACAACCAACTTACTTCCATCGGCTTTGAAGATTAGCGGTTCAAATAAACCCACGTTCCCCCTCATCGCTTCAATTGGAAGCCCTCGAGGATGGCAAAACCTACTCCACCCCTTGTATGCTACATTCATGGATGCGACAATGTCACGGTCCATCAATTTCATACAATTACCCATGTGAATATAGTAAAACGACCAACATTTGACCTAACAATCCAATAATGCCACAGACGTATACTGTAGGGTGCATCAGCTTGGCATCGAACTTGTCCATCTAGCTGTTGATAGTCAACCAGTCAATCGTAGCGTCACAACAGCAGCTACAAGCCACCTATTTCAATAGGTGGTAGTTGACTTCAGAAACTGCATATTGTTGTGAATGGGGTTTTATGATTTTGCATTAGCTTGTCTGCAAAACTGTAATTACTCTATTTGGGATGTCATTTAGTCTGGAAACAGCTAACGTTTTTTCATACTCCAAATATTTGAGATTGTTTGCAATTTTTGTTGCTCCAAACGTATCGTGACCAACTCCTATTGCGACCATCTTGATGCCAACCATTTTCAAGGATTTTACCATCGCGCGAACGGCATCAGGATCTGACGGCTCTCCATCAGATAGCGTCAAAAAGATGTCGGGCTTCTTTGAGCGCAAAATTGGATACATCTTTTGATACACCTCTGCAAGAGGAGTTCCACCGTTCGCATCTATTTGTGCAAGCCTCTTGGCGCAAGCATTGTTCCATTTTGTCTCTTCTGGCTTGACTAACCAGCATACCACCTGTTTTTGTGTGGTATTAAACGCGTATACTGCAAACTTGATCTTCAGAAATGAAAGAACTTCACAGAGAGCAACTGTGACTTTTTTGTATTGGACCTGCTGGTCTGTTATACTAGATGAATGATCAACTAAAATCACTATTTTTGCTTTGATTGATTTTTTAATATCGGTCAGAAACGGCATGTGGCCTTCAATATAAGTCTCTGCGTCAAACTCGTCACCAGAGCTGACATGATGTTCCCTCCACGAAGTCTTCCAGTCCTTGAATTTTGTTTTGAGATTGGAAATCAAATCCTGATCATAAATTCGTGTCTCATCTACGTTGGTAGATTCTGGAATCTGAATGCCAATCGAGACACTTCCAAGCCCCTTGTTTTCGTTTTTGCGGTTTTCATCTTTTATAACCTTGAACTCGTCTGCTACTGTGCGTCCCGTCAATACGTTTTGTACGTCGATTTTCCCAAAATCGGCCTCACGGTTTTTTGCAACCTTTTGAAAAGCCTTTAACAGATCTTCTTGAGTGACCACAAGCCCAGGGCCTTTCCATGGAACGGACAGAGGAATCGTGACCAAGGCATCAATATCCAAAATGCTCAGAATCTCTGGAACCTTTTTTTCGAGCCACTCGGTATCGTGATCTTTGTAAATTGCCTCATTTAGTATCTCTTTTGCGCGTAAAGCAGCTTTTCTTATTTTATCTTGGTAGCTTGGCTGAATCTCACCTTTGATGTCTCCAAACAAAAAGTATTGGTAAAACGCCTCAACGATTCTAGTCTTTCCAAGTACATTCGAAAGATTGGGTCTATAAATCCACGAATATCCATAATTGAAGATGAGCTCTTCGTCCATGCCGCACCAGATCTTCCTTCCAAGAAGCTCGATTCTTCGTGTTTCAAGTGTATTCAAAATGAATCCAAAGGCGTGATCATTTGATAGGATCTTTTTGCAGAACTTGACACGCATCGATTCGTACCAAATCGACGTTCTGAATTGTCTGTACCTTTCAAAATCACCTCCCAGATACTTTTCGGGGGAAATGAGACTGATTCGATTTTCTTTGAGTTTGGCACGGTTCTCTTTTTTGTCTGAAAACTCGACTACAATCCTGTCTTTTTGAGACCATCTTCTAGCTAAAAACGTCGCAATCTCAACCAGTGTGTCGTTTCTAAAACGTGTTTGCTGCATCAGTTACCAAACATAGATGTGATGATGTCGTTTACTTTTTGATATTCCACATTCCCCCACTGCGCATATACATTTGCAAACACGATGTTTGCTGCCTTTTTTGCATCAACGCCAGCATCGAGAAGCTTGCCAAACGCAATAGTTTCGCGAAGACTGGGCGAATAATACAATTCTTCAACTGCGGCTGCCTCGCGCAAGGTGTTTGCAAGTTTGATTCCTTGGCGGAGTTTGTCTTCGTGCGACGCTGACACATATCTTTTGACTATCTCAAGCTCCGTCTGCTCTGGTGGGTAGTCAAGTCTGATTCTGATTGGAAATCTGCTTAGGAGTTGTGGTGGAAGTTCCTTTGTGCCAACATGAGTTAACGGGTTTATTGTTGCAATAACAAACCAGTTCTTGTCTGCTTTGATCAGCTCGCCTGCTGCCTCCTTGAGCACTATTTGCCTTCTGTCATCCAACGCTTCATCAAGTCTTAACAACACATCGGCCTCTGCTGCGTTTATCTCATCTAAATACAGGATGCTGCCCTCTTTCATCGATCTTATCAAAATACCTTCGTCAAATCCTACGGTTCCCTCAGTTAGTGTTTTGGTGCCTACCAGATGGCTTTCACGAGTTCTCAAACTAAAATTGATTGACTCTAGTTTGGACCCAATCTTTGCCGCAAACTCTCTTACTAGTGATGTTTTACCAGTTCCTTTTGGGCCAATAATTAAAACAAAAAGACTTGATTCATGTGCCTTGTTGAGAATCTCCAGAGAGTTATTCCAATCAAGGTAGGTGGATGATGTCTGTAGCATGTTTTCTCATTAGGTTTTACTTTATAAAAATGCGACTAGCTATATGCCGAGCCGGAATCCACCCATGTTGTTGCCTGCGTCTTGCATGCTTGACACAAAGCAGGTCGATCAATCTCTTGAAGTTCTTTGTCTGAAACTCTAGGTTCTGTGGTTGACTTTCGGGTACTGCCCGACAACCAACTAGCTTCCATCGACTCGAGGATTAATGGCTGGAAAAATCCACATTCCACTTCATTGCTTCAACTGAAAGCCCTCGAGAATGAGTAAACCTAGACCACCCATTACATGCGATGACCTAGTCGCATTAGACGAGCCTGAAAAAGGTGCATGTTTATTGTATGCTCTTTAACCTGGATTCAATTACGCCGATGTAATTTGTTATGGATTCCAAAAACAAGTTAATCTTTTCTTGCGATAATGCCATTGCACCTGTAAGTCTGTTCAATTCACGCCTTATTGCATTTTGACGTTGTAGTGTCTCTTCTAGCTCTACTCGACTCTTGTTCTGCAGCTCCTTTATTGCATCTCTTAATTCATCCTCCAACTGTTTTCTTATTTCGGAGCTTAGTGGAGGAGTTTCACCTATTACCTCGCTGAAGGCAAATTTACCAAATACCTTCATGCCAAGGTCGACCATAAAACCAATCTAACACAGAATCAATAAATAATTTCGCTAGAATTTCGTTTTCAAAAATTATTCTAGGTGCTTTCTAAAACCAATATTCAGACAACATCATGCATAATTACCTTAGTGTTTTTGGTTCTGTGTAATTGACGGGTGCTGGCCAATGGTGTTTACCATTCCTTTTAGATGAAGTATGGTAGAGAACTTAACTAGCCATTGCTACACAATCCGAAGAAGATCCGCTTTCATCCCTCGACAACCCAACAGACGTTATACGAAATCTTTTCCGTATCCTATGATGTATCATTGTTGGGCCCAAGAGTTGGAAGATTACTGCCATGTACAAGGGCGTCCGACAGACTAGAAGGGAGCGGAAAACAAAATACCACGATAATTTCAGAAATTGTTGACATTAAGAGATTTGCAACTGCAGAGAAACTAGTCTCGTATGCAGTATTGGCACCATCCCACAGGGACAGCGGCCAAACACAAAAAGGTGGAGGAATAACAAAACATGGATCTGCATGGTTGCGTAATGCAATGGTGGAGGCAGCTAACACCACAATACGATTTGATCCAAGGATGAAATCATTTTACTTGAGAATTGCCAAAAGAAGGGGAAAGCAAAAGGCAAAGGTAGCTGCTGCAAGGCAGATTCTTGAGATAATCTGGCACATGCTAACATGGAGGATCGTACACAGAATCACGAGTTGACACTGCGAAAGAAGATGGAATTCAAATCACAGACATCATGATTCGGAAAAACACATCAAGAAAGGTTCACAGTAGGATTGGGGATGATTTCGTATGGGAGAACCTAGCAGCACAATTATTTATGAAGCCAAGGAACTTCATACATTGTAGGGCTGAGATGGTATGAGAGATATTTAGCCAACTGTGGAAGCAATAGTTTATACATATTTGCCTTTATAATTGGATAAATGCGAAAGACTGCGTTGAAATTACTTGAGCATCTACGATTTGAAGGTACAGCTCAGCCAAAGGATCTAGCCCGGCTGTTGAAGGTCAAAAACTTCACCGTATCAAGGATAATTACAGAGCTCGAATCTCTTCAATTGGTACGCAGAGAAGGCAGGCAGGTTGTACTTGCAGACACACAGGTAGCTCTGGCATTCAAAAGCGTAGCTGCAAGATATGATACTGTCACACTCCTAGGCGATTTGAACGAAAGTGTGCTGGAATCACTTGTTGAACCA
Organism: Nitrososphaera sp.; assembly: GCA_039938575.1. GTDB lineage: Archaea > Thermoproteota > Nitrososphaeria > Nitrososphaerales > Nitrosopumilaceae > Nitrosotenuis. The sequence continues at coordinate 102 of JBDUUJ010000101.1, read as the reverse complement.
AAAGATGCCGAAGCATTGCAAGCAGAACTGAAGGTGAGTAGTGAAGCAATTAGAACATCGGTAAAGGCTTTGAAGGGAATCGGTGCTGTACAACAAACTGAT
>JBDUUJ010000100.1:0-5699 GCA_039938575.1 Nitrososphaera sp. | reverse complement strand
ATTTTCATTACTGATAGACTAGTGTTTGGGGTAAATAATTGATAATCACCTAAAAAATTAAGGGTTTGTTTCTTGTAACTCTTCTAAACTGGGATTAAAACAATTTTCATTTGTTAGATAGTCCAATACATTTTCAGTAATTATCTCTAACCCTCTCCAATCATTATGATCACAGGCTATTATTACTGAGGTGGTACCGTCTGAAAGTGTTTGGATTGTAAGTGATATTGATATACCATGGGGGGTTTCTGCACGTAGAATTGTTTTTTGCTCGTCTTGAGTGATCTTGGCAGTTTTGTATTTATTTTTAAATGATTTAACTATTAATTCAATTTCAGCATCGCCATATGCTTTAGTCGTTTTCTTTTTAGGAATATTCGAAGTCGTGGAAGTGTTAAATGATAAAATGAGTAGTGACATAGTTGTCACGATAGCTATAGATAAAAAAATAATGAGAATTTTTTTGCCTAGCAACTTAGTTATGGTGTTAGATTTAACTCACTTTTAATGTGTTGCCAGGGACTGTATACGCCGTATGGGGTGCTACCAATCTTATAGTTCCCAACCAGTATCCCATAGAACGATACATTTGTTGTTCTTGGGCTAAATACGGGTGCTCCACTATCTCCACCTGCTGTCGTATATCCAGTCCATGATGCACGAACTTGGTCTGTCAGAGTGCCATGTTGATCAGATACAGTAACTCCTGTAGACACTACGGTACCAGATATTTCACATGCACTGTTGTTGGTTCGCATCTTATGACTTTTATAGTTAATTTGATATTCTGAAATGTGGACGATCAAAATCGAAATTTTAGTGATATGAAGAGTAAAACAGTCGAGTCTTCTGTAATTGAATGTACTGATGAAATAGAGATACTCTCCTTAGACTATGACCGACTAAAAATACTGTTGGAAGAGTTATCAAACAAAACATCTCGTTCAATATTAAAATCAATCACTGAAAGAAAACAAACTGCTGGCGAAATTGCCAATTCACTTAATTTATCAATATCTTTGGTGGTGTATCATCTAGAACGTTTCCTCAAAACTGGTCTTGTCAAAATTTCTAATGTGAAAGTAAATAGTAAAAACAGAGAAAACAAAGTATATGACTCCAAGAAAATTGCCATAATCATTAAACTAAATCATGATGATTTTGAATTAAAGCACAGAATTAGAAATCTATTCATCGCGTCAACTAGTATTGCAGTAATTGGAATAATTATAACTGTAATACAATTTACACAACCAAATGTTGCTTTTAATGACCCCGATACACCAAGTTTTATTATTTATGCTACAAAATATCTTCCGATTCTATTGACTGGAGTAATTACCTGCATTGGCACAAGTCTTGCAATTTGGTTTAAGAGAAAATTTCGATAAAACCCTGATTACTCAAATCCAAATTGAATCAAAGGTTAAGAACAAGATGAAAATAAAGTCAGGTAATGACGACAAACTCTAAAAAAATTCTATACACTACACTGACTTCAATGACAATCTTGGCTTTGATAACTGCTTCCACATCTGGAACATTTGTCAACCAAGCAAAAGCCATCAGCGTAGATACTGTACCAATTGAAAAAATTCCAGGTCCATATATTCCGCCAACACCAAATTACACTTCTGCTCAACTTGATCTTATCAAGTCTGATGCAATGAAGATTTCTGGCATAAGCTCTTGGTCAAACAATTGGAAAGTGAATTACGTTGATTTTGTTGGAACAACACTACCTACTCCAAAATGGCAAAAAATGATGGTACATCTGTACACAGCGCCAACCGATACTGCAAGAAAATCTTGTGATATTGGATGGGATGCCATTGTAGTAGTTGATCTTGATACCAACAAGATAGTGGATTCTGTATATCCAACCGATCTAGCAGATTGTCATAGAGCAGTAGTCAAGTTAGGAGATCCGGATGTCAACGACCAAAAAATAACCGCATCTATAATTCCTACAGCAGAAGCAATTGCAAGTGTTAATGGCTATTCTGCCGCAACGATGGACGACATTCTTACTGGAACCAATTCCATTCAGGGCAGTATTGCAGACATCAAAACCCCGACTTTCAGTGGCACTTACAACCACATGTGATGGCTCATAGTTTCTGTAACATGATTCAAGAGTTGAAACTAAAGGCATCTCTTTGGAATAAACTGATGGATGTCTGTCCATGATGGTATCATTTATGTGGTGAAATTGAATATGATGTGATTAACAATGTAAGTTGGGAAACAAAGCAGTTTCATTCTACAGGTCAGCACAAAATCAGATACAACCATGCTGGAATGAATACGGTCGAGTCCTTCATATCCATGTAATCTTTTGTAATGACCAAAGATAATGGGGATTTGAATTTTTTATTGAAGCTTTCCAATCCCTGCAGATCCACATCAGTTATGGTTTCCCGAAACTTTACCTCCAAAGGCAACGGCTTCTGGAACACGTCTATAACAATATCGACCTCGTATGTATCTCTCCAGTAGAACAGTGATGGAAAATACCTATGTTCGAGGTTGTACTGCAGGCGTTTCGTATGATCTGCTACCAACGTTTCAACTATCCTGCCCACTTCGCTAGGATTGGTAAGAATTTGATCGTCAAAGGCAGAAGCAGCTACATTTCTGATTCCAACGTCATTTACGTATACCTTTTTCTCTCTCCTAGCTCTTTTGACCCTGCTCTTCGAATAAAACTCTGCCTCTGAGATTAGAAAAGCAGTCTTTAACAAATAGATGTACGTATTCAGCGTCTCCCTTTTTAGATCCAGAGTCCTGGCCAAACGCGTGCGATTTATTCTCTGTGAAGATTCTTTTGCTAGTATTGCAAAGAGGTTTTCAAGAGCAGACGGATCCCTCACCTTGCCAGTGCGCATGATATCCTTGTACATGGTCAGGTGAAGATAATTCATAAGATTTTCAGCACATATCACGGGGTCATCGATACCAGCTACTTCTGGATAGCCGCCCTTGATGAAGTACTGTTGAAGGTGTACAAGTATCCTATCTTTGACTGGAGATAGAGCTTTGGATGCATCACTTATCATACTGTAAAATGCATCCGGTTCGTTCTCTGTTATTGCGTGCTTCAATGCATCGCGTATATCCCACTTTGCAGTATCAACTAATTCTCCTGTTTCGCCTCGCTCTTTGAATCTAATATACTCTAGGAATTTCATGGGCAGAACAACCTGTGGCTGGATGCGTCCGACAAGAGCTTCCGATGTCCCGCGTAGTATGCTGACACTTGAAGAGCCAGATATAACAAACTTGATCTTATAGCCTAGGTCGAACCATCGCTTCAGCATCAGCTCCCAGTTATCTATGGCCTGTATTTCATCCAGAAAGAAGTAGACACGGTCCTTTAGTTCGTCAAGTGGTCTTTTAATTATATTTCTAGCATAGAGATCAAATATCTTACCTAAGTTCTGTAGTGTGATGTTAAGATATTGGTCATCCAAGGACAGAAAGAACACATTTTGCGGTTTCACTTCAGAAATCAACTTTTCGATCAGCTGGTACATCAAAGTTGTTTTGCCGACCTGTCTTGCGCCTATTACAGCTGTTATCTTTTCATTCTCTAGCTGCTCAACAAGTTTGTAGTAATCGCGCCTCTTGAACTCCTTAAGTTTGGCCTCAAGTATGGGTTTTTTTGCCCACCAGGGGTTGTGAAGATAGAGGATTCTGAGGATCTCGTCTTCGCTGAGGAGAGGTGTTTTTATCTTTGATGCGTCTTCTGGTGCCAATGGATACTAGTGTGTCATATGTCATATATAAGGGTGTCCGTTATAACGGACAAATAGGATATTATCTTGTCCATTATAACGGTCAAGATCATAGGTTATACATACCCTGTAATGGACACGTCTGAACCAGCCTATGCGCCTTTGCTTGACAGCGGCTTTGGGACAAAATTCTATGCATTGATTCTTGGAAAACATGTAGTGTGCACCTACACTACTGCAGCCTGCGCAACACAGGCTACAACATCAGGCAGTACCACAACCTGATGCACCTTCAACCATCCTTGATTGAGAAACCATCCGAGTGAATTTTGTCCCAAAGCCCCATATTCTACCACCAGAACGAGCTTGATGAAAGCGGACAAAAACTGTTGCACGCTTTTAGGACATAAACTCTTGCACTCTACAGCTAAGATTCCTAGCCTAAATCATCTCTTACTATTTTTTCTAATCCATCTAACGCCATATTCAGCTTGGACAGATCTGGCATCTCTGAGATATCACCTACCCTCTTCGTAGCAATTCCAATTATGACGCCCTCATCATCAGACAATGAATCATAGTATAGCACTACATCAAGAGTGCATTAAACCTAACAGATTAATGCCTCATCAATCTTTTTTCTTTTTGGAGGATGAAACTAATGTTAAAAAGTAAACTAGACCTCTTGCGTAATTGACACAATTTGATCACAATCTCAACATTGCCTCACAACAAGATCCAAAGCTAACTACAATCATTTCAAGTTCATGCTAAATTATTCCAAGATATCCAAAAAACCAAGGTCGTTTCAGTCATTCACTGGAATCGCCGTCGAGCAGTTTGATTTTTTGTCACAGATAATAGAATCCAAATACAAAGATGCGGAGAAAAAGCGACTCTCAAAGAGAAAGAGAAAAAGAGGCATTGGTGCAGGACGCCCATTTAAACTCACACTCAAAGACAGACTCTTGATGTTGCTGATGTACTACAGGATGTATGCAAGTTATGAGCTGATTGGATTTTTGTTTGGACTGGACCAATCAAACGTGTATCGGGACATCAAATATCTGGAACCTGCCGTAAAATCATCCATTCCAATACCACAAAGAAAGTACGTCGATGCAAAAAAGGCAACAACACTAGAAGAACTACAACGATACTTTCCTGAACTAATTGCAATTACTGATGGCACAGAACAACCAATCCCAAGACCCAAAGACAAACGCAAAAGAAAGACTCATTATTCAGGAAAAAAGAAAAGGCACACTGTCAAGAACCAGATTACAGTAAACCTGAGAGGGGAGATAATCCACAAACCACCCCATTCTCCTGGACGCAAAAACGATTATGGAATATTCAAAATAAAACATCCAGTATTGCCAGCTGTGATGAACTTTTATGATCTTGGGTATCTTGGAGTGGAAAAAGATTTTCCAAAACAAATCAGCATTATTCCATACAAGAAAAAGAAAGGGATGCGACTAACAGATTCTCAGAAAGAATGGAACAAGTTACAATCCAAAATCAGGATTAAAGCAGAGCATGCAATAAGCAAGGTAAAGAAATTTAGAATAAATTGTGATGTATTTAGGAACAGACTATGCCGCTATGATGTGATTAGCGATATTGTATGTGGTTTGGTTAATTTCAAGATACGCTGGAAAGAGTTTGTTGTGATATCCTGAATCAATTGAATTTGGGTGATTAGAAAGTGGATTTTGTTTGTAATTACGCAAGAGGTCTAATAAAGGAATCAGGATACAGGAACTTTCTACCCTTCTTTTTATAATTCATGACCGCAAGTTCTTTATGCCATGATTTTATGATTTTGAGATGAGAATCTCATCTCTTCTGACCAGTCTTTCGTTGTAATCATTCCAATTATACATGAGATTGGTCAGATGAGTTCTGATCCAAAGCTCTTCTGGTAGAAAAATCTAGATCTGCAGGTAAGGAATTTGG
>JBDUUJ010000099.1:0-16256 GCA_039938575.1 Nitrososphaera sp. | reverse complement strand
TTATGGAATAATTAGTACCCAAGTTCTTTTCTAGCAGACCGATTGACTGCAAATGCATCATATACCTACACACATCTTTTCTTGGTTGCTTTGAGCGGATCACGTTTGTAAAGTTTGTAACTATCTGCTTTGTTTCCAGACCAGAATAAAATGCAGACAGGATTCTAAACGATATTGTCGCCGGCCTAATTTTACGATTCAACAAAATGATTCTACTCACGTCAAGCTTGGTTTGTTTTGTGATCTGCATTAGAGCCTACACACCACTACGAATCTGTCTTTTTTACCGCTTAGCTTGGATGCGAACCTCTTTAATTGTAGAGTAGTAAAAGTCTTAACAGAAATTTGTGATGCATCGGATTCATCTGAAATCTCAAGAAATTTTGTGGAATTTTGTGGTAAAGCAAAGATCTTTTTGCCGTCGTCCCCTTCTATTATCGTAAACTCTTTTTCATCCCTAATTGGTGATATGATCTTTTTTATCATGTTGACGCGATAAAGTCCTGGTTTTTCGACTTTGAGCAATGCCATGCCAGGAACTGTTCCTATGGCACTTGCTTGCTCTTTTTCTTTTTCAGTCAGAGTGACACAGCGTGTAGTCTTCAAAGCAGTTCCATCTTGAAATTCTTCCTTGAAGAATATTGGTTCTCTTTCTTTATTTTTGAGGTATTGTTTAAAGTATATTTCAAGGGTCTCAGGCCCTGGGAACGCAAACTTTCGATCAGGAAGAGTGTTATCCATAATTGCAATGAATTGTTCGACAACATCAAGCTGGATCCTTTGAGGTAATTTGCATACAAGCTCAGCAAAATAAGGTGGTATCACTACATTACTGTACCGCAATGAAAGTTTCTCTATGAAACATTCTAATCGGATCTTTGCTTGTTGATCCATGATTCGGCATCCTATCAGCTTAGTTAGATGCTCTCCGAGTTGAAGCTTTCGTACTATGTTAATTGGATGTTCTCCATTTCCCAACATAAAATTGATCACATCAATAATCTTGAATGGATTCAACGGGCTGTGGTGGTTTGCTCTTAGGTGCAAAGCAAGTATTTCGTCAATCGAGTCTGCTTGATAAATAAAAGCATCTATGGTGTCTACACCGGCTGCCTTGAATCCTTCTACTATGGCGTGGCCATCTACTATGAACATGGAATCTTTTAGTGTTGCCACCTTAATTGGACTAAAACACCTCCTCTCGGTGGGTTCACGCGCCATGGCAGCAATTCGCTCAATCGTTTTTACAGAGTGAAGCGTTACTTGAATCGGCACTCTCTTCAACGACGATATTTTTAGCTGTCTGAGCATTGGTGTTTCGACTAGCATTACAATCCGCCTCTGAGCATTCTTACTGCCATTCTTGCTCTGTACTCGTCGTTGCCAGAAAATGTCTTTGCGAGTCGTCTTGCATTGTCTTTGAGTGTTTCCTTGTCTACCGGCTTTTGGATGTCATTTAGATAGACATTTAGATAATACTCAAAAGAATCTTGTCTTTGGTTTGTGACTATCTTGTTTTTCTCGCACTCTGTAATGGAAATTAAAAGTGAATGAACAAAAGATAACGATTTTAGAATTGACGGCGTTCTTTTTATTGAGAATGCAAACATGACAGCTTCTCTTATTTGGTTCTCGGTTCTTGGTATTGCAAATCTCTTACAAGACGTAAATAGAGAAAATATTGCAAGTGCCGTATTTGCATTGACTGAAATCTTTTCTAACTTGGAGAATGTCTTCCAAGCATCAAGTGCTGCGTATGTCGGCAATCTAAGCTTGACACAGGCATTTGAAAACGCGGAAGAGCGAAACCTTTCTTTATGAATTCTTTTTGCTGCTTCTATTTCCGCTGTCTTTCCGCCCATCTCTATTTGCTGAAACAAATTAAGGGTGCTTTCTACGCTGTACTCCTGAACATTATAAGAGTCAAGTACCACACCGCAGTTTCCACACAATACTTCGTGTGAATCAACTATGGAGTTTTTGTGTTGGCAAAAAATCCTTGGAATTTGTTTTTGAAGCGATGCCATGTAGAATTAGTAAAAATACTGGCAAAACTATAAGGGGATTGTGATTAGAATGGCATACCAAATATGCAGCTGCATTGAGTAAGATTTGCTGATCTATCGATCAACTATAGCGTGATGAGTTTCTTTGCAAGTGCGCACAGTATGTGATATGGTTTTCTTGTCGATGAATTGTAGACAGTATCAAAAATCCTTAATTCCAAGTTGCATGATGCACACTTCGTTCTTCCATGCCTTTGGTAAATCTTGAAGATTCTTGGCGTGAGTACGATAAAATCGGATTCTCTTCGAATCTTCATGATGTCTTGTTCTAATATCTGTGGTGATAATTTTTTGAGTTTTTTTGATTTAACCTTTTGTTGTCCGTCAGACATATTAATATGCACTATTCCGAACTCAAACCAAGTTTTTTGGCCACGTTGACTCTTGTTTGTTTTACGTAGATGTTTCTTTTAACGTGAGTAAGAATCGTACTGCACTGTGGATTAGTACACACTTTGATGTCTTTGTTGCACCACTTTCTCCTTTTACCGTCATTCACTCGCACAAAAGCTGAGCTCATCTGTGTATTACAATCAGGACATTTTTCGTGTTTTTGCATGGGGTTCTTGGGCTTACTCAATTTGGGCACCATTTGCCTTGGTAGTGAAATCATAAATCTGATAATCTTTCCATCTCATAGCCATTATGATAAATGTTTCATACTATTTAAAATTATATATTTATAAATATTTTTATATATAATTAATTATTCAATATTGATGCGAAAAAAACAACCTGCAAAAAAATCAACTTCGAAAATATTTGATATAATTTATTTACATACAGAAAACAAACAACGCCTAGAACGTCTTCACGAAGAAGCACAGCTTACAAATCCCACCATAAAGTTTCATCCATTTGTGGAAAGCATAATAGCTGATTATCTTGACACAAAAGAGTCACAAAAAAAATTCAGCTACCCAATAGAATTCAAGGCAATAGTTGACTACCATATCGTGCTGCTTGATAACACAACAGGCAAACCGGTACTTGTTGCCATGGATGATTCTAAAAAGTCTCTTCATTGCGATTCCTGTGGACAAGACGATTGTCGCCATGTGGGGTTTGTTTATGGAAATAATCTTGCTTGCAACGTCCTTGTAAGGAAAGGCTTTTTTCCATCAAGATCGAAGGAGATCTAGATATATCAAAGTTTCTAAAAATTTTAGAAAATGTTCATCAATATTATAAATTAATTATAAAAAGGTATAAAATTTACATTTCTTACCAAATTTTTTTTAATTTAATAAAAAACATTAATGAGTTTGTAGAGAGATCGTTGTGGTCACAGTATCCCTCCTAGTGTATGCTGGAGTAAAATCGTACAGCCTCAAAGGGAAACTTTTGACAAAAAAGGATCTTGAAACATTGGCAGAATCACGCGATCTCGATGAACTTGTAACTAGAATCAAGAACACTGCTTACAACGACGCCGTCACCAAAGTCCAAAAACCATACACAGCACAAAAAATTGAGCTTGCATTAAGAGATAGACAAGCAGACTTGCATCACATGATGATACAGGCAGTAGGTGGCTCAAATCTGTTGTTTGCGTACTATCTCAAATTTGTACTGCGAAATCTAAAGGCCATTCTCAAAGGCAAGATCCTTGGGAGGACTCAGGAAGAGATTGAGACCATGCTCAGCCTGCATCCGGAGGAACTCATAAAAGAACGCGACGTGATCCTAAAAGCCCTGATTGCCAAAGACTTTGAGGAGGCAGTCGCTACATTAAAGGGAATAGGAATAGGCGACGAGGTAGAGAAAGCATACTCTTTATACAACGAAAAAAAACAGATACAGTTTTTGGATCTGTATTTTGATAAATTCTTCTACGAAAACCTAAGTCATGCAATTAGAAATTCGCCTGATTTTAGCTTACACACCTTGTGTGGCATGGAAGTTGATTATTACAACATCTTGTGCATTCTGCGAGGAAAGTTTTGGGGTCTTGACGAAAATCAAATCCAGAATCTCATAGTTCCACAGATCACAACGGAATCAAAAGAATTATTGACCAGAATGATATCCGCAGACTCTATAAAAAGCGCACTAAATGAACTGGTGGGAACATCATACAAGGAACTTGTTCCCCAAGTGGAAGACGAGATCGATGCAATAAATCATTTTGAACGGGCTTTTGACAAACTAATTTACAACTCGATGCGCAGCGAGTTCGTACGCGTCTTTAGTTTTTCTACGGTGGTCGCAGTCACTAGATTGGTTGAGTATGAGGTGAGGAATTTGGCCTCTATTGCATTTGCAGTCGAACAAAAAATTCCAGCCGAGACGACCTTGTCGAAATTGATTGTCAATGAAGCAGCTTGAAAAAAATTATTTGGTGAGGTGGTATTGCAGTCTTTCAACAATCTGCTTTATGTCACTTGCAATCCTTTGATATGCTTCAAGTGTTTCTTTATCTATGAAGAGATCTTTTTCGGACTTCCACTCCGACGTTATCACTAGTTTTGCGTGTGACTCTTTCTTTGGTTTATATTTGAACCAGTAAGAGTCGTCCTTGGCAATCTGTGCCTTTTCATAGTCCACTTTTGCTTTTGGGGTGTACACAGAAACCATGATGATCCGCTCTTTTAGGAGCACATGCATCAAAAGTTCTCTTAGGCGTTTGTCTGCGTCAAGAACGGATATTACATCATCTTGTATCATGCCAGGAGGAAGAGTAGTCAACCTACCGTACCCGCTCCAAATATAGTCTTCTACTTTGGAGTGGAATCTGCCCTTTAGTATCTTGGTAAGGGTTCCAAAGTTGAGCGGTCCAAGCTTGTACTCTGATGGAAATGAGAGGAAGAACCTCAACTTCCAGGTAGTTCCTTCGGCTACACCCATTCCATAAAAGCCACCTGGCGCAAACTCACTTTTTGTGACAGTCTTTCGTTTCAGTATGTCGATGTAGTCTATACTGCCATTTACCTTCATGACGCCTCTGCTTGCCGTGCCTGGAGTTGGACCGACCAATGATGAGCGTGGATAGTCATATTCAAAATCCATCGTACCATCTGGGATCAATTCGCATTCCAGGCCAAGTGAGCTTAGGTGTTTATGCAACTTCTTTGCCACCTTTTCTTCTACTGTTGTTGCGACAATTGTGTCAGGATAATGTAGCATACATTAGCTACGCACTCAATATTTTTAAGACTATCTATCACACGCAAAAATAATTCTCTAATATCTAATTTTTTTTCTATATTTTTCATAAATTTATGAAAAAACTGTATTTTTTACTTGAAGATAGTTATGATACAATAACCACACAGATTTCTAAAGTGCTTGTGGAAAGCTCGGATTGAACAATGAAATCACCATAAACCCAAGTCAGCTCCAAGCTAATCTCAGAAGTTATTTACCAGATGCAAGCAGCTTTGATGGTGCTGATGTTATGATGCATGGGAGGATACATTGATCACATGCCAGAAAATCCTGTGAGAGAATTAATCAATGAGCTTGGAAGGCAACTTACACAAAAAGAACACCATGATGTCATTCTAAACAGCAAAGGGAGGCAATATGTAATAGAGCCAAAAGAGTTTCGTGCAATAAACCCAGTTCCAAACCCCAAAAAAATCGCCTTCATCGACGGTGGAGATGGGCCGCTTGAGGAAGCACCAAACTTTCTAATCACCATAAACCGTGTTTATTTTTCATTATTCCGCGGCAGGACAAGAGTCAAATCAAAAACAAAACAACGCATCCAGTTCTTTTCATTCGTAGTCTCTACAGTGCAATCAGACGAAGGCAAAAAAAAGATCATGTACAACACAAGGTTGTTTCCATATGGTCCGACGGACAGGACGTATCTTCCTTCGGAATCTGACTTGATTTCTACATCGGAGGGAGCAAGTGTACTTCAGGAACTAAGACTCAACTCGCTTGCAAGAAAATTTACTGAATGGAATCTAGCAATCAAGGTAGTGCAAGACGAGCTAGAAAAAGGCGACATGATAGTGCTTGATGGCTCTCTGCAGACTGGTTTTAGAAACGAAACCAAGTATGCAAATAGGTTGTATGATGTGGCGCTACAAAAAGGAGTCATAGTGTGCGGTCTTGCAAAGACAAGCAGGTTGATCACCGAAGCGGGTGACCCTCTTCTTGCAAGAATCTCAGAGATTTCTGAAGACGTACCTTTTGGTAGCTGGTATGTACGAGTGGCAGAAGAGATAACTTCGGATGACAGAGGCTTTATGCTTGTCGCAAAATTCCATCCAAAATCAAAATTTGTATTCAGGTTTGAAATTCTGCGCGAACAGTTCAACGAGATGGGTGAAGACGAAATAAACTCGATTCTCTCAAGTCTTGCAGCAAATGCCAACGATGTATCTATGTTGGGGTATCCGTACGGAGCTATAGATGCAGACAGATTTGCCCAAGTCAGGTTGGATGAACTCAATATGTATCGTGGAATCATCATGTCCGAGATGATGCGACATCCAGAATGGAAACGACTTATAAAATATGGTGAGTTGTTATCTGCACATGACTTTCTAAATGGAGTGAGTGGTTAGTGAACGACATCGAAGTGATAGGACAAGTAGTAGGTGGAAAATTTGGCAACATCCTCGTTAGGCAAAAAGCCGGCACAAATTTGGAAATAGGCGACCTGTTGGTCTCAGAAGAAAACGGCTCATATCTTATCTTGCAGGTGTTTGCCTTGGAATATGGCTCACAAATTCAGGACCGAGTCCAACAAATGATGTCTGGAGTAAACCTGGAACAAGGTGCAGTCGACGCCCAATTTTATGAGCCAGAATTTGTAAACTACGTCCTTGCCAGAATAAAACCACTTGCTACTATATCCAAATCAACTAACAAGGTAACTCTGCCAAAAAACCTACCATCATTTTTCAACAAATTGCGCTTAATCAACAAAAGTGACCTCAAGTTTTTGCAAAAAGGAACAGATCACATCTTTGTCGGTTATATACGAAGTGGCACCAAGGTGATACCTGAGGCTGAGGTATGGCTTCCCGCAGAGGATATTTTCTCACACCATATCTTGATTCCTGCTACTACAGGAAGGGGGAAATCAAATCTGGTCAAAACCATTTTGTGGCATGTTCTTGACTCAAACAAAGTCGGGGCACTGGTTCTTGATGCACACGACGAGTATTATGGTCGAAAAGATCTAGGGCTAAAAGACCACCCAAAGGCAAAAGACAATCTAGTCTACTATACACCTGCAAATCCGCCGCCTGGAGCAAACAGGCTAACGATCAACTTGCAGTCGATTAGGCCAGAACACTTTGAAGGAATTGTTGAATTCTCCGATCCACAGTTCCAAGCACTGAGAAGATACTTTCGAAGCGATGGTCCAATGTGGATATCTCAACTGATGCTTACGCCTCCAGACGCAGCTTCAGACGAAATAGCCGCAGTGACGATGAGTGTGATTCAAAGGAAGCTGCGGTTAATTCTAGGGCTTGAGCGAGACGAAGAAGGACACGTAATTTCAAAACACGAAGTATTTGACAGCACAACAAAGGGCCTCACCACAGTAGATGATATCGCAAAAGACATAGAACGTGGAAAGGTAGTTGTCCTTGACACTTCGAGGCTCGGCAATGAAGCAGAACTCATAGTTGGCAACATAATCGCATCACGGCTCTTTGAGCGTTACAAAGACTACAAGGCAAAAGGTGAGCTTGCAAGAAAACCTGTTGCCACAGTCGTAATTGAGGAAGCGCCACGTGTGATAGGTGAGGACGTGCTAGTATCAAAAAACGATAACATCTATAGTACGATAGCAAAAGAAGGCCGCAAATTCAAAGTTGGCCTCACCGCAATTACTCAGCTATCTAGTGTGATTCCAAAGACAATTTTGGCAAACATGAATACAAAAATAATTCTTGGAAACGAGATGAAGCAAGAAAGGGAGGCAATAATTGCTAGTGCCTCACAGGATCTCTCAGAGGATGACAAAAACATCGCAAGCCTTGACAAGGGTGAGGCTATAATAACTAGCATCTTTGTGCCTTTTGCAATGCCAATCAAAATCCCACTGTTTGAGGAACTGGCAAAAACAAAAACCTCGTCGGCCCAATCTGGTAGGACAAAGGTGTTCTAGTTGCCAAAATTTGCCCATTTTGCCGATATTCATCTTGGCTTTCAAAAGACACACACACTCAAGAAAATAGAAAAAAGTGTCTTTGAGTTTGCAATTTCAGAATGTATAGGGCGCCAAGTGGACTTTGTGATAATTTCAGGCGACCTTTTTCATGTAAACATTCCTGAAATGGAAGTAAACGTGTTTGCATTTGAACAACTCCGTCGCTTAAAGGAGGCCAGAATTCCAGTATACGTAGTTTATGGAAGTCATGATTTTTCTCCAGTCTCAAAATCCATAATTGACCTGCTTGAGGCTGCTGGGCTCATTACCAAAGTTACGAGACAGCAAGAAAGCCAAAACGGTTCCATCAGGCTGGAATTTTTATTGGATACTAAAACTGGCGCAAAGATAGTCGGTCTTCCAGGTCTTAAGGCAGGAAAAGATCTGACATACTATGAGCAGCTTGACTGTCAATCGCTTGAATCTGAATCTGGGTTTAAGATATTCGTGTTCCACGGCGGCCTCGATGAAACAAAGACACACGCTACCTCGGAGACTGACTTTATGCCACTTTCCTTGCTTCCAAAAAAATTCAATTACTATGCAGGAGGACACATACACACATTTGTGCACCAAAAATATCAGGACTATCCACACATTGTATATCCTGGAACCTTGTTTGCGGGGTACCACAGTGATCTTGAAGAAAATGCCAAAGGTCAAAAAAGAGGATTTGTGCTTGTAGATTTTTCTGAGAGCGTAAACAAAATTGAATTCATTGAAGTAAAAAATACTGAATATGAAATCCTTGAAATCAATGCAGAAAACAGAGATGCAAAATCAGTAAACTCTGAATTGTTGCAGAAAGCGAAGAGCATTAATCCGCACGGCAAAATAGTGATCATCAAACTAGCAGGACAGTTATCAACAGGTAAAACTACTGACATTGATACAGCGTTGCTAAGAGAGGAACTTGTCAATAACGGTGCAATTGAAGTAAAAATAAGCAAAAACAAACTCTTCTCAAGAGAATACAACATCACTACTGCAAAAGGCCAAAGCAGAGATGAGATTGAAACAAATATCTTCAAAGAAAATATAGGACAACTGAGGATAAAACGAGATGCACTTGGCGGTGACAAAGGCGTCTTACTTGCAAAAAAACTTCTCAAAGAATTAGAACAACCCATACTTGCAAATGAAAAAAAATTAGAATATTTGACAAGGATCAAGAAAAACACGATGGCAGTTTTGGGGTTACAGTTAGATGATTCTCAACTCAATTAAGCTGGAAAACATCCGAAGTTACCAACTCGAAGAGATCGAGTTTCCACGAGGAATAACTCTCTTTGAGGGAGATATCGGTTCAGGCAAGTCCTCGGTTCTAATGGGCATCGAATTTGCCCTTTTTGGGTTAGGATCACAAAAACCTGATGCACTGCTCTCAAAAAAAGAGGAACATGGTAGTGTGACTTTGAGATTCTCAGTTGATGATGACTCGTATGAGATAAAGAGAGTATTGAGGCGCAAGGGTGATTCTGTGTCGCAGGATCCAAAAAACTGCTACCTAAAGGTAGGAGATGTTGTCGAGCCACTGGCGCCATCTGAGTTAAAACAGCGTGTGTTACAGATTCTCAAGTTCAACGAACCAGCAGACCCACGTTCAGAAAGCAGAATCTTCAGATACGCGTTCTTTACACCGCAAGAGGAAATGAAACAGATTTTACTTGATACCAACAAGAGACTTGAAACAATCCGCAAGGCGTTTGGAGTTGAGGACTACAAAATCGTAGCAGAGAATGCCAAGTTAGTGGCGTCGGACTTGAAATTACAGATGGCAAGATTTGAGGAGCGATTCAGGGACATAAAGCAACTTGAGGACTCTCTTGAGGCATCCAAGAAAAAAACTGTCCAGCTTGATTTGCAATTAAAAGAGCTAAGTTTGCAGCAACAGCGACACGAATCACAAAAACAAATCTTGGAAAAAGAACTCGAAAAGCTTAGATCGCAAGAAAAAGAAAAACTTCATCTGGAATCACAAATAGAAACATACAAAGAAAAAATATCTGATGCCAAAGCAGAAGTTAGCGAACTAGAAAAAAATATAGCTAACACTTCCAACGATCTAAATGAGTTAAATGAGAAAATTCACAAGTTAGGCCAAATAAGTAGGCCTACCACCAAGACAGTCTCCCAGTTGGAATCTGAGCTCAGAAGGTTTCAAGAAATGAGAGTGCAGATCACGCGTGCATCATCGAAGATAGATTCACTGCAAGAACGCAAAGAAGAATTAAAACAAAGACTGGGAAACAACATCGGATCTGAGCCACAAAAACTACAGAAAAAACTTGACCAACTGAATCTGGAAATCAGAGAATTAAAATCAAGATTGGAGCAGGCAAAAGACGAAGAAGAATCACTAAAAGAAAAAAAAATAGCTGCTGAAACACAAAAAAACAGTCTTGAGGGTGATTTGGCAAAAATCACAAAAATTGGCTCAAGATGTCCATACTGTGAAAATCAGATCACAAAAGAACACCTAGAAAAACTGGAGGGCGAACGAAAAGCAAAACTTACATACATACAAAGTGAGCTTATATCGCTTGCAGCCAAGGTAAATGAATCAAAGCAAATGGTAACTGATCTTCAGAAAAAACTAGACAAGATTACCATTGAGGCTTCAGTGATTGAGAGAATAATCCCTGATTTAGAAGAATGGGGCAAAAAAGACCAAGAACTAGAACACTTCAAGCAAGAGCTGACGGCAATACAAGCCAAATATGTTGTAACGCATGAAGATTCCTTCAAACATGATGCTGCCGACCCAGTAGACTATGTTACATCGCTCAGAGATGCATTGATAAAATACCAAAACACGCAAATCCAAATCAAAGAACTAGAATCAAGTCGCAAAAAAGCAGAAATACTCAAAGAAAAATACAGAACCAATCTTGCTTCTACAAACAAAAAGATATCTGAATTCACAGAAAAACTAAAAGAATCTCTGGAAAAACTCAAATTATTTTCTGAAATTGATGCAAAGTCGCAAGAGTTGAGGTCTCAAATAAGTGAAATTGATGAAAAAATAAGCAATTGCAAAACATCTCTTGCTGCACTACATGAGAATTTGAAAAATGAAAAATCAAATGCAACAAAACTGGAAAATGATATCATTGAAGCAAAAAGGTGGCAAGCAGAGCACCAAAAATATAGTGATTATTATGAGTGGCTACAAGAGTTTTTTATTCCTGCGTTGGACCACATAGAAAAACAAGTCTTGCTTTCAATTCAACAACAATTCAATGAAACATACAGACGGTGGTACTCGATACTGATTGAGGATCCAACAAAAGAGTCGAGAATAGACGAAAACTTTACCCCAATAATTGAGCAGGATGGATATGAGCAAGATGTCGACTTTTTGTCCGGTGGCGAAAAAACAAGTATTGCACTGGCTTATCGTCTCACTCTAAACTCACTTATGAGAAAGGAGACACAAAGTATGAAGTCCAATCTTCTGATTCTGGATGAACCAACAGACGGATTCTCAAAGACACAGCTGTCCAAAGTCAAAGATGTGCTACAAGAGCTAAAATCAGAGCAAATAATCTTGGTGTCTCACGAAAAAGAACTGGAGGCATACGTGGATAACATCTTCCAAATATCAAAGGAAGATGGCATCTCGCGCATAACGAGGCTGAGTAACTAGCTAACCGCCTGTAAGTTTGGCAAACTTTTCGTTTCGGCTCAACTTTTCCATGAACTTGAGATTTGAGAGCGCCACGATGGCTGACTCTTGTACCGGGGAACTTGGGTCATCAAGTGCTTTTTCAAGTGTCTCGCGTGCCTCTTTTGCGCCAATTACACCCAGCGCGATTGCGGCCTCGTGTCTTACGAACATGCTTGGGTCATTTCTTGTTGCCTCCTCCAACGGCTTGATGGCGCTTCTATACCCCATCTGTCCAAGTGAGAAAGCAGCTTCATGTCTTACAAGTTCATTTGGATCATTTTTGAGCACCTTTGCGATGTACGGTACTTTGTCTTCACCACCAAAATCGACTAGTATGCATGTGGCCCTTGTGCGAACTACGTAATCATCATGGTCGAGTAGCTTGACAAAATAATCGACATCATGTTTTTCATATCTGCTCTCCATTTCTGCAAAAAGAGCAAGTCTTGTCTCCGGTACTACGTCCATTTGATTTTTGGGAAATACTGTTCTATATTATCGTAATTCAGAAAATCAGTTAGGTTTTATAATGAAAGCAAAACGATCAGAATAGTGTTAGCACAAATAGGCCAAAAGGCACCGAATCTTTCTGTGTCAAAATGGGTGCAAGGTATGCCCACGAACATAGACCAAGAAAAAGATCACATAGTTCTCGTCGAAGTGTTTCAGGTAAACTGCCCAGGATGCTTCCTGTATGGAATTCCGGAGGCAATCAACATTTACAACAAGTATAGAGAAGACGGAGTCAGAGTAATTGGATTAGCAACGGCGTTTGAGGATTTTGACAAAAACACGCTTGAAAATCTGGAGCTTTTGGCAAAGACAGGCGAAGTGATTGGTGAGACCAAAAAGGCACTAACCCAATACGGCAGGATAGTGGATGGAAACAAACTTCCATACAAAATACCATTTCCTCTCGGAATGGATGTTTTGGTCAAAGAGACTGGACAGCCAAACAAGCAAAAAATGCTTGATTTCATAAAAAGCCAGATTCCAGACTTTGATGAGCAGCCAGAAGACTATAGAAAAGAGATATTTGCCAGAGTTGAGTTCTACTTTAAATCGAAAGAGTATTCTGCACAGACCTTTGAAAAATACGCATTGCGCGGAACACCATCATCAATATTGATTGACAGGAAAGGCGTGCTACGTGATGTTTCGTTTGGACAGATGGGTCATCTGGAACCAATGATTCAAAAGTTACTAAACGAGTAGTTATGCAATTTTTTTCTTCTTAAAGTAAAATGCAAGCGTACTTGCCACACCAACAATTATGATTATTGCAACAACAGAAACTATTGTCATAAGCCGACTCGTGTCTGAAGAACCTGCGCGATCTACGAACCCACTTTCTTTTGGTTGCACATCTGGTGAGTAGCCACCCACAACCTCTAATGTGTGTGTACCTGTGCCGTTAAACGACAATGTAATAAATGAAATTTTTTCGTTTTGCAATATTTTTGCATTGATTTCCTTGCCGTCCAAATAAATACGAAGTTGTCCACTTGTTACATTCTTTGGAATTTGCAACTCACCAAAGTTATCATTGATGCTGCTCTGCAGAGGCATGACAATCTTACCACTTTCAAATCTTGCGTCTCTTATGTCAAAATTTGCAACTGTCTCTATGGTGAAAATCTTGCCACCTACTTCCACATCGAAGGTGGTACGGAGGCCTGTCTTGTCTGATAATTGTGCAAAAGCTGGTGTTGCAAGTGACAATATGACTAGTACAAGTAAGAACTTCAATTTATGCTGGGATTACTCTCTTTCTGAGCTCTTTGTCTTTTGAGATTCTTGGATGAGCAGGATCGGCAAGTATTACCTCAAACCAGTAATGGAACCCATCTTTGTACAAAAAGTAGGAACCAAGCAACTTTAAATTCTTGTATTTTTCTTGAGTTCTTTTCTCGGCGACCTGTTGCATGTTGATTTCCGCCTTCATTCTTGTTACGCCCAAGTGTTTCTGCCTTCGCCCTGCGACAGGCCTTTGTCTTCGCATACCACCTGTGCCAACCCGCGTGCGAATTACGACCATTCCTTGTTTTGCTTTGTAGCCTAGCCTTCTTGCCTTCTGGATTCTACTTGGTTTTTGTATTCTTGTAAAGGCGGCTTCCTTTCTCCATTGGATAGCTCTCTTTCTTATCTCTGGCGCATTCTGCTGCCATAGCTTAAGCCAGGTAGTATCTTGGTGACTGAGCATTACCGGCACTATCTTTATCCCCTTAATATCCGATACGGCTGCTATGGAAAAAATCTAACCAGGTCAAACTTTTATAGGAAATCACGGCAGAAGACCACCGAACTTATTCGGTGGATGAATGCCGCCGTTCTTGCTCACGGATGTATATCTTGACCTGCCTATAATGTTTAATACAGATTTTAGACAAAGTAGTCGATGTTCAGAACCATCAATCTGGTCGAAAGAGACGGTTCGTTCTGGATACAAATCACGTCATTGCAAAAAGATAGTTCAAAACAAACCACAAGGTATCATTACTGTAGAAGGATTGAGAATAGATAGGAAGAAAGCCAATGGAAAAAAGTTCAACAAACTACTTGGGAGCTGGAGCTATGGACAACTGCTTACATTGTTAAAGTACAAAGCTGAAGATGCTGGCAAGTTGGTGCTAGAAATTGATCCCAAGTATACAAAGATGCAGATGTGAACACACAGGCAGAAAGAACAGGAAAGGACTCAGATTCAAGTGCTTAAAATGTGGTTTTGAGCTGAATGCCGATTTAAATGCAGCAAGAAACATCGCCCAGAAGGGTAGATCTCTGCTGGGCAGGCTGTTGATAGTCAACTAGCCAATCGTAGTGTCACAACGGCAGCTACAAGCCACGTATTTGAATAGGTGGTAGTTGACACAATGTCCGCGAGTGTCAGAATTCTCCTAGGTTTTTTTCACTCGCAGGAATCAGATTTAAGATTCAACTTGTTTTTGGAGCATCGGTATGATAATCATATCGGTTCCCATAGTGTTCGTCTGTTTCAAACGACAGCCAAATCATATTGTGGAAAAAGCAAGCATTATTGATGGTTGAAAAGCACATTAACAGAAAAGAGTCGGCAGAAGATGAGTGGTCACATATCACAGAAATCGGCCCTAAAATCGATGCAGTGGATCCAATGGCTGTTGTGGCAAGAACAATTGTGTTTGGCAAGGAGCTTAGCAACGCACCAAAAGAAACTATCATTAAAGAAAAAGCAGAACAATTCAAGGATCAAATAAACAATACGAATCAATACCTTAAATTCATCAACGCACATTTAGCTGAAAAAAAATCCAAGATAGCCAAGCTCAGAGAAAACGAGCGTAGGTTCAAAGAAGAGTTAGAATCTTTGCAAAATAATTCCATAAAGCCAAGGGCCGAGCTTGACAAAGTTCATTATAGGCACATAAAAGAAAACGATGCCAGATCATTGCTTGCACATCTTGAGACCGAAAGACAATCTCTCAAAGAAAAGCTTCAACATCAGCAAGCACAAATCGAAAAAACAAAACAAGAACTAAACCAAAAAGACGAACAAATAAAAAACATTCAAAGTGAGCTCGAAACAATTTTGGGCAAAAAAGAGACTATAACAGACGATCCAATATTAGTGTTAAAAGAAGAGCTCGCAAAACTTGGGATAAATAACGAGTCTGCAAGAATTCTAAGTGCAGTGAATTCTCTTGCAGAATTACTCAATTCAAAAAAACCACATCAATAGTTCTGCCAATTTTAGGAACCTTTTTTTGTAGTTTCGTTTTGCCATACGGTGTGAAAAATCAAGTTGTTATGGTTGCAGTAATCGTGACATTGACAGGATTACAACTAGCTGCCGCACAAGAACTACATGTGAGCACAAGCAAAAATACGTACCACTATGGGGATTACCTTCAAATCACAATCTCGGTTACGACGGTGACAGAAGATAATGCAATAATGCACATTGTTGATTCTAATGGAAAAAAAAGCAGCTCAATACCTGTCAGGATTCAAGATCATACCACGACAATCACCTCACCGAATCCATTTGATTCACTCATCTTCAAAGAAGGCAAATACAAAATAGAAATTCAGTATGGTGATTCAATTGCATCCACAGAGTTTGAGCTTGTTGATGCAGGCAACGTAGTGATGCCGTTTGGCAGCAACATCGTCGTACCACAGTGGGCAGATGGTGCGATCTCTGACTATGGATTACTCAAGTTCCTTGCAGACAAGGACGTCATAAAACTACCGCAGGGCAAATTCCTGACACAAAATGCCAAGATTCCTGCCTGGTTTAAGACAAGTGCCAAGTGGTGGTCAGAACACAAGATAACCGACAGCGAGCTACTAAATGGAATAAATTATCTTCTTGGCAACAAAATAATTACTTTGTAGTATTCGGTTATCCCATACGAAA
>JBDUUJ010000098.1:0-31751 GCA_039938575.1 Nitrososphaera sp. | reverse complement strand
ACCACTGCATCAGAATCGGCCTTGAGAATAATTGCTCCAGTATGAAAAAATTATCACTGCTCTCATATCACACCCTAAAAGACTATCAAATTCAATCATACTACAAACTCACTGCCATATCCCAGGCAGCAGGCAGATTATCTCAAATGAAAAAAGACATCAAAAAAGGCAGAAAGGCAAAATCACCATACATCAGAAAGCCATATCTTGTATTATGCTGTGGCTTCAAAATCAACGGCATGCTGTTATCTTTTCCTGTATCAAACAGAGAATTTGCAAACATTCTACTAAACGACCACACTGCAAAAATCCTCTCAGATAAAACACTGCAGCCAAGATCCTTTATTATCACGCCAACCACACTGTCCATCACTGTTAGAAAAAATATAGAGGAAGTCAAGCCAGAATCCATAATAGGAATAGACAGAAATCTCAGAAATATCACCGTGTCCACACCGCAACAAGCCATCATGTATAAAACAAACAAAATTCTCTCAATCAAGGAAAACTCTCAGTCTGTCAAAGCTTCTTTCAGACTCAATGACAGGCGTGTCAAAAATAGATTCTTTGCCAAAATCAGAGCAAGACAGACAAGGCGTGTCAATCAATACCTGCACAAAATAACCAAAGATATTGTAGAAGAGGCTAAAGAAACCAAATCGGCTCTGGTCCTTGAAAATCTTACTGGAATAAGAAAACTATACAGAAAAGGCAACGGTCAGAGAAATAACTATAGACGGAAATTAAACTCTTGGTCGTTTTACGAATTTCAAAGACAGTTACAGTACAAGGCAGCATGGGAAGGCATTCCAGTTTCATTCATTGATCCTAAACGCACCAGCCAGCTCTGTCCAGGATGCGGAGGGCAACTCCAAGAGGACAGACTATACAGTCGTAAATTGTGGTGCATTAATTGTGGGAAATTGATGGATCGTGACGTTGTCGCATCCATGAATATCGCCTACAAGGGGTGGGCTAGGTTTACCCATCCTCGAGGGCTTCCAAGTGAAGCGATGAGGGGGAACGTAGGTTTATTTGAACCACTAATCCTCAGAGTCGATGTAAGCAAGTTGGCTGTTGGGTAGCACCCGATGGTAAACATCGTTGGCCAGCACCCGTCAACAGAACCCTATTAAATTATTTTGAAACTATTTTGTAATTATTTCAAATTTTTGTTTTGGATAAGCTGTAAGAGTTTTTCAAATCTGCTTACGACGTTTTTGAGTATATCACATTATAATATATTATAATATTTTTTCTGGATCATTGAGCACAACATTGTTTTCTGAAAAAAGTTATAGTCTTATATAGAACGAGAAAAATTACAAGTTGTGAATCGCACAAATCAAAGCACCGTCATTAAACAAGCAATCAACTCTTATCTTGAAAAAGGGCTAACTGACAAACAGGACATTTACAGCAAAGTTGTCGAGGAGTTGGGAGTTCCAAGGCCAACAGTACGGAGAGTTGCCCGCGAGCTCAGAAATGAATTGCTGGCAAAGATTAAGATTTTACAATCAGAGAGCCCACAAGCAGATTCATCTGCAAGACAAGAAGACGAATAAACTTCGTTTATCTTTTCTTTTATTCTCACCACCAAAAAACAGCATTAACGTTATATTCGACTTTTTTTGGTTCAAGATATGGGATATTTGCGGAACCACCTAGCTACGGTTGTTGTTGGTTGTTTTGCTGTATTTTTGACTGGCATGTACTTTTACATGCCGCCTGTATTGCATTCCCTGCTTCTTGTTTCAGCCAGCGTGACCTGGTTTTTGGTATTTATTTGCTGGATCGCGCAAAAGAGCGCTGATTATGTAACCAAACACAGCCATACACACGAACACGCCGAAAAAAAAAGCTCGAGTAGTGTGATAACGCATTCGCATGGCACTCAGACCGTAAGCGAGTTGGCAAAGCTTCGTGACATGTTTACAGCAGAGCTGAACGACATAAAAGACGAAGTAAGGCTCAAAGATGACGAGATAAGTAGGCTCAAGCAGCAAATTGCGAACTTGGAGACTCAGGTGCAGATCGAGGCACTCAAAGCAGAACTGGCCAATCTCAAGGCGATGGCTGCAAAAGAGCGCACCAGACGGAAAAAAGACTAACCACAGTGCTTGCAGCCGCAGCCTTTATGGTTTTGTTTACAGCCTGGGCAGCTTACCGCTCCGCCAAAATGACATTTACAGTCACAATTATAGTTTAAAAGATCTTCATTCACGATATAGATAATTACTACGTCATCTTAATATTTGACTGAAAGGCGGTTTCACTTAATGCTACAAAAATTAATAGTTGCGGCCGTAATTTTTGCAGTTGCCGCTTCAATTAACTCTGCATTTGCAGAGACCACTGTAACTCCCCTGGATGCATCAACAGGAATTGAAAAAACAGTGATACCATTTTCTGCACCAAAGAACAACAAGTTGCCATGGGGGTTTGTTGAAGGAAAGATTGCAAATCCGGTAGAAGGGTATCCAGTAATAATTCAGATCTTCAAAAACGGCGAGCCTGTTCATTTTGCCCAAACTGACGTCAAAGAGGATGGTAGATACGAGTACAAGTTCCGAGTCAGAGATGAAACCAACGGTAAGGTAACAAGAATCTTCGAAGGCGACTACACAGTAAAGATCTTCAAAGTGGTTTACATCAATAGAGACTCTACTTCGATCTAAAAGCAAGTCGTATAGTCTCATCAACCATTTCTTTTAGTCTAGTTTTTGCATTTTCATCTATTATTGTGCCGTCTTTGAGCATATCCACGGTCATAAAGACGGCTTTTGGGTTGGTAACTACTCGGAAGTAGCTCATCAACTGTGTAAGCATGGTCTGCACATCTATGAAGCCTATGTTGCCCGATGCCAAGATTGCAAGGCCGGCTGTTTTTCCCTCTGTGTTTTTGTAGTTGATGAACTCAAAGAGGTTTTTGAGTGCCGCGCTGAAAAATGAGTTGTAA
Organism: Nitrososphaera sp.; assembly: GCA_039938575.1. Taxonomy (GTDB): domain Archaea; phylum Thermoproteota; class Nitrososphaeria; order Nitrososphaerales; family Nitrosopumilaceae; genus Nitrosotenuis. The sequence continues at coordinate 28,792 of JBDUUJ010000098.1, read as the reverse complement.
ATTGGAGTTCCGACAAGCCAGATGTCTGCCTCCGTGATATCTTTTGCCGTCTGCATGGTAGTCTGGCTATAGTTTTCGTTTGGGCCGCGGTAATAATCTATTCCGCCGTCGGAGAGATTGACAAATTTTGTGTCTGGGTTTTTTGATTTTGCATACTCGTAAACAAATTTCATCATTATCTGGGTGTTAGCAGTCTTCCTTGGACTGCCCGAGATTACAACTATTTTCACAAGTCTTGTCTGTGCGTACTGTATTTAAATTGAAAACTGAGGTACCTGAGATTTAGTAAAAGGATGTAATCGGTTTGATTTTTGATTTTCATGCTCATAGGAAAACACAGTTGAGCAGCGAGTCGTTATCTCGGAGCAACATATCGCTTGAATTGGCGTTACGTCTGTGTGCTGCCAAAAGTCATCAAAGATATGTTTTGTATGAATAAAGCGGGCTTGGAGGGCTTCGATCCCTCGACCTGCAACTTAGGAGGCTGCCGCGCTATCCATGTTGCGCGTCAAATTGACTCTGCGCTACAAGCCCTTGAAAAATTCAACAGGTGTTCATTTAAAAGGGTAATCAAGATTGCTTCGAATCAGCTCGTATATTTGATTCCAGTCGGGAATGTTTTCTGTACAACCCCATTTTTCAAAATATACGACATCCTTTAGCTCTAGTCGGGGAAGCCACTTTGCGGTTTCCAAGTCTGGCTTTGCTGCAAATTCTTCCACATATCCAAGACACAGATACGCTACAGGAACGATATGTTCGGGGAGCTCAAGCACCTGACGCAGTGTCTCGTTTGAAAGGATGCTAACCCAGCCGACACCAATCTCTTCTGAGCGTGCAGCAAGCCACAGATTCTGAACTGCGCAACAGACGCTGTATATTCCTGTTTCCGGTATGCTAGAGCGGCCAATTACGAATGGACCAAACCTGCTAGGATCGTAGGTCACGCATATGTTGACATCTGATTCTAAGATTCCCTCCAGTTTTAGTGAGAGGTATTTTGTCTTTTTTGGCTCGTCTACTTGGTTTGAGGACCGCTCTCTTTCTTTTGCAAAAGAGTTTTTGACTTTTTCTTTGGTTTTTTTGTCACGGATCAAAATAAAGTTCCATGGCTGCGAAAAGCCGACAGATGGTGCATGGTGTGCTGCATTCAGTATTCTTGCCAACACATCGTCGGATATTGGATGTGGTTTGAAGTGTGATCTAACATCCCTTCTTGTGTAAATTGCCTTGTATAATCCAGATTTTTCTTGGCTTGAGAATTCAGTCATTTTACTCTAAATTGGACAGACCAAGATTAATAATGTAGGGTTCAAGTCTTGTACGTTACTGGGCCGGTAGTCTAGTTGGTTAGGATACCGCCTCGACACGGCGGTGATCGAGAGTTCGAATCTCTCTCGGCCCACTTTTATTCACCAGATTTGCTGTGTCGGCAGAAGACCTCTGATTTTAACCAGAAGATGAATGTAGCTCTTGTTCGGTAGTTCACTGCGATATTTCAAACTGTTTTTCCACAAGACTCCACGCTGATTCTACAACAATCTTGCCTTTTGCACTGAATTTGACTGGTTGTTCTCCTACGATAGCCTCGTATGCAGCAGAGATTGTATCAGAGCGGATCAGTTGGAATGTTGAAGGCAGGGCAATTTCGGCACCCGGATAGAACGCTGCACGTCCAGGCAATGGAATATCTTCAGTTGAATACTGACCTTTGCCAAGAGGAGTACCGTCTGCAAATAGTTCATAATCTATGAGGGACACAGTAAATGTTTTTTCACTAGGATTTTTTACAAGAAAATCTACTTCGAGGTTTGCGCGGCCTTCTATGCTGTTTACGCTTTGGACAGTAACATCTGCTAATTCGATTTGTACCATGGCAAGCTGTGGGTTGTCAAGGCTTGCGTACCATGTGATCCCACCAAGTAGCGCCAAGAGTGCTGCTATTGCGATGTAAAGTATGCTCCTTCCTTGACTGATCAATTATCTGTACGCCAATTTGACAACTAAAAAACGTTCTTTCAGACAAGATAATATTTGAACACAGACGCGATTATTTGATGGCAGTGGAGCAAGCACTCATCACGTGGATCCACTTAGTAAGCTCAGCTATCTGGGTCGGAGGTTCGTTGTTTATTGCAGTTGTGTTCGCCCCCATACTAAAGACGATGTCTCCTTCCGTAGAGGAGAGACTACAAATCATGATCAAGGTGGGAAGAAGATTCAACAAGATCGCAATTCCCTCGCTTGTGATTTTAATTGGAACTGGAATTTATAATGCTCACCAAGTTTTGATCCGACCCGACTTTTTGATATCGACAGGATATGGAGTAATGCTTACCATCAAGATGATTCTTGTTGTAGCATTGCTTGTTTCATTTGCGCTTCATGTGAGGATCATTAGAAGGGACGTCGAGCGGAAGATATTGGAAAAACAGCTTACGGAGGAGCAGATCTTAAAGCTGCGAAAAAAGATCATAATAGTTGGCGAGATTACCGTTGTTCTTTCTGTTGCAGTGTTGTTTTTTGCTGCTTTACTGGATAGTGGAGTCTGAGCCCTCAATTCTCACCTCAAAGCCGCCTTCAATTTTACCTATGCCGTATTTACAGCCAGTGATCTTTGATGTAATGTAAAGATTCGTTTCTAGGTGTTTTGAAATTCTTTGTACTGTGAAGACTGAGAGTCCTTTTGTGAGACTTAGTGGTGTTACTAGCATGTCTGACAAGTTTACATCTACGGCAAGTGAATTGACAAAGTTTGTTGTAGCATTTTTGCCAAACTCAGCTTTGTTATCAAGCAGCTCGTCTGCGCCCACTATGGAATCAAGATCAGATGAGTAAATTAGAACTGATGCACCGCTGTTTAGTGCGTCTTGTTGAATGATTTCTGTTTGTGTTAAGAATTGATTTTCTTCCAATGTGTTTTTGATTGTATTGAGTGCTTCTGTGATCTTGGTTTCTGGCAATTTTGAGTAGTTGCAAAGGATCTTTGCGTTTCTTTGGATTCTTTTTGTCAGCAAGATTGGTTTTGTCTTTTGCGCCGGCTGTACAATTAACTCTACCAGACCGCCGCCTTTTGGATAGTATCCTCGTTTTTTTATGTCAATTGAAAAATTGATTCCAATCCTGGAATAGGCTTCGGCCAAGACGTATTTTGTGTAGTTTGAGGTTGGACTCCATGGTACATCGGTTCCACCCGTAATGGAGAGCTCAAGCCTCTTGTTTGCAAGAGATACTGCTGGAATCAACGCTTGCAAGATGAGAGGAATACTTCCTGCAGTGCCAACATTTTCTTGGAGTCGTGTGTCTTCTATTTTTCCTGGCAGGAATTTGAGGGATGTAGAACCCACATACATGCCTTCGACGTGGGCTTTACAGATTTTTGCAACAAGTCTGACTGTTGCAAGATGACTCGGTTTCAGACCCGGTGGTTTTCTATTGTATCTGATGTTTTCTATTTGAATTGGCTTTCTAGTTATGCAAGAAAGTGTTAGTGCGCTACGAAGTATCTGGCCGCCTCCCTCCCCAAATGAACCATCAATTTTTAGCGCGTCCATGTTGTAATCTCACAACAATTGTTTAGTTTTTAAATCAACTGTGAAAACAAAAAACATGCGGGGCCTCCTCATTGGCAGATTTCAGCCATTCCATCTCGGACACCTCTCAGCAGTCAAGTTTGCCTTGCAAAATGTAGAAACACTTGTTATTGGAATTGGTAGCTCCAACCGCTCCAACGAAAGAAGAAACCCATTTACTGCAGATGAAAGAAGGGAGATGATCCTCTCATCACTTGATGAAAAAACAAAAAACAAGATTGAGATTTACTACATTCCAGATGTCGACGATCATGATAAATGGACGTACCATGTAGATTCGATCGTGCCAAAATATGACGTGGTATTTTCAAACGATGATTTTACACACGAACTATTCAAAAAGCGAGGAATCAAAGTTATTCCGGTACCACTGGCACAAAGGGACGTTCTCTCTGGAACCGAGATCCGATCTAAAATTGAAAGCGATCAAAACTGGAGTGATTTTGTACCGGAAGGGACTCGGAAGGTTTTGCTGAAAATAAATGCAAAAGAAAGATTGAAAACCTGTAGTTATAAATAAAGCCGCCAAAACAGTCCTTCAGGCGAAATTATTTGGAATACCTAGTCATGCTTCCGGGGCCGACCAATGTCCCAGAAAGAGTAATGCGGGCTATGATCACCCCCATGATAAATCACAGAAGTGATGATTTTGTTGAGCTTTACGAAGACGCCGTGGAAAAAACAAAACAAGTTTTCCAAAGCAACGGCGAAGCAGTACTTCTTTCTGCATCTGGAACTGGTGCGGTTGAAGCAAGTGTTGTTAATTTAATTAAACAGGGAGACAAAGTCATAATTCCTACCAACGGAGAGTTCAGCGGAAGACTGGCACAGATGTTAGAATGGGCTGGTGCAAACGTTGTAAGATTGGAAACGCCTCCTGGTCAGAATGCAACCTTTGAACAAGTAAAAGAGGCTTTTGACAATAACAAGGACGTAAAGGCGTTCTATTGTGTCTGGAACGAAACATCTACTGGAACCATGATAAAGTATCTGGACAAGGTAAAAGACCTGACTTCAAGAAACGACGCGTATTATGTAGTCGACGGAGTATCCATAGTAGGAGGAGAGGAGTTGAAAATGGACAAATGGGGAATCGACGTAGCTATGACTGGTGCTCAAAAAGCTTTTGCGGCGCCGCCTGGAATATCCCCAATTGTAGTTAACGCCAGGGCCAAAAAATACATGAATGAAAATCCGCCAAAGACAATGTACTTCAATTTAGCAAGATACTTCAAATATTACGAAGAGTCAAAGCATACGCCATTTACACCTGCGCTGCCACTTTTGTATGCCTACAGAGAGGCAATGAACATCATATTAGAAGAAGGTCTCGACAACAGAATAAAGAGGCACAGGATTTGCTCCGATGCACTTTATTCTGGATTGAGCGCCTTGGGACTAACACCATTTGCAAAAGAAGATTCACGCTCTACTGTAGTTGTTGCGTTGAACTATCTACAAGGCCTAGAAGACAAGACTTTTAGAAACACTCTGGCTGAAAAGTTCCGAGTTCTTGTTGCAGGAGGCTTTGGCAACTTGAAGGGAAAGGTCTTTCGAGTTGGGTGCATGGGTGAAGTGCACAGGTATCATGTAATGAGGACGATTTCTGCTATCGGTTCGACACTTGAGATGATGGGCTACAAAACAAACTCGATGGACGCGCTCAAGACTGCTGAAAACAAACTCAAAAGCCTCTAAATTAATATTAGGAATTTCTGGGACGGATCGCGTTGACTTTCAATAAAGGTTCGTTAATCTTAATTGACTACACTGCAAAAGTAAAGGACACAAACGAAGTCTTTGAAACCACGATTGCAGAGGAAGCAAAAAAGCACAACCTTTACCAAGAAAACATCAAGTACCAACCAAAACTTGTCTCAGTTGGCGAGTCTTGGGTCATTAAAGGACTTGATGAGGCACTGGCCAATGCGAAGCCGGGAGACAAGCTCACAGTTGATGTGACACCAGACAAGGGTTTTGGCGAACGTGACCCAAGTAAAGTGAGGATGATTCCTCTTCGCAAGTTGGGCGAGGATGCAGAAAAGGTCTCAGTCGGTGACACCATCGAAGTTGACCAGAGGACGGGTGTTGTCAGATTCGTAGGTTCCGGAAGAGTGCAGGTTGACTTTAACCATAGATTTGCAGGGAAGACAATAGTTTACGATGTAAATGTCATCAAGGCCTTGGAAACAGATGAAGACAAGATTGCTGCCATACTGAAGCGACACATGCCTGTTGAGGACTCGAAGATAGTATCAAAATTAAATGGGAACACACTAGACGTTACAATACCTGAAGATATTTTTGCTGCAGAGGGTTTACGTGTGATCAAATATTTTATTCAGGCAGACATCTTCAAGTTTGTTCCTACTTTGGAGAAGATCAACTTTATTGAGACGTATTCGAACAAAAAATCTGAAAAGCCAAAAGAGACAAAATCACAGTAATTTGGGTAAAGCAACATTTTCATCAAAATTTAAGAGCCCCCTTTAGATCGTTGAATTGTTGTCAGCAGTTACGGTACTTGGGGCAAAGGCGTCAGAAGATCTGGCAAAAAAACTCGCAAAAAAGCTAAAAGCACACTATGTTTCGTCTGAATTGAGAGTCTTTCCAGACGGTGAAGGTAAGATAACGATTTCTTCAAAACCAAGAAATGGAAAGATCATAGTTGTAAGCTCGACTCATCCGCCGGTTGATTCAAATCTAATACAGACGCTTTCACTCATCTCAAAGGCAAGAGAGTTTTCAAGACGGGTAATCTGCGTTGTTCCGTATATGGGTTATGCAAGACAAGACAGGGAGTTTTTGCCAGGCGAGGTGGTAACGCTGTCAGTTATTGCAAAGCTCTTTGAGGCTGCTGGTGCATCAAAAGTTATAGTCGTTGACATCCACAGCAAGCTTGGCCTGAGGCATTTTCGTATTCCGATCACCAATGTATCTGCAGTAAGTGAGCTTGCAAGATATTTCAGAAAAATGCGCCTCAAGGAACCATTGGTTGTTTCGCCTGATTCAGGTGGTGCAGGCCGGGCAAAAGAGTTTGCAGGGTTTTTTGGGACATCATTTATCGTATTACAAAAGCAAAGGGATAGAAAAACAGGCAGGGTGGAAATTAAGACTGCAAATTTGAGTCAAGTCAAAGGACGCGACTTGATTCTAGTAGACGACATGATAAGTACGGGGGGCAGTATAATCAAGGCCACGGAGTTTCTAAAAAAACAGGGGTGTGCAAAGGTGTTTGTCGCGTGTACGCATGCTCTGTTAATCGATAATGCGGAAAAGAGGATCAAAAAGGCCGGTGTATCGAAAATTGTGTCTGCCAATACCATTCCTGGGCACACAGCCGTAGTTGACGTGTCCGGCACAATTGCAAAGGCAATCTAGATGCCGGAGAGTTTTTTCATAGTTTCAAAAGAATATCCCGAGCTTGCAGTAGATGAGGTCGTAGCTTTGGCAAAAATGTATGACCGGTTTTCGAAGATCAAAGTTGTCTCAAATCTAATCATCATACAGACCACCACACCGTGGGAAAAGATCGCAAAAAGAGCCACGTTTGTAAGAACTGCTGGTCAACTAATTAGAAAAATGTCAAACGTTTTTTTCGATGAGAAAAACTACTCGCTTCTTTTTGGCGCAAAATCGTTTATGTGCAAGGCAATCAACCTCTCAGAAAAGCAGGTAGATGTTCCAGAAATAGAGCGTTCTCTTGGTAGCATGGTCTCTACATTCTGTAATGCAAAAGTTTCATTAGAAGATCCCGACATCATAATCTACCTGATTTTTACGGATGAAGAGAATTTCTTTGGCTTTTCTACAAAAATGCAGACACCCACACGCCCAAAAAAGATTGTCAAATATCACCACCAATTAGATTGGAAGCTGACAAGAGCCATGATCAATTTAGCAAAGATAGGTGATAATGAAACAGTCTGTGATCCTTTTTGTGGTACGGGAAGCACACTTTTGGAAGCAAGTTCCATGGGAATTAAATCAGTTGGTATCGATTTTGACAAAAAGATGTGCCAATTAGCTAAAAAGAATCTAAAGGAGAATGGTTTTGATGACACAAATGTATTCAACGAAAATTATGACTATATGTTGGAGCTAAAATTCGGCTTTGATGGTATTGTGACTGATTTGCCGTATGGTACTGCGTCCAAGATTTCTGAGCCTCCTCAAAGGCTTCTGCATAATTTTGGATCAAAGATTCCACGTAAGGCAAAATATGCTATCATGTGCAAAAAAGGCTTAGAAAAGTACCTCGGAATAAAACCAACAAAGAAATATGAAATCTACCGGCACAAGAGTCTAACACGGGTGATTTTGGTCAAATGAAGTTGGTGTTTTTAGGAACTTCTGCTGCACAACCTACTGAGCAGCGTGCAATGTCGTGCATCTGCCTTGAAAAAGATGGTGAGATCCTCATGTTTGATGCTGGGGAAGGGGCACAGGTATCATATCTCAAATCTGGTCTTGGTTGGAACAAGAAGATGAAGATCTTTGTCACCCACCTTCACGGTGATCACTGCATAGGGATTTTGGGACTTTTGCAGACAATGACTCTGCAGCACAGAGCAGAGCCGATTGAGATTTACGGTCCTGATGGAATCGAGGAGTTCATTGGGGAAAATATCAGGATTTTGAATTTCGGCCTCTCGTTTCCTGTAATGATTTCTGCCATAAAGGCCGGCTTGGTATGTGAGGAGAAGACTTACTATGTGTATGCGGAGGAAGCAGAACATTCAGTACCTGCATACTCGTTTCTGTTTGTAGAAAAAGACAAACCTGGCAAATTCGACGTAGAACGGGCAAAGAACCTTGGCATTCCGGAGGGTAGTTTGTGGCACGACCTCCAGCTTGGCAAAGAGATCAAAGTAGGAAATAAAACGGTTAAACCCTCCGATGTGCTGGGTCAAAAACGTGCAGGCAAGAAGATTGGTATTTCTGGAGATACCAGACCAACAAAGAAACTTGAAGAATTTTTCAAAAACTGTGATTATCTTTCGTTTGATTGTACTTTTTCTGACAAGCTAAAAGACAAGGCGTTGGAGTCTTACCACTCCACCGCAAAAGAAGCTGCAACCCTTGCAAAGAATGCAAATGTAGCGAATCTGATCCTTACTCATTTTTCTGCAAGATACAAAGATGAGATGGAGTTGCTGTATGAAGCAAATCAAATACACAGTTCCGTCATTGCCGCAAAAGATCTTCTGGAAATAGAGATCAAGTAAGATGTTTGAGTCTATTGCAAGACAGATAAAAGATGCCCGGAAGATAGTTTTTGTTACTGGTGCAGGTATATCGCAGGAAAGTGGGATTCCCACCTTTAGGGGCAAAGACGGCTACTGGAGAAAGTACGATCCCATGCAGCTTGCCACAATAGACGCATTCTATGAAAATCCGAAGCTTGTTTGGGAGTGGTACGAAGATCGGCGCAAAAACATACTGGCTGCGCAGCCAAACAAAGGTCACATAGCTATTGCAGAGCTTGCCAAGTACAAAGATGTCGTTGTGTTAACACAAAATATTGATGGCTTGCACCAGCGCGCGGGGAGTAAAAACGTATACGAACTACATGGCAGCATAATTAGGATAAAGTGTACTGTGTGTGATTACAAGGATGAGATCACTTCAAGTTTTGATGTGCTGCCACCAAGATGCAGTTGTGGCAACATATTGAGACCGGATGTTGTCTGGTTTGGCGAGCCGCTGCCTCAAGATGTGTGGATGGAGGCAATAAAGCATGCACAAAGCTGCGACATCATGGTAATTACCGGTACATCGCTTGTTGTCTCACCTGCAAATCACCTTCCCATCTATGCAAAGCAGAATGGTGCAGTATTAATTGAGGTGAATCCAGAAAGAACTGTCATGTCTTCTGAAATGGATTTATCTATAAGAGAAACTTCGGCTAATGCGTTACCACAGTTTATTTCACTACTTTAAGTTATTTTGTAAAGACGCCGTAAATAGTAGTACCATCATTTCCTTGAGGATTGAACACGGAAGATGTCACTGTGCCATATTCTGCATGTTCTACTACCATTTCTACTATGTGGGGGCTTGATGAGACGTCGTTTACACTAGTGTCAAATTTTGATGCAAAGAATTCTCCAGAGAAGAGCTGTTTTTCTGAATTCTTCAGTGTGACTGTGACTTTGAGCGTCTTGCCAGACGTATCTTCGTAGCTTATTGAAACCGTGTTGTCTTGGTTCTTTGTAGTTACTAGCTTGAGAGTCTCAAATACTTGAGTTTGCTGTATTGGTTCTACAGATATTGTCTGTTGATTTGTGACTGGATCCGTTGTTTGTGTGATTTGGACCGAGTTGTGTTTTTCATATTCACAGTTTGGCATCGTGATGGTATGTGTCAGTTCTTTTACACCGTTTATCGTCTTTGCCATTTTGGGAACTGAGATCTTGCAAGTCTTTGTACTTTGGTCTTTTTCATACACTTGACCATAAAAGATCTCTTGGGTTGGCGGCCCAGCTATTTTTTCTTGGATTTTATCAAGGGGGTTTAGCTTTTCTGGGTTGGGCGTTATTTGGTCTATTTTATCTTCAACCTTGTTTATTGTGTTGTCAATCTCATGGCTTACGCGTTTTACCGTCGTGTCTTTTAAGTCTCCAATGTCTTCTGCGACTGCCTCAATCTTTGGATGTTCAGAAGAAAGGTTTGTCAGCTGCGGATACAATATTACTCCTCCCGCTATTATGATGGCGCTTATTATGGCAATCTTTAGTATCAACTTGGTATAATTTTTTTAAAAATCATAAAAGAATGAAAATTCATTCTAGCTGAGCAAAGAAGAAAAAAAGCTGACTAGCCCACAGATGTTAGCCATTCTATTACGCGATCGATGTTTTTTGAGCGTATTATAATTTTGATTGGTCCCAGTGGTGACTCGTTTGCATGCTCACACAATGCAACAGAATTGGCAAATGCGGCTTGCTTGTTTAGATAAAACCATGTTTCGTTTCCCTCCAAGTTGTTGTTGAGGAATCTCCAGTAGATCCTGCCTGAGGCATGATTTTGGATGGATTGATGTATTTTGGAGAGCGACTCGATTTGGTTTGAGCTTGCCTTAATCGAATTTGTCGCGATCTTGAATTCTACTCCATCTAGTACGTTTGAAAGTAGTTGCTGTATTTTTTGTGGATCCTCAGACGGGTTTACCTCGCAGTACGCTTCTATTTTGCAGTCAATATCTGGAATCATGCAAGCCACTTTTTGATTATGTTGTATGCAGTCTCAATTAACTGGTCGATGGTGAGGTTGTTATTTGAGATCGTCTCATCGGCTAGTGCAATAGATGTACTGATACCTACACTTATCTCTCTGTTGTCACGCTCATCAAACATTTTTCGATCCTGCGGATCATCGGATCGCTTTCGTGCACTAAGGAAGTTAAAGCGTGTATCAGTTGATGCGTGGATCGACAAAAGCTTCACAGTCGCAATTTTTTTGAGGACTTCAATTTCTGCATTTGAGCGGACTCCGTCTATGATCACTACGTCGGACGTGGAGTTCAGTATTTGGTCTTTGATGAGTTCTGCGACTGCGCCCTGTCCATTTTTTTCGCGAAGCTCAAGCATGAGTTTGCCGAGGTTTTGGCTTGTTGGTTCTAGGTTTCTTTTTTTTGCTTCTGCGCGGACAGCATCCCCCATGTTGATGCTAGTGAATCCTTTTTTTTGCAGTCCTGCGGCTATGGTAGATTTGCCAGCACCAGGCATACCAGTGAGACATACGATCAGTTTTGGCAATCATGCTTGTTTTTTGTGGCTAATCTATGAATTTACCGATGTGTATTAGATTGCATTTGGTGTAGATTGGGCAGATCCACTTACCGTAATGCATTAAAAAGCCAAAAGCTGATTTTTGTAATGCGAACTTTTGTTGCCGTCGAGATAACAGAAAAATCGGTCCTAGATTCAATAAGAAAGCTCCAGTCATCACTTAAGATTGATGCAAAACCTGTGGAGGTACAAAACATGCATTTTACATTGTTATTTTTAGGAGAGATATCTGAGGATATTGTGCAAAAAGTCCTTGCTCAACTGAAAACAATAGAGTTTTCTTCCTTTGAGATAAGCTTTGAGGGAGTTGGTGCGTTTCCTAAACCAAAATTCCCTCGTGTGATTTGGGTTGGAATTGATGCGGAGGGAGCAAAACACCTTGTGGAGCTTGCAAAAGCAGTGCAAGACAAGCTTGCAGCACTAGGCTTCAAGCCAGACAAACGGTTCAAGCCGCACGCTACGATATTTAGAGTTAAAAACAAAATTGGAGACATAACGCCAGAGTTGTCAAAGTTTGCTGGCGTCAAGTTTGGAACACAAAAGGTATCTCAGATCAAATTCAAGCAGAGTGTTCTTACACCAACAGGACCTATTTATTCAGATTTAGGAGTAATCGATGCAAGATGAATGGAATTCTAAAGAAGGCAGAAAAACTCGTTGTACCTTCTGAAAAACTGCAAAAACGAAAGGATGCTGTAGTTGAAAGAGTCATCAAACTTGTACAAAAACAGATTGCCAACTATCCTCAGATAACCGGAATAGAGATAGTCGGTTCTTATGCAAAGGGGACTTGGTTGCCTCAAAAGGCAGATGTGGACATCTTTATCAAATTCCACACCGATGTGTCAGAAAAAGATTTTGTGGAGCTCGGAAAGAATATTGGTTTTGCAGCACTCAAGGACTTTGGCCCTTATGTGAGATATGCGGAACATCCATTTGTTGAAGCACAGATAGATGACACAAAAGTGAATCTTGTTCCATGTTATGATGTGATACAAGGAAGTTGGAAGAGTTCTGCCGACAGATCACCTTTTCATACGCGCTATATGATCAAATCACTTTCAAGTCAGATGAAAAATGAGGTCAGACTACTCAAGGCATTTTTGAAGGCAAACGACATATATGGCGCAGAGATTGCAAAGCAGGGTTTTTCAGGCTACGTATCAGAGGTACTTGTGCTTAACTTTGGCTCATTTGAGGGCGTTATCAAAGCAGTTGCCGAGTTAAAGCATGGACAGATAATTGGTAAGACGACAAAAGCCTTTGATACTCCAGTAGTTATAATTGATCCTATTGATGAGAGTAGGAACCTAGGTGCTGCAATATCAGTTGAGAATGTAGGCAAGTTTGTGCTTGCGGCGCGTGCATTTCTCAAAAAACCTTCTTTATCGTTTTTCAAAAAGAGAAACTCTCGTCTAAAATCAAGAACTGTACTTGGTAATGTGGTTGTGATTTCATTTAAGTACAGGCCTAGAAGCCCCGACATAATATGGGGTCAGCTAAAAAGAGCTGCCACATCGCTTGCAACACAAATAGAGCAAGAAGGATTTTCTGTATTAAGAAAGTCCGTAGTGATTTCCGATGACAACACGGCATCTTTGCTTTTCTTATTAAAATCGATCAGGCTTGCTCAACATCATCTAAGAACAGGGCCTGATTTTTTCACAGCAGAGCATGTAGAAAAGTTTGTCAGATCAAATAGGAAAAAAAGCATCATAATGTGGATAAGCGAGGAAGGCAAGATCCATTCACTGCAAAAACGACTTTATGTTGATGCGATTTCGTTTGTAAAAAATTTAATAAAAAAGAACTTGGAAAGAGCTGGAGTTCCTCAGGGCCTCAGAGACGATATTAGAAAATTCAAAATTACTTTGGGCAACAAACCTACAAGCAAATCAATTAAAGAGGCTGCCTTGGAGCTTGTCTCAACCGATGACACAATTTTTTCCAGTTGACAGTTTATCTGATGAATCACATTCTTTGATCCTTGGATACCCCAAGGCGACAAAGATTCAACTAAAATCGAGGCTCAAAGAACTCAAACTGCTTGGCGTGCAGGGCATCTCGTACAGCGGGCCGATGCAGATTGGTAAGCAAAGTGTCCTTGGCAAAGGATACACTGGCATAGTGGTTTTGGCAAAATTAGGCTCAAAAAGAGTCGCACTCAAGATTCGTCGAACAGACTCACCGCGGTCAACCATGGATGACGAGGCGTCTCTTCTTGCTGCTGCAAACAAGGCAGGTGTGGGGCCAAAGATACTCAAAAGCAGTAGGAATTTCATAGTAATGGAATACCTGGATGGTAAAAAAATTGTTGAGTGGGTATCAGAATTAAGAGGGAGGGGGAGCGCCACCAAGTTGAAAAAAGTAATAAAAAAAATTCTTCAAGATTGTTACAGTTTGGACAGAATTGGTCTAGATCATGGAGAATTGAGTAACATCACAAAACACGTCATTGTTGGGAGGTCAGTCAAAATAATAGATTTTGAGAGTTCGAGTCTTGAAAGAAAGGTCTCAAATGTGACATCAGCTACACAAGCCATCTACATTGGATCAGGTCTAGCAAAGATGGTAAGCCGAATCTACAAAGTACCACCAAAACAAAAGATAATTTCGACACTAAGAGAATACAAACAAAGCAGATCTCAAGATAGTTTTGAGAAAGTTCTAGAGGTGCTAAGACTGGGTGTCAAATGATGCGATAAGATTTCTGCGCAAAGACCCAAAACTAGCAAAGGTAATTGATGTGGTTGGCAAATACAGACTGAGTCTAAAACTAGATCCTTATGAGTCTCTAGTCGAGGCTATCATAACACAACAGCTCTCAGGAAAAGCAGCAGATTCGATCTCAAAAAGATTCAGAGAGATATACGGAAGGTTTCCAAAACCAACAGAGGTGATCAAAACACCACACTCAAAGCTTAGAAAAGCTGGACTCTCCGGTATGAAAGCGACCTACATAAAAGATCTCTCAAAGAAAATAGAGTCAAACAAACTCAGACTTGACTTACTAAAAGACATGAGCGATGAAGAGGTAATAGAACACCTCACCCAAGTAAGAGGCATAGGCAGGTGGACTGCCGAGATGTTTCTTATTTTTGCTCTTGGTAGATTAGATGTTCTGCCTGTTGGCGATTTAGGTTTAAGAAAGGGGGTGCAGAAACTCTACTCTCTATCTGAGCTGCCACAAAAAGACCAAATAGAAAGATTAGCTGAAAAGTGGAGGCCGTACAGAACTGTGGCTACATGGTACATTTGGAAAAGCCTCAGCCAGTTTGACAGGATTGGATAAATTGTAAGAATCTTTTATACAGATAAGTAGCGTCATAAATCCTGTCTTGCGGTTGGTTCTATTTGTTTTGCTTGTTGTTACAGTGATTTTTGGGTTACAGTATGCAGACGCGCAACAGGCCGAAGTGCCAAATTACCTAAAAAATAGGATCAAGTTGTGGTCACTGGACAAGATGCCAGACGAAAGTTTTGTAAAGACATTGGCTGAGCTTGGCAAGCGCGGCCTCCTAAAAGTAAAACAAACTACAGTAGAAAACGCATACAATCTGCCAGAATATGGCAAAACAACTTTTGTCAAGATATCTGGGAGGGTAAACGACTATGGACTGACTACGCCAGTTTCTTTAATAGTTATTGCACCTGATGGGGTAAGGACGGAATATACCGTTCCAGTACTTCAAAGTGGGGCGTATTCTACCTTAATACCACTATACTTTTCCTCAACGCCTGGAACATACAAAGTAATTGCGTATCACAATGGAAAAGAGCTTCCCGAGACATTTTTTTATGCAAAAAGAGACATCAAGCTTCCACTCTGGATAAAGAATTCTGCAAGATTGTGGGTTGATGGAAAAACCTCAGAAAGAGACTTTCTTTTTGCAATGCAGTACTTGCTGGATCAAAAAATAATCAAGTTAGAATCAGCCGCATCAAAACCTAGATCAGATCTTGATGTGGCTGTGAATGGCCACAAAGCAGTCAGACGTGGCACCACGCAGGACATCACTGTATACGTCAGTAATGTAAGAGGTGTAGTCGAGGGTGCTACTGTATCTATCAGAGTCGAAAATTACGACGAAGATATTTTAGAAGAGTTCAAAGGTGTCACTGACTCTGATGGCACATACAACATATCTTGGGAGCTCAGCAAGGATTTGGACGATATTGAGACATTTCTTGTGTTTGTCGACGTTACCGACGGAATTTCCTCAAAGACAAAGCTGTTTTCTTTTCAGGTGTATTGTCTTTGCGGTGAACCAAACTGCAGGTGTCGTAACTGATCGGGTAAAGATTCTATCAATTTTAATTAGATAGTACCTTGAGAATCAAACTGGGTTTTTGAGAGGACGGCGTTTAAGGCCAACAACGGTTGTTGTTTGGCGACAGCCTCCAACATCTGACTATTTCCCAAAGTATTATGTGGTGTGTTGTTCGGTTTTGTGTAATCCACGGGGTTTGTTATCTGTGTTTACCATCTGGTGCTACCAAAAATTAGCTTACAAGTTATGTCAAGGTTACCGCTTGCAACAAACCTATTAAATAACTACACTCAATACCTACAACACAATTTGCCACTCATCCGTCAGGCAGAAATTCACACCAAACACACTATCCAGCAGCGTTAGAAAAAATATACAAAAAATCAAGCTATTTGAATTTGCATTTGAATTCTATAATTTCGACGTTTTTTTCGTCTGCTGTGTCTTGTGTTACCTTAGGTTTGAAGTTTGGCTGATCCTCTGGAGCATTTCCCTCAGATCCTGTATAGTCTGCATTGGCTACTGCCAAAAAGGAAACAATTAGCAAGGCCATCAAGGCTATCTGTGTTTTCATGTGTGCGCTCTACAGACCTGTAATTAAAGGAGGCTGGAACTATTTGGTAAATTATGGTTCCAAATAGGAATTTTTAAGGTGGGACCGGTGGGATTTGAACCCACGACCTCTAGCACCCCAGGCTAGCATCATAGCCAAACTAGACGACGGCCCCTCACAAGGTTGGAAAATCGTGAAATTATTAAATTGTCTGGGTGCATAAAGAATGCTTGAAGATCTGCTCGATTTGCCACAAGATTTCTGGGACTGATGACGACCACACAGACTGCAAAGAAAAGCTTAGAATAGAAATGGAAGCAGAGGATTTCAAAAAGAGTATTCCGGAAAAACTAGATATGGCAAAAAATGCAAGTGACTTGCAGCCGGATCTCAAAGCGTTGTTGGATCACATCTCAAAAGAAAAGAAAAAGGACTCATAACCATTTTTGCAATCTTTCTTTCTCAAAAGCCTCTTTTTCCTGCATGTGTTCTTTTGCAGGTTTGTCGAGTCGAGTTATCGGGTTTGGTTGTGCAAACATGTCTACATATACGTAGCCTGCCGTGTTGCCCATCTCAACAAAGCATCCTCCCTTTCCTTCAAAAACCGATCTTGTTTGTTGCTTTTTGATTTGCGCGATTATGTCTTGGGCTACTGCAATACCTTCGCCTTCAGCAAATATTCCGGCCTTTGGCACCGCTAGCTTGTCTGTGACCATCATGTTTGTTACATCACCTATCGCGTAAACTCCGTTAAATTGAGTCTTGCAATCACGTTTTACTGAAATGAACTGGCCTTGGGGGGCAAGCCCTGCGTCATGGATCACCTGTGGTGCTTTGTGTGGTGGGACTGCAACCAGCAAATCAAATTTTTCTTTTCTACCATCCTCAAACTTGATTGCCCCTGGTTCGACGCAGATGGTTTTACAGTTTCCATGGAATGTGATCTTTTCTGACTCCAAGATGTCCAAGAGTTGCTTGCTTACTTCAGGGCCTGCGGCAGGTAGTGTGATTGGGCCTAAACTATAAAAGTCCACACGTATGTCGTCACGCACGCCTAGATCCTTTAACATGGAATTGATGATAAGCGCTGCTTCAAACGGAGCGGGCGGACATTTGTATGGCATGCCAGTTATGGCAAAAGCAAGGCGCCCTGACTTCATGTGTAATATTTTTTGGCGAATCTTGGGGACGTCTTCGATGTCGTACAGAATCATTCCATTCTCTCTAAGGCCTGGGATCTTTTGTGGGTCGAGCTCAACTCCAAGTGCAATTATCAGATAATCATAGTCAAAATCCCTAGTTGTCGTCTTGACTTTTTTCTTATCTAGATTAATTGAGACTACTGGCTCATTGATAAACTCGATGCCTTTTTTTGTCACCGATTGCAATGGCCGCTTTGAGGTCTCAAACTGTCTTGTGCCTTTTATGATCCACAGTTTCACTAAATCCATCATAAAGTAGTCTTTTTTGTCGATAATTGTTATTTTGACATCATGTGGTAGATTCGCCCTTAGCTCGTTTGCTGCAGCAAGTCCACCAAATCCACCGCCTAAGATGAGAATTTGTTGCAATTTAGCGTTCTTGTGTTGTTGGCCTAATTAGGATCTCATTTACGTTGACGTGTGGAGGAGATTCAACTGCGTATACTATTGCGTTTGCGATGTCTTCGGCTTTGAGGGATTCCATCTTTTTTGACATCTCTACAAACGACTTGAGTGATTCATCTGTTATGGTGTTTGTAAGTTCCGTTGCAACCACCCCCGGTTCAATGCAGGTGACGCGTATGTTTGCACGCTGGCTGAATTCTTGTCTTAGGCCCTCACTGAGTGCAGTAATGGCGTGTTTTGTTGCGCAGTAAACAGAACCGGCTGGAAAGACAATGCGCCCGGCAACGGATGATATGTTCACTATGTGGCCTGATTTTTTTGTAAGCATGTGAGGAATAGCTGCAGCAGTGCAATACAAAACACCTTTGATGTTGACGTCGATCATCTGATCCCATTCATCTACTTTGAGATTTTTGAAAAAGCTGAGAGGCATCAAACCTGCATTGTTAACCAAGATATCCACGGTGCCCCATTTTTTTACCACGGCGTCTACAAATGCGTCACAGTCGGATTTTTTTGCGACATCTAGTTTTTGAGCCAGAACTTCACCGCCGTTTTTTGTGATTTCGTTTTTGAGTTCTTCGAGTCTGTCTGTGCGTCTTGCACCAATAGCTACTTTTGCGCCCGCCTTTGAGAGCGCCAGTGCCGTAGCATGACCTATTCCACTACTTGCACCGGTAATTATGGCTATTTTGCCGTTGAGCATTACGATTTCTGATTTGAAAGTGGTTTTATGTTTTTGCTAACATCTTAACTATTTATTACTGGTGAAAATACAACGCAATTAGTGAAAATAGTAGACTGTACATACTGCGGCAACAAAACCGATCTTCCTTTTGAATGCAATTACTGTAAAGATCAGTTTTGTTCAGAACACAGACTGCCAGAGGAACACCGTTGCGTCAAGCTCACATCGATTCGAGCAAAGCGATTTGGTGAAAAAAAGGTAATTCGGCAACAAAAGAGAGGTTTTTTGGGCAAAGTGTTCGGCAAATTCAAAGATTAGTAGAGTGATTTGCCTGGCTTTATTTTTGAAAGTCTTGCTTGATAAAACAGTGCAATAGCCAAAGCTACAAGTACTAGCGATGTAAGCCAATGGGCAGTAATTAGAGTAACATACGCAACGGCAAATCCTATGGAGACTGCTCCCTGTGCGCACAATTTAACCCAGCTTGTGAGTTTGATTGCACGGCTTATCAGTTCCACAATAAAAAGCGCCACTACTGGGTATATTGTGAGTAAAAGGAAGTCAATTACATCCACATTTAGGTGCGACATATTTAGTCCAGTAATTATTCTTGAAGATTCAGCTTCACCGTTATGTTTTTTGAGATTAGTGCTTGTGCGTTTTCATTTGGTATCGTGGCTACATCCTCTGCCTTGAAGGGACCGTATTTTGTAAAATCTGCGCCAACAAACTGATCAAAGTCTCTCAGAAAGCGGACGGTGATTGGTTTTATCTTGTGTTTTTTGGAGACAGATTCAAGAAGTTTGGTTCTGCCGTTTAGCGTAGCAGAGAGAATCATTTCTTTCCTTTCTAGGAGGTCTTGTTGTGATTCTAGGATGTATTTTTCCTCATCAAGGAGGTTTGTAAGATCCATATCGCTTTGGCTTTTTTCTATTCGTGTTTTGAGCAGAAGTGAGGTTATTTGGGTTATAAGCTCAATCAGTCTGTTTTTTATCTTGTTTTCTATACCATCATAGCCTTCACTTTTTAACTTGCCAAGATACTCTGAAAGCGATGTGTAAAATGTCCTGTCTAGTTCTTGAACCTGATCATTTTCAATTTCCCGGACTAGGATCGCATACAATGAGTTTAGATCAATTTTTTTTGTTTCCGACATCAAAGCTCCTTGTCCTGATTCTGTTAGAATGTTAGAGATTGATAATTCTTCCTTCTGGCATCAAATCTAGATGGATCCTAACTGCCAAAAATGAACATGGTTCTGTGGGTTTTATGTTGACGGATTTGAGTGGCAAATTGTGTTGTAGGTATTGAGTGTAATTATTTAATAGGTTTGTTGCAAGTGATGTTGACCTTGACATTAACTTGTAAGATCATTTTTTGGTAGCGCCCCTCAAGTTAACAGAGCCTAGATTATAGAGGAATCTTGATTGTGAGCTTTGAGCCATCTTTGAGATTTGTCTTTTTTCTTATATCTGACTCTGAAATCAATTCGACTACTGAGTTGTCGTGATGCGTACGCTCAAGCAAGATGAGTTCGCAGTCTATTTTGCCATTTAGTATACAATGGTAGCACTTGACCCACCCATAAGTCCTTTTACCATCAGAAAATCCGTCTATTTTGACTCCATCTATGGTGTTTAGCTGACGTAATGCTTCGATGTCCTCTTTTTTGTCCAGTTTGACGTTGAGTGTTCCAGGAAAAGGGATGTAGCCTATCTTTGAGCTGAACTGCTTTGTATATCCTTTGAGTGACATATAGTAAGCACCTTCACCCATGCCTGAGATCAGAGTGCCGTTGAGCTGGATTTCTGAAGAAACAGAATTGAGGCTTTTTTGTAACATGGTGTAAAGATCTGCTATCTGGTCGTATCCTTTTTTGGTGAGCTTAACTGAGATCTTTCTCCCACTCATTATTCTTTCTATGTAGCCTCCCTGTTCCAGCTCAAGCAAATGTTTTGATGCTGCTTGCTGTGAGCGGTGAATCCCTTTTCCAAGCTGAGATGTCGTGATTGAAACAAAATTGTTTTTTGCACCTCTTGTGAGAAGCTCAGTTAGGGTTACTAGGTGCTGGATCTTTAGCTCAATCATTGTATTAAAAATAAAAAGAAAAAAAGAGTATTTATGCTACTCCAAGCTCGGTGAATGTCTTGAGCGCAATGCCATCTTTGTTTGTGAGGTTGGCAATCCTGTGTCCTATGACACACTCGATGCCTGCCTGCTTTGCGCCATCCACCAGCCTCTGGGTCACTATTCCGTCGAGTACTAGATACTTGATTCCAGATTGCACCGACAATTTTGAGACGAGCTCCGATATTGGTACCTTGAAGACCTCGTTTTTGTTTGCATCCAGGCCTACAGCCTCAAGTGTTTCATTAATCTTGGCATAGGTCTTTTCGGCAAGCTCAGCTAGTGGCTTGTCGTTTGGATCAGAAAGCGTGGGTTTTGGCTTTGGGTTCTTCATCTCTTCAATAGTGTCTTTGAGTATGTCTGTGATCTGCTGCGGTGTGAGCTCTTCTACCTCCACGCCTTCTGGGGCGCGGTGCACTACGTCGATGTCGACTATGTTTTTGAGTTCTTTGAGGATGAATCCGCCAGCCCTGTCGCCGTCGAGGAACGCAACCACTTTCTCTTTTGTGTCACACAAATCTTTGATTGACTCGTCAATTCGTGCACCATCAATTGCAAGTGCGTTGTCGATTCCTGCACGAAGAAGATTGATCACATCTGCTCGACCTTCCACTAGGATGATCCATGGTGAATCAAAGACTCCTGTGCCACATGGAAGCTTTGCGCGACCATAGGTGGTCAGCTTTCCTGACACCGAAGTTCCTTCGTGGATGTCTTTTAGCATTGATTCCCCTTCGGAGATTGTCTTTGTTGCCCATTGCTGCTTTATTGCCTTGGCTCTTTTGATGATGTCATCCTTTTTTGTGGCCCTAACATCCTCGATTGCAATAAGCTGGAACTTGCAGTCAAATGGACCAACTTTGTCGATGCTTTCTATTGCTGCTGCTATTAAGGAGGCTGTGTCTATATCAGTACTCATAGGAATTAGTGCTTCGCCTTTGGTGGTGTTTGTAGTAGCTGTTGTCGTTACTTCTATTCTTCCGACTTTGGAGACTCGTTGGAGCTCATTTAGGTTCATCTCTGGGCCTAGGAGTCCTTCCGTCTGCCCAAAAATTGCGCCTATTATGTCCGCTCTCTCAACCAGTCCGTCAACTTCAAAGGATAGCTTAACGTGATATTTGACAATTCCTGATTGCGGCAATTGAAAATATACCTCCTAAATATCAATGATTTACCTTTCTCAATGTAAGATATAAGTGCTTATGATGATTTCGTATGGGAGAACCATGATTACGCGCGCAGAAGATGTAGTGTGAACTAAAAATAGGAAAAATTGAAGGTCTACTGGGTGCTAAACGAGTGACCACATGAGCAGGTCTTTGTAACGTTTGGATTGTTTATCTTAAATCCTGAGCCCATTAGTGATTCGATGTAGTCGATGTTTGCTCCTTTGAGGTGTTCTTGACTGTAGCTATCTACTAACAATTTGACTCCTTGCTCTTCTATGATTGTGTCGTCCTCTTCTGGCTTGGCTTCAAATCCCATGCCGTATGATAGTCCTGAGCATCCGCCACCTTGTACGTAGACTCGAAGGTATTCTGGCTTTTCTGCTTCTTCCTTCATGAACTCGATTATCTTTTCGGCTGCTTTTGGCGTGATTGTAATGAGTTTCTGTGATTGTTCTGTTGCCATAAATAACCAAGTCTTTCCAAATTATAATAAGGTTTTCACCCAAGGCCTAGTAGTATAAAGAAAATTAGGGGGAGCTTATTTTTTTGACTTGTTTACAAAGGCAGTCATGCGTTGCTCTCTGTCTGGGTCTGTAAAGCAGTTCCTCCATGCCAGAAGCTCAACTCCAAGACCTGTGTCCAAGTCTGCATTTCGGCCTTTGTTGATCGCAATCTTTGACATCTTTACGCCAGAGACTGAATTTGCGGCAATTTGTTGCGCCATTTTTAGTGCCTCATCAGCCAAAGATGCAAGTGGAACCACTTGGTTGACTAGGCCTATTTCCTTTGCTTCGTCTGCTTTGATCATCTTACCTGTGTAGACAAGCTCCTTTGCCTTTGCGATTCCTACTATTCTCATGAGTCTTTGAGTTCCGCCCCATCCAGGAGGGATCCCAATTGTCACTTCCGGCTGCCCGAGTTTTGCGGTGTCTGCAGCAATTCTGATGTCACAGGACATTGCAAGCTCACAACCACCTCCTAGGGCAAATCCGTTTATTGCTGCAATGGTTGGCTTTGAGACATTCTCAACTGTGGCCGTCAACAATTGTCCAAGCTTTGCGTACTCGACTGACTCATCTGGAGTTATCTTCGACATGTATTCGATGTCTGCTCCGGCGGAAAACGCCCGATCTCCCTCACCTGTAAGAATTATTACCTTGACTTCGTTGTCTCTGTCTAATTCCTCAAAGGTTTTGATGATCTCTTTTGCGACATCGATGTTCATCGCGTTTAATTTGTCTGGCCTGTTGATCTTGACTGTAGCAATTCCGTTTGATTTCGATGTAGTAACTAGAGCCATGATTGTTCCGATTTTTTGGTTGAAATAAATGTTCTCTAAGAAGAATCTTTGAGGTATCTGCCCCACTGAGCAAGGGCAGCCGCTGCTGCAACCCAGTTTCGAATATCGTCATACACTGGGACTCCTTCTTTTTCGATGAGGGCGGATATTTTTTGTGTGTACGGTCCACCGTTTCCACCAACAAGCAATGGCTTCTTTTGTTGCTTTGAGAATTCTGCCAGATACTGGATGATTGTCTCCTCCAGAGGGTCGTCTTGGAAGACAAACCACGGCATTACAATGTCGACATTTGGATCATCATAGAACTTTTGGATTGTGTATCTGTAGTCGTCTGCATTTGCGCCGCCTGTAACATCTACTGGGTTTCCTTTTCCTATGACATAGGTTGGAGGGAAATGTTCTTTGAGCTCTTTTAATGTCTGCGGCGTAACTTGAGCTAGCTCAAGCCCAAGTCTCTCAAAGTGGTCAATTCCACCGATCATTGGACCTGCTCCATTGCTGCACATTGCAGCTCTGTTACCCTTGGCGGGCGGCTGCCACGCAAGTGCTTTTGTCACTGCTGCCAACTCCTGGTAGCTGTCAACTGAGATAATTCCTGCTTGCTTGAATGCGCCCATGATTATTGCGTTAGAGCCTCCAAGTGAGCCAGTGTGTGAGGCAGCTTGCTTTGCTCCAGCCTCCGTCCTGCCACTCTTCCAAATTACTATTGGTTTTTTCTTTTCCTTCATGACGCGCTTTGCGGTCTCGATGAACTTGCGTCCATCACCAAAACCTTCAACATATAATGCAATTACTTTGGTTTGTGGGTCATTTGCAAGATACCAGATCATGTCAGCTTCGTCAACATCGGACCTGTTGCCATAGCTTATCATCTTTGAGAGTCCAAACGTGTCTGCGGTCTCCAAGAAGCTGATTCCCATAGTCCCACTCTGTGAAAGTAGGGCGACATTGCCTAGTTTTGGTCGAACCATTCTTGCTTGTCCCTGGAAGGCACAGTCGAGTCTGTTTGCTGCATTGAACATTCCGATGCAGTTTGGACCGATAATTCTGATCTTGTGTTTCTCGGACAGGGATTTTATTTGAGCTTCATAGTCTGCTCTTTCACCTCCTAGCTCCTTTCCACCACCTGAGACAATTACGACATTGTGGATTCCTTTCTTTGCACAACTTTCAAGGATTGGCGGTGTGACTGAGAGGTCTACACAAACTACTACTAGGTCAACTTTGTCATTTATTGCCTCAAGTGACGGGTAGCACTTGATTCCAAGGATCTCGTCTGCTTTGGGGTTTATCGGAAAGACCTTGCCTTTGTAATCATGCTTTGCAAGACTGTCTAAAACAGAGTTTCCCACCTTGCCTGGCGTGGCTGATGCACCAACCAACGCGACGGATTCTGGCGTGAAGAATTTTTCCATAAACGAGTCGTCTGGCTGTGCCTTTGAGATCGCGTTCGGGTTTACCTCTTTGCCTAGAATTATCTTGGCGTCTACAACATAGTATGACTTTGGATACACCACGACTGGGTTAAAGTCGATGCTGTTGATGTATTCGGCGTTTTCCGTGCCTATCTTACCTATTTGAACCAGTGCTTTTGCAAGCATGTCCAAGTCAACAGGCTTACTTCCTCTAAATCCTTTGAAGATCTTTGATGATTTTAATTCATTTATCATGGATTTTGCGTCGTCGATTGTAATTGGCAGCATCCTCCATGCAACATCTTTGAAGACTTCGGTCATTACGCCGCCTAGGCCTGCCATGATGACTGGTCCAAATTGCGGGTCGACTTGGAGGCCTACTATCATCTCAATTCCTTTTGGAACCATTTTTTCCAAAAGAACGCCTTTTACTTCGACACCTTTTTTCTTTGAAAGGCGGCCATACATGTCGTTGAAAGCTTGCTTTACTTCCTTATCGCTGTTAATTCCGACTTTGACTCCGCCTACGTCTGTCTTGTGTAGAATCTGAGGAGAGACTATCTTCATCACAAGAGGATAGCCAATCTTCTTTGCTGCTTTGACTGCCTCTTTTGATGATTTTACCAAAGCGTATGGTGGTACTTTGACTCCATATGATTTGAGAATTGATTTTGAAGCTTCTTCGGTAATTACTTTATGATCCGTTTTGATTGTTTCATCAAAAATTTTTCTAGTGGAATTCATAATGTGATCGGACACACTCTAGCTCAATATATTAACTTTAGTTAGAGGTTGAAAACTGACTTGAAATTCTTGTAAAAAATTTCCATGTTTGTCTGAACCTTCCCAATATTGGCGTCTATTTGATCTCGGATTTTATTCGGATCGATGTCACCTAGATCTTCTTGAGTTGTCTTGAGCCATGACGTAACGATCTCTTTGTTTACTTCAAAATGGAATTGGACTGCGACTGCGGAGCCATGCTGGAATGCCTGATTGTACAGCTCTGAGTATGCAAGACGGGTGGAATTTTTTGGAAGCTCGAATGTGTCACCGTGCCAATGAAACACGGTAAATGGATTTGATATGCCAGAAAATAGGCGCGAGTTTGCGCCTTGGTCTATTTTAACATCGTGGTAGAATCCAATTTCTTTTTTTGGGCCTTTGTACACATTGGCGCCAAATGCTTTTGCGATGAGCTGAGAACCAAGGCAAATGCCAAGTGTTGGGATATTTTTTTGCGTAGCAACTCTGATCAACTCCATTTCGTCTCTGAGGTATTGCAGATCGTCGTTTGCACTCTCTGGCGCGCCAAGAATCAGAACTGCAGAATGATCAAGTGGTGGGAGTGCTTCTTTTTTTGCAAATATTGTTTGAAGCGTAAATCCATCTGATTCTAGCAGCTCACCTATGGTGCCTGGACCTTCAAGTCTTGCGTTTTTTATAACAAGAACTTTGGACATTAATTGTCACAACTTGTTTTTTGATTCATCATGCCCAGAAACTCGGCACCAGTATGTTGCGTCGTTATGGAAAATGGGATAATACCAATTATTTTTGTTTCAAGGGTGGTGCTAACTTGCATCTTACTTGGATCTATTCTCGCTGCTGCCGCGTTGTTATTTAGTGCAGTGTTAAGAGAAGAAAAAAGCATCTGTGATACACGTTTGTCGCTTGTCTCAAAGTTGCCAAGTATGGTTGCAGTGTTGTGAGGCATGACTCCAGCTCCTTGTGCCATAAATGTGCCTAGGTCTTGGCCGTCAAAGAAAATCTGAATGGAGTATTTCTGAAAGTTTACGGGATAGTCTGAGTTGTTGCATACAACCAACCTTCCATTGAACATTATTGATAGTAGATCAAATGAACCTTGTTGGTGCCACCTAAATTGCAGATCCTTTACATAAATTAGATTTAGCGAGGAATAGCCTAATGTGGCCACTATTACTATGATTGATGCGATGACAATGATTGTGTGCCGGTTTGTCACAATCTAAGTACAAAATTAGGTATAATTTTAGCTTTGAAAAATGAAAAGAGGGTTTATGGCCAAAGGCCTTTTGCTTTGAATGCTTCAACAACTCGGCTTACTGCCAAGACCATCGCTGCACGTCTCATGTCTATTTTGTATTTTCTTGATAGGGCGAGTGTGTCTTTGAAACCTCGTACTATGTGGTCTTCCATCTTTGATGCTACTTCGTCAAAGGACCAATAGTATCCCATGTTATTTTGGACCCATTCTAGGTACGAGATGCAAACGCCTCCAGAATTTGCCAATATGTCTGGCAAGACCATTATCTTTTTGTTGTAGATGATGGGGTCTGCCTCTGGCATGGTAGGGCCGTTTGCAGCTTCGGCAATTATCTTGCACTTTAGGTTCTTTGCGATTTTTGCGTTGATCTGGTTTTCCAGTGCAGCTGGAACCAAGACATCACATTTAGTTGTGAGCAGCTCTTCTGTGGAAATCTTTTTGCTTCCTGGATATCCAACAACAGAGCCAGTTTTCTCTTTGAAGGCAAGTACTTTTTTGGAATCAAGGCCTTTTTCATTGATTATGGAGCCCTTGGAGTCGCTGACTGCAATTATCTTTGCCCCCATTTTTTCCAGATATTCTGCAGCAAAGGTTCCCGCGTTTCCATATCCTTGGATGACGACCTTTGCACCTTTCAGTTTGAGGCCAATTGTCTTTGCAGCTTCACGGATACAGTAAGCGCATCCAAGACCTGTGGCTACATTTCTTGCAAGAGAGCCACCAAGTGAAATGGGCTTTCCTGTAATTACACCAGGTTCGTGTTCCATCCCGGACATCTTGCTGTAGACATCCATTATCTGAGCCATCTCGACACCTGTGGTATACACATCTGGTGCTGGAATGTCTTTTTTGGGACCGATAATCTCAGATATTGCAAAAGCGAATCTCCTTGTCAATCTCTCAAGCTCATTTTGACTGAGCTTTTCCTTTTTAGGGTTGACATAGATTCCTCCTTTGCCTCCACCCAGTGGCACATCTACTACTGCACACTTCCAAGTCATCCAGGCAGATAGTGCCTTGACTTCCTTTTCCATGTATTCGATGCCACCTTCTGGATCAAAATATCTGATTCCACCTTTGTATGGGCCTCTGTCGTTGTTGTGCTGACTTCGAAAACCGATGAAGACTCGGATCGTTCCGTCGTCCATCTTCACGGGAAGTTTTACTCGCAACACCTTGTTTGGTTCTGCAAGATAATCTCTTGTGCCCTTGTCTATCT
This sequence comes from Nitrososphaera sp., assembly GCA_039938575.1. GTDB lineage: Archaea > Thermoproteota > Nitrososphaeria > Nitrososphaerales > Nitrosopumilaceae > Nitrosotenuis. The sequence continues at coordinate 1,028 of JBDUUJ010000098.1, read as the reverse complement.
TTAGTATTGCACAAGCATCATCAAGTTGCTTTAAAGCATTCTTCCATGGATCTCCCTGAACCAAATCGATCGTGATCTTGTGAATACGGTTTCTATTTAAGTTTGTTGAGTGCGGTGGGGTCGTTGCCTAATTCCATGTAATATCTTGAGTCATCTTGGCTTCGTGTTCAACCATACACAATGTCATGGTCGATATTACCATTGAATGTCATTTACAGTCTACAAAACGAATTAGGCAACAACCACGAGTGCTGTGCTAAAATAACGGGAAGCCAAACTAATTATGATGAGCTCAGACAAGCTTTCCAGTCTTGAAGGACACAAATACATCAACTTGGAGACTTATAAAAAAAGTGGACAAGCTGTGAGGACGCCTGTCTGGTTTGTCATATCTGAGAATCAGATTTTTGTCACAACTAGGCCTAATACGGGTAAAGTAAAACGAATCAAAAACAACCAGAAAGTCAAGATAATGCCTTGCGGCATGAATGGTGAACCAAAAGGGGATTGGATTGAGGGAACTGCAAGATTCGCAAATGAGGCCGAATCACAAAACGCAGTAGATCTTAGAAACAAAAAGTATGGATTCAAGGCAAAGCTTGTGGGTGCGTTTATGTACCGCAGAGTCAAGCCAGTAGTAATTGCTATTGCTGTCTAAGATTCTGTGTAATTGACGGGTGCTGGCCAACGATGTTTACCATCGGGTGCTACTAAAAAATGAGCTTACAAATCATGTCAAGGTCAACACCACCTGTAACAAACATGTTAAATAATTACACCCAATACATACAACACAATTTGCCACTCAAATCCATCAAACAAAAATTCACGCCAAACACCGATCAAATCAAAATGATGGAGACCTTCAAAGACATGGTAAATTGCTGCATAAGAATAGGCCTTGAGAACAACTGTTCCACAATGAAGAAACTATCACAACTTACATACCATGCCCTGAAAGACTACCAGATCCAGTCATACTACAAACTTACTGCCATATCACAGGCAGCAGGCAGACTGGCACAACT
>JBDUUJ010000097.1:0-4874 GCA_039938575.1 Nitrososphaera sp. | reverse complement strand
GCACAAAATATTCAATAGATACTTGTTTTTTTCACAATGTAATGAGCGGCGAGGCATGGTCTAATCTTGACAAAGTAGACCAAAAAATAATTGAGATCCTCAACGTAAACGCTCGCACTCCCTCCAAGGATATTGCCGTCGAGCTCAGAAAGCTTGGCCACGATGTCTCAGACAGGACCATCCGAAAGAGAATAGAAAGACTCGAAAAAAGCGGAATCATCAAAGGCTACAAGGCGGTTCTTTCCGATGTAGCAGAGACAAACGAGCACGAAGCTTTGTTTTTGAAGTTCAAGGTAACAAAATCCATTGAGACACTAAAGGAGTCGATCCGCGAACATGTGGTGTCTTTGCCGTACTACCTTCTGGTTGCAGACATGGAAGGTGAATGGAACATGCTTGTCATACTTAGAGTGGAGCGGGGCTTCAAAAACCCGGCAGCAAGACTCATCGAGAGATTCTCAGACGACATCATAGACTACAGAATAACCAAGTTTGACTTCAAAAACATAAACATCGTCAATATGTCGCTTCTACTTCTTTGAGAGCGAGTACTCTGCCTCTGCGGTTGTAAGTGCGTCTTTGAGATCCTTGATCGTAAACGGTTTTTGTATGAACGCAATGGCACCTGAGCTTATGGTATCCTTGACTCGTTTTGTCGTCTTTTCGTCTGCCGTAATCAGTATTATTTGTGTGTCTGGTTTTATCTCCAGAATCTTTGATGCCACAACATCACCGCTTGTGTCAGGCAGTCCCATGTCGAGCAGAATTATCGGGTTCTGCTTTAGCAGCTTTTTGCATCCCGTTATAGCGTCGCTTCCGGTGTAAAACGATTCCGTCTTTGTGTATCCAAGATTGCCTAGATGGTTTTTGATTTTGAGAACTATTGCCTTGCTGTCATCTACTATGATTATTGGCCTTGTCGCAGCGGATTCGTCTAGCCTGAATCCTTTTGATTTTTCAAATGCATCCTTTGCGCTGTCGTACTTGCCTGCCTTAAGAAAGCATTTTGCAGCACATAAAAATGCCGATTTTCCGGAATAATCCTTTTTCGTCTTGGCGTAGGCAAAGAAGAGCTTGCCTGCCTCGATTGCCTCTTCTGTGATGTCCTTGTTCTGGCGGCTCTTGCATTCCGTTGCCAAAATCATCGACAAAGCTGCCTTGAGCGGATCCGAGTTTTTTATCTGTGCAGCTATGCTTGTGAACATGTTGTAGGCTGCCATGTTCTGGTTGTTTCGCAGCTGCGTCAGTGCCATGTCAAAGTCAGGCTTTTTTGTGACCATAAATAACAACCATCCTATTTTGTTTTATCTTTAGCTGTTAACTTGGTGGACAGATTCCGATGAGAAAATTTGATTTATGTTCCTGCCAGCCAGTTGATCAGATGTGTCGCGCCAAAAGCAATCGCTGCGCTGCCAGGTATGGTAATCAGCCATGCATATACAATCTGGCGTCCCACCTTCCATCGCACTGCATGCTTTCTTCGAGTCGCTCCAGCTCCCATTATAGATCCAGTTATTGCATGTGTGGTGCTTGCAGGAATTCCAAGAGATGCAAAAGTAGCCAGAATTATTCCGCCACCAGTCTCTGCCGCAAACCCTTGGTATGGTCTAAGCCTTGCAATCTTGATGCCCAGAGTCTTGATGACTTTGAAGCCACCAATGAACGTGCCAAGCGCGATTGCCGAAGCTGCTGCAAGAATCACCCATATTGGGACCTCAAAGCTTGTCAATATTCCCTCTGACATCAAGATAAGCACAATTATTCCCATTGTTTTTTGGCCGTCGTTTGCTCCGTGAGTTATGGCAAACCAAGCCGAGGATATGAGCTGCAATCTTCCAAAGGCCTTGTTGACTGGACCTGGTCTCCTCCTTGCAAACACCGTAATTATGATTGTGGTAAAGGCAAGACCCATTGCGATTCCCCCTATTGGCGATGCGATTATCCCAATTAGCACCTTGTACAGTCCATCAAAGAGCAGTTTTTCATATCCTACTGTAGCAAGTCCTGTCCCAATGAGGCCTCCAATTAGCGAATGACTTATGGAGATTGGCAGTCCAAGATACGTGCAAATTGAGGACCAAGAGATTGCACCCGCAAGGCCTCCAATTATCATGTATATTGTAACGTCTTCTGGGTTGAGGATTCCTTTTGCTATTGTGGTTGCCACTGCAACGCCGAAAACGAAAGGACCCACAAAGTTTGCCACGGCTGACATCAAGACAGCATGAATCGGCTTTAGTACTCGTGTGCCAATCACGGTTGCAACCGAATTTGCCGCGTCGTTCCAGCCGTTGACGAAATCAAATACCAGTGCCGCTACTATTGCACCGATTGCCAGCTCGTACATGCCCTACGTGTATTTTAGAACAATGTCTTCGATTACGTCTGCTACGTCAAGGCACCTGTCTGATGCCGCTTCGATAGCTTCGTAGATGTCCTTAAGCTTGATGATGTTTACTGCGTCGTTTGTTTCAAAGAGCTGGCCTACTGCGTCGCGGTACAAGTCGTCTATTCTGTGTTCAATGTCGCTTATCTTGCGGCAGTGTTCGACTAGTGATTTGTCCACCTTGAGGTTTTTTAGTTTGGATATGAGAAACTCGACTTCATTTATTGCTGCCAAAAGTTCCTTTGTTATCTCCAGCATGTATGGTGGGGCATCCAAGACACGGTAGCTTTTGATCCTGCCTGCTATTCCCTCCATGTAGTCTATTACGTCATCTGTCTTTGCCGCAATTCGCTGTATGTCTTCTCTGTCCAAAGGAGTAATGAATGTCTTGTTTAGTTCTGCGAAAATTGAGCGGGTAAGCTCGTCTGCTTGGCGCTCTAATTTTTTTATTCTAGTGTGATGATCGGTCGAATTTTGCATGTTTGAAAAAAGCTGCACAAGCTCTTCTGCGGTCTCTTTTGCCTTTATTGCCAGATTCTCCAAAATAGTTAGGATCTCTTTGTCGTTTGACTTGACCCAGGAAAGCCATTGCCCCATGAGCTTGCTCAGTTTTGTATGTAATTAAAGGATGTTCTACATATTCTATAGTTTGCTATATAGAGGATCTATTTGTAGCCAGCAAAGCATATTACAACATAACATGCTGGCGTGTTTGTGAAATTGTATGTCGTTGGTGTCAGCATCCATGGCCCATGAGATTTCTTTTGCATGTTCTGGAAATGGATTACAGAGCGTAAATCAGGAAAAACCACGGCCAGTATATCTTGCCACCAGTAGCCCAACAAACCACACCATATCCTAATTCATGTGCTATTCCAGTAAGATACCAGTTCTGTGAGTTTTGTGTTGACGTGTGCTGGCCAATGATGTTTACCATCTGTGCTACCCGACAACTAATTGCTTCCATCGACTCGGATTGATGGCTGGAAAAAATCCACGGTCCAGAACCAAAAAATCAGTCACTTCAGATCCAGTGTCTGCAAGCTGTTTGCTTTGAGATCAAAGACCCGGATGAGGTGGTTGTTGGTATCCGCAATGTACAGTTTGTCGTTGTAGAATTCGACGTCGCCTGGCTCATAGAGTGCCAAAATCTCACAATGCGGCTTGTCTGGAAGGCAGACAGTCTCCCTTTCTTTGCCAATGAGTGTGTATACGGTGTTGGTTTTCTGGTTGATCACACGTATTGCTGAATTGTACGTGTCTGCCACGAATATGGTGTCTTTGGTTGCGCACAGGCCCAATGGGTGCTGGAGCAAAGCCTCATCTGTGGTGCCATCTTTGTGTCCGAATTCAAAGAGGCCATGCCCTACTATGGTGGTTACTTGTTTTTCCAAAAGATCGAGTTTTCTTATAGATGAAGTCTCGCTGTCTGCAAAGTATAAAATATTGTCAAAAATAGACAGTCCGCTTGGTTGGGCAAGCTGTGCTTGCCTTGCGGGGCCATCAATTATATTTTCATGACCCGAGCCTGCAAGTGGTGCAACCATTTTTGTTTGTGTGTCGTATGTCCAGATCTGGTGGTTTCCTGCCATTGCAATGTATACCAAGTTGTCAGTACACGCAACATCCCACGGTGAGCTTATCGAGACTGCTGTGCCCCTGCCTCCAGCTGAGAACCAGTGGCCCTGTCTTCCAGTCCCGGCCACTGTGCTGACATTTTTTTTATCAAAATCGATTTGTCGTATTGCATGGTTTTCTGTGTCGGCAACATAGAGCTGCCCGTCCATCCATGCCACACCCTGGGGCCTAAAGAATCGACATGACTCAAAGCTTCCATCTACAAGACCTGCTTGGCTGCTTCCAATTGTATGCAGGATCTTGCCTGCTGTATCTGTTATTATGATTCGGTTGTGGTTAGAGTCACTTATTGCAAGAATGCCATCCTTTGATATAGCAAGCTTGCCTGGAAACGACAGAGTGTGAGTGTGTTTTGGTATGACGGTGTTTATCTTTAGTGGTTCTTTTGCCAGTGTGCCTTTTTCTGAGTGTCTTTGTAAAAGGATCTCGATTACGTCCTCGATTGCCTCTCTTTGGCCTTCTCCTGATTGTTTGTATACTATTTTGCCGTTTGGATCGATTATTATTATAGTAGGCCACGCATTTACACCAAAGCTTGACCAGATTCGCATCTTTTTGTCCACAATTACGGGATGCGTTATTTCGTACCTATTTACTGCAGATTTGATGTTTTTTGTCTCCTGCTCGTTTGTGAACTTGGCAGAGTGAACACCTATGAAGATGACCGGTTTTTGTTCGTATTTTTTTTCAAGCTGGGCCAAAACTGGGAGGGTGTGCATACAATTTATGCAGCAATAAGTCCAAAAATCAAGCACGATGATATGTCCTTTTAACTTTGACAGGTTTAGTGATTCGTTTGTGTTTATCCAGTCAAAGTCTTCTGGGAAGTCTGGTGCATTTACGATTGAGA
>JBDUUJ010000096.1:0-2591 GCA_039938575.1 Nitrososphaera sp. | reverse complement strand
TATCAAGAAGACAAATAGGCTCAAACAACTACAAAAAAGCAGTACGATTCTACCAGATAATCCAGGAGCGAATCAAAAACCGCAGAAGGGACTTGGTGCACAAGCTGTCCATATATGCAAAAAAATATGGCATTGTGTTTGTTGAAAAACTACACAGGCTCAACATGGTACAAAACCACAGATTGGCAAAAAACATCCTGGATTCTGGATGGGACACATTCAACATGATACTAAAATATAAAACAAGGTTAGAGGTTTTTGAAAAAAATTACCTACCGTGGGAACCACGGGAAGTTACGCCTGCAGAGATCGCAATACGGTCAAGGAAGCAGGAAGAGGCTACCTATTGTCCGGTAGTGGTTCACTATGGAAAATTTCAAGTGAAATGAAGATAGCTATAGTAGGAGTTGGCGTGGCAGGCGGATATCTAATTTCACGCCTCAAAAAAGATCACCAAGTCGTAGGCTTTGAACGCATGACTGAGCAAAACCACGACTCGATTTGTGCTTGGGGCACCTCAAGAAACGAGATGAAGGAGCTTTGCGCAAAATCTGGCATAAACTTTGATGATTTTGTGATTCACCACGGAAAAGACATGCACATTGAGATGAACGACAATCAAAAATTCGACATAAAGCTGAAAGGCCTCGTCACGTTCGACAAGATAGGACTAATCAAAGAGATGTCAAAAGGTGTCAAAATACACTATGGTGTTGCACCTAAGCTTGAGGATTTGGAAAAAGAATTTGACCTCATCGTAGATTGTACTGGGTTTCATCGCAGCTACCTACCAAAAATCAAAAAAGACTTTTACTTGCCGACATACCAATACAGGATTCAGTATGACGAAAAGGTGCCAATAGACGACTTTTTTGTAAAACCCTTTGCCGGCATGACTGGATACTTTTGGTATTTCCCACTAAGTGACAACATGGCACACATAGGGGCTGGAGACTATAAGAAAAACCACGTAGTTGAGACCGACAAGTTTTTTGCAAAATACGGAGGAAAAGTTACAAAGACCGTAGGACGGCCAATCAGGCTTGCGACGCCAGACATGTGTGAGCCATTTTACCACGGCAAGGTGGTTGGTGTAGGCGAGTCAATTGGAACAGTCTATCCACTACTTGGCGAAGGAATCATACCAAGTATGGTGTGTGCAGACATTTTTGTTAGAAACATCAATGATTTAGAAAACTATCGTAAAGAGGTCTTGGAGTATTTTGCAATTTATGGCAAAGTACTCAAATTCATCAGACATAAGATGAAAGGAGAGTTTTCCGCACTGAAAAGCTTTGCAGACCTGATCGCAATATTCAGATATATGAAGAAAAATGAGGACAGATTTGGAATGGAAATACACATGCGTGATTTGATGAAGGTAGCAAAAGCTTAAACAAAGCTTGCAAGACTAAAGCCTTCTCTTGTGGTTCTTGTATATTTCATGTTGTAATCGTATATAATATCAGAATATTCGCGCAGAATTTCCTTCATTGGCTCAAGTGAGTCAGCGAGGTAAAATCCTGGGCAGTCGCCTGTAAATTGGAATGTAGCGTGAACGCGAGCTGAGCCATTTTCATTTTCAAGCCATGTGGAAAATGGATACAAGTAACACACGCCAGGTCTATTGGGATGAATTGAGCATGCCCCATTTGAGTCCAAAAACCTGCATGGAATGTGTGTGCCGTCGTCTGCTTCAGTTTCGTCATTTTTTCTTTTGAGATTTACCGAAGTCATCAAGACATCACTCGATGCCGGCCCAGACTCTTTCCAGGTGGCTATGACTGTCTCATTTTTTATAAAATCGGATGTTTTTTGATATTTGAGGCCCTTTCCAATTATGATCAAGTCATGTGAAGTCAACGGGAGTCTGCCTTGGCGCTCACAACAATTATGGCAATCTGGCCAAAAACATTTCCACAGGATAAATTTTTTTTCATTAGTCAAGTATGGGATGTGGAACACAACTTGTTTTACTTTGAGCGGATGATCTGTCACATCTGTTATTTTTCTGAGCATGAAATCTTTGAGCGTCTGGTCGATCTGCCAATTTTTTTCTAAAAGACTCAGAGATTCTTCAATATGTGACAACTATGCAATTATAACTAATCTTTGGAGATGTTATTAACGTTGAGTGAAAAGGGTAAATATGCATCAGGAACACAAAATCGGAGATTTGTTTGGAAGGAAATAGTCTGGCCGCTCATTTTGGAGCTAAATGCGGTAGCATTCACGATGGAACAATATCAAAAAAAGCGAGACGAAGTATGCAGTAAATTCGACGTTTCTTTGACTGTTGTCTCACGAGGCCTGGCCTCATTGCTACAAAAAAATCTCCTTTACAAAGAAAATGATTTGTACTCTATTCACTACAGGCTTGTCCCATATATGAGACTCAAAGCTGAATGTGATTATGCCACAGCTATACGTGAAATCAGAGTCAAGTAATAATTTTATATTGAAATGTCTTTGAGGCTTGGTCAGTAGCCCGATAGTCTAGCGGCCAAATGATTTTCAGGTTAAGGATTCGGCGCTCTGGATCTTACGAGAGGATACGCCGAGACGGCAGTTCGAATCTGCCTCGGGCTACT
>JBDUUJ010000095.1:0-10057 GCA_039938575.1 Nitrososphaera sp. | reverse complement strand
TATCCCTCGACAACCCGACAGAACCCATTCCAGTAAGTATTTTATACTATGTGGTAAGTTTAAACTTCGTTGGCTGGCAAAAGAATAGTTCTTACTGCAGACCGCAGTTTAATGACCAACTATCGTGGTAATTTTCTTTATGGATTCATAGCTTGTGGACCTTACGAACTTCTCCCTGAATGGGTCTTTGACAAAGTGTTCTGCCCTCCAGTAGAGACAGATCCGGTCACAGGTGAGGCCAAAGTGGCTCAAGTTGGACTGAGACGGGTCGAAAGTGCTCTACTACAGGGTTACAGAAGAGACGAAGTTTTTGTCGCAAATCCAGATTACTTGGAAAAATCAATAGGCCCGGACACCAAGGTAGTTGGAATCAACGTCATGGATCCACTTGGCATGGCACCAGTCACTACCACCATGTCTCCTGAAAAGCTATCTTATGTTGCAATGAAGTTCAAACGCATGTGTGCAAAGATAATTCAGTTAAAGAAAAAGTACAATTTTCATGTAGTTGTCGGCGGAAACGGCGCCTGGGAGCTTGCAAAATCAGACAGAATGAAGATTCACGGAATCGATACAGTTGTGGTGGGCGAGGCAGATGAGCTTGCACTGGATTTGTTCAAGGATCTAGAAAACGGCGATGCGCCTGAGCTCATGCACTGCTTTGTAAAAAACATACAAAACATCCCCATTATTGAGGGTCCAACTGTCAACTCACTCATTGAGGCAATGCGCGGATGTGGGAGAGGATGCGACTTTTGTGATGTAAACAAAAGATCCAAAAAAGACCTCCCGCTTGAGAGGCTCCAGCATGAGGCAAAGATAAACTTGGATTACGGATTTGACTCCATTTGGTTACATTCAGACGAGATGCTTTTGTACGGATGTGAAAGTAAAGACTTTCAGCCAAATCGCGACGCAATAACTGAATTGTGGAAAGGGCTTAAAGGTCTTGGAGCAAACTTTGTTGGAACCACACATATGACATTTTCTGCCGTTGCGGCAGACCCATTGTTACTCAAACAGATGTCGGAAATAAACAACATGCACACCTCTGGCAGATGGCTTGCTACAAACCTAGGTATTGAGACGGTAGCTCCAAGAATGGTCAAAAAGCACCTTGGAGTCAAGACAAAGCCGTTTTCGACTGACGAGTGGGGTTGGGTCGTAAGAGAGGGTGCAAGGATAATGAACGAGAACCACTGGTTCCCTGCAGCTACTCTCATAATTGGTTGGCCTGACGAAACACCGGATGAGACCCAATATACAATTGATCTGATTGAGGACTTTAGGAAGACAAACTTTAGAGGCCTTGTAGCACCGTTATTGTACCAAGACTTTTCTGAGAAGAATTCGATGCATTTTGGAAACCTCAACGAGGCTCAGTTCACGCTATTTTGGAGATGCTGGGAGAATAACTTGCGCGTCATAAATGACATAGTTCCAATCATACTCAGAAACAAGACATACGGTCCGCCAATGAAGATCTTCATGTACGGTTTGATAAAGGCTGGAACTTGGGCGATTATGAGGTATCTGCGTGGATTGTGCAAAGATCTCTTCAATGGCAAGCTGCCAGAAGATATAGTAGAAAAGTACGCAAGAAGCAGATCCGTTGCTGCCCCTACATACACTAGATAAGTTCTAAACTTTCTTTATTGCTTCGTCGGCAATAGTGTTTCTCTTTGGAGTAATTACGATAAAGTATGTCTTGTCAGCTCTTTCTATTGCGTTAACTTTGCGGTATGTGTTTGCATTTATGTCGTATTCTAGTATCCTGCCATCTAGTTTTCCTTTGGTGTAGATCATCAAGTAGACGTCGCCGTTACTGTGTGTCAGCGGTATGAATGCAAAGATGTAGCCTTTGTAAGAGTTGATCGGCATTGTGTTTTTCATCGGTGGCATGACCGACGCCATATACGCAAAGATGTCTTGTACGGATTCGAATTCTTCGAACTCTACGTGCATGAGTCTGCTCTGATAAAAGAGGATATAATCTTAGAGGCGTCTTTTGGCTATGACGTCTTTAATTTTGACTATGATTAGTGCCGGTGCGACAAAGTACATGCCGACATTGAGCAGTATTATGCCGATTCCGTAGCCGAGCATCTCCTGCTCAGAGTCAATCTCAACATAGTTGAGAATCGACAAAGTCGAAAGCATCGGAGTGATTGCAGTCTTGACTATTTCCTTGAATGCCGGGTTTTGTCTTTCCCAGTCTGCAACCACAGGACTAAATGAGTAGTATGCATCGTTGAATGCAGTCATGAATGCGGTTCCTGCTCCAGTGCTAAAGACAACATTGTCTCTGACTTCTCTGAGAAGCTGGACTTGGGGTGCAAGCTCGCTACCAAATGCGGCTGTCGCAATAAGGCATCCACCGCCAGGTTTAGTAGGCTTTTCAGGAACACAGATACCATCTTTTAGAACTGTGCCCGGCCCACATACTGGTTGTTGTACTTCTGGTTCTTTATCTACACATTGACCGTTAACTAGGATTTGTCCTGGTGGACAAGTTACTATTGGTGCTACAATACATGTGCCTGTTACTGGGTCATACACTGTTCCCGTTCCACATTTTGGTGGTGGTTTGGTTATCTCTTCGTCCACACACTTGCCTCCCACTATGATCTGTCCTGGTGCACATTGTGGTGGAGGTGGTCGTGTATCTGGTGGCGCCTGACCCGTACCTCCGTTGTAAAAGAATTTCGTTTCTGCCTTTTGTGGGCCGTAATTAACTATAATTTTGTAATCGCCTTTTTTGATCCAAAGTGGACCTGCTACAATAAAGTTGCCTTCAAATGAGCCGTCAAGTTGCGGCTTGATTTGTTTTATTTGAACTATGTTGTTTGATGTTCCATTCACAAGTGGGCCAATGACCCTGACTGTGACATCGATGAGATTGTTTGCATCCGGATTCTTTATGAAACCGCTAAAGTTAACTGTGTCACCCTCGTCATATAATGGAAGCTCTGTCTTGACTGAGAGTGGCGCTATTTGGCTGGAACCTACCTGTGCAAAAACGCTTGTAAAACCCATTGTGAAAACAATAAGCGACAAGAATAGTACTACCGGTCTTCCAGCTCCTCTCATTTCTAGGCACATACAAGGACTAAGGGTATTTATGTATTCTATGAAAGAAAATTTGACTTTCACATCCTTTTCTTGAACCTTTTTTGACCACATGATTTTTGCACTTTTTTAGAAAAATCGTTTTACTTTTTGATGGTTTTAGATTTCATAGCTGTGAAGACGTGTTTGCCGACGTTGGATTTCTGGTATTCAATGTCTACAGAGTAATCTCCTGCAGGTGAGTTGTGTTTTAGGAGGAGAACTGATTTGTAGTTGCCCTGTTTTGTTGCAAAGGCGTAAAAGACATGCTGTTTGTCTGTAGGATCGGTAACTGTGAATTTGATTTTGGTGCCAGGCTTGTAATTAAAGACCTTGCCTGTAAGTACGACCTGCGTAGATTTACCTGGTTCTGGTAGTGTGTATGTCTTTGAGTTAATTTTTGCAGTACTAGAACTCTCCTTGGAGCTTGACTTTGTGCTACCAGTATCCGATTTTGTAAGCTTTGAAGCAGACGAGGTCTTGAGGCCGAATATGTTTGGCTGACCTGACGAGTCTCTAAAGTCGTGGTACTTGAGGTCTACTATACCACCTGCAGGAGAGATGAGTTTTGTGCCATCTTTGTTGCAGATCTGAGACGGCATCTTAAAGACGCCCTCAAATATTCCTGTGTCAGGTCCGGTTTCAATCAAACTGAATCCGGTTGCTGCAAGACCACCATACTCTACGCCGTTTATTGTACACCTCTTGAAGCGGATATCTTTGATTAACACTTCAAGCAAGATACCTCCACTTGTAGTGCCCACAGTGTCGACGTTTGGTGATCCTGGATCATCGATTACAGAGTAGATGTCTATTGCATCATGGTTTACATTAAGATCCGGATCATTGAGTACAATTGTAACTGGATGCCCGAATCGAATCACATTTGATTTGAGTGATACTGTGCCAGAGTGCGTCCTAATGTCGGCCTTTGATGATGATCCTATTGTGAGTCCCACCTCTGCAATATCCGAATATGCAATGTTGATTCCTTTTTCATTAATTAGTCTCTGGTTCACAAAAAATTTGACGTCGCGGTCTATCGGCTTTATCGTGTTTGCAATAAAGCTTGCGTCGAATTGATTTAGCTGATTTGCGATTGCATATTCTACCGTACCAGTAAAGGTTGCAGAGTTGGCAGATGTCTCTTCCAGCTCAAATCTGTAGATTGCATTATTGATGTCCTTGCCGTTTTTTTTGCCAAATGAGAATAGATCAAATACAATTGGTTGTGTGTCAGTTTCAGCAGATATTGTTCCCTGAGGTGGCGAATTGTTCGACGAATCAAAGTTAATCACTAAAAACGCAGTTCCTGATTTGCTGTCTATTGCATTTACTGAAGCATCATCAATCTGAATTAGCCCCTTTGGGCCAGTCAATTCGCCTGCGCTTGCCAGTGTGACCGGTGTTGGATCTGTGAGGCCGAAATACAATGACAGCGTAGTGTCTGAAAAATCTGTAATGCCTAGCTGATTTTGCAGTGATCTAAAGTCATAGTTGACCCAGTTGGTTCCACTGTCTCCATCGTTTGTGTCAATTAGCAGATTTTGCAGAGTTGCTGCAGATATTCCAAGATTGATAGATATTTTCTCAAAGCTTTGATTTGCCACAGGTGGCTTTGTGTTCAAGACAAGTATGTCTGAATTTATGTCGTTGACAGAAGAAGGAATTGATGTTCCGCCAGTGAGCGGATCAGTAGATGCAGTATATATTTTGACACTCCCTGCGTTTTGCAGTGTCGTCGGGCTTCCAATGGTAAGCGAGGGAATTATCGCAGAACTCCTAAACACCTCGAGTTTGTCTTTTGCTCCAGAGTTTATGTTTTGGTCTTGGTCCGTTACGGTAATAGGAATTTTTTTGCCAGATACTGGCTGTGTTGAGCCCAGACTCACGCTTGCGGTACTTTGAGCAGAAATTATTGAAAACGACTTTGAGTTGTAAGATATTGTTGCAGATTGGCCACGTGGTGCATTGGATTTTACCTTGATGTTAGAATCATCCCCAAAATCAAAGTTCTCAAAGATGGCAGAATTTGGTTGTGATTCAACAAAAGTCACAATTTGTGCATATGTGGTAGTTCCATCGCTTGCAGTGGCCGCTTGATACCCGTTTGACTCTAGTTGGACTACTTGTCCAAGTGACATTGATACCATGCCGTTTTTCTTAAAGCCAAGTGCCGGCAGCTTTGAGAGCAGGTTTGCAAGACCTGCTCCGCCGTTTGCAGCGTTGGAGCCAGTCTCCGTAAATGCACCATAAAAGACACCTGGCGGTGAACCGACACTGAAAGTCCACGAATCTCTGGCTGTCGGGTCCTGGTTGAGCTGCATGTCGTTTATAGTCACAAAGACTTCGGAGCCTGGTGGATATCTTGCTCTATCAAGACTCATCAGTATGTTTGGAATTTCGTCGTACTGTAAGGCAACTTGTTGTGTTCCTCCAGCTGTGTTGTAGCGTATGACAACATCGTTGCTAAATGAATAAAGTTGGATTATCGGCCACGCGTTTGCGTTTAGTCCTATCTGGCCTGTAGGCACTGCAGGATTTTGATTAATTGATCTTGGATTGCGCACCACGTTGTTGATGATGGGACCAGACGGAGTTCCAGTGCATGTTGAGAAGCCAGAGTTTCCGTTTGAGAATCCTGACACTCCTGTTGAACGTGGAATTGCGATTCCGTCCGAGTCTGAAAATGACGGTCCAAACGCAGTTGTGTCTTTGCTGCAAAAGACACCAAAGTCAAGCCCGACTCCTTGTACACCTGTTTCAAATGCGATCTGGTCTGCTGCTTTTGCCTTTTCCAGATTTGCAAAATACGCATACCATTTTCCGTCACTTGCTTGTACCATCCTGAGATCCTTGCCGTTTATTGTGACGTCGGGTTCGCCTTTTCCTTCGTCCGTCTCAGAAAGTCCTGGGTCGTTGACTACCACTTCAATTACCATCGAGCCTGCAAAATGGTTGTTATAATAGGAGTTTTCCGCAGAAACATACAAGTTTGGGTTTGTGGCAGCACTGGCATCTGCAAAAAATGGAATTAGTAATAATCCCAGTGTACCAAGTACCAGCTTGTTCAATTCATGATGAATTTGCCTTCATTGAAAATAACGTTTCCGCATGATTTATTCGTACTTTAGATGGTAAGCAAGATCATAAAACATGGTTTCAATGAAGATATTTGCAACAAGGACCGGCCCGCTGAAGCTTTCCTTAATTGCGATTTTGTCTGCGTTTGCAGTTGAGTTTGTATTTGGATTAATTTCAAACAGTTTGGCTCTTCTCACAGACAGCATACATGCCCTGCTTGATAGTGTCGTCACAGTAATTCTTTTGCTTGCTGCAAGGTTTGCAGTAAAGCCTCCAGATGCTGAACACACCTACGGCCATGGCAAAATAGAGTCACTTGGTGGACTGATTGGCGGCATCGCGATATTTCTGATTGCTTGTTTTTTTATTTTTGAGTCCGTTGTGAGAATCCAGAGTCCCACACCGCCACACCTGACCAGCACGCTTGCGTTGATTGCTGCAGCATACACAATTTGTACAGATATCTTCAGAATTGTTTTGCTGAAAAAAGCAATAAGTAAGACTGGCGGCACCACACTCAAAGCAGATTTTTACCACGCGTTTTTGGACTTTGGGTCTACGTTAGTTGTGGTCGCAGGCATCATCCTAGTCACACTGGGATTTGAGCATGGTGACTTTTTTGCAGCCCTTGTGTTAGGAATCCTGCTTTCAATACTCAGCATCAAGCTAATCTATAGAACTGCCCAGGATCTTACCGATGTCATATCGCCTGAGCTTGTCAACAAAGTAAGACAGATAGTCCGCTCTACTGAGGACGTAGTCGATGTGGGCCCTGTCCTCATGCGAAAATCAGGCGACGTAATTTTTGCTGATGTTACAATATCACTTCGGGCCGATGCAAGCTTCGAACACGCACACCAGATAAGCAGCAGGGTGGAAAATAACATCAAAAAGGCAATTACAAACTCAGAGATCACAGTTCACTTTGAGCCCACATGGAAGGATGTCCCAAGTGACTCCAAGATATCTGAAATAGCAACAGGCGTGTCAGGCGTAAAAGGAGTCCACAATGTTTTCCACCACCAAACAGACGGTGTCAGCTACGTTAGTCTGCATGTCATGGTGGATCGAAACATGAATTTGGAGCAAGCACATCATATATCTGAGCTGATCGAAGAAAGAATCCGCAAAGCATTGCCCGAAATTGAGCACATTACAATTCACCTTGAACCACACATCGCAATACCAAAAGACCAGAAGACCGAATACCGGATGACAGACGAGAAGATAATCAGACTGCTAAAGGAGAGGCCCGAAGTAAAAAAGATAGGAAGCATCGTAACTTTGAACTTTGGGGAGATAGTCAAAATTGACATAAGTTGTTCTTTTGACAAAAATCTCTCAATAGAAAAAGTGCATGACCTGACTTCGCAAATAGAACGCAGCATCAGAAGCGACTTTACAAACTCGGTAATTACCATCCATCCAGAGCCGGCCTAGACGAGTATGCTTGTGACATACATTACAATCATGCCTACTGCGATTCCAGCTGCAGTAGGAGCCGAGATCAATGATTTTTCATCTTGCCTAATCCAGTTCATTATTGATGCTACAACCTGAAAGATTGCACCTGCCCCAACTGACAGAAATATTATTGCGGCAAGAGGCGAGTATTCAAATCCTCCGATCCAGGCCCCGAATATGGCCGGCGCGCCTGCTATCATGCCCATTGCAGCCAATTTGGCAATCATAGGTTTTTGTCTTGCCAACGGAGCTGCAATTGCGAGGCCTTCCGTAGTGTTGTGTATGGTAAAGCCGACTATCAGAAAGGTGCTCAACGCAACTTCGCCCAGTCCTATTGCTGCCCCGATCGCTAATCCTTCCCCTAGGTTGTGTAACCCAATGCCAATTGAGACCATCAGCGCAATCGCAACCGATTTTGTGATGGCTCCTGTCCTGTTTACGAGTTTTTCAGATGTATAATACAGCCCAATAAATGAGCAGACCACAACAGTTGCAACAAGTAATTGGCCGTTGAATGCGCCTGCAAGTCTTTCTGAAGAGACCTCGAGTCCCTCCTCGATTGCATCTATTCCCAAAAACAAAAGGAGCCCTACCGTGACTGCCAAAAAGAACTTGTATTTTGCCTGACTGAGTTTTGCGATGAAGGGGAACCACAAAAGGCCTATCATGACTGGTATGATCCCAACATATGTCCCAATTACTGCAAAATAAGATACAAGTTCGGTGTTTGGTTTCATTGCAGGGGCTGCTGCGGTAACTGACTTTGCAAATCTGGCTCCGTCATCTACAGTCAAGCCTATTTCATATGGCTCTGCTTTGTTCCAATCAAACGGTATTCGAACCAACGCGGTCTCGAATCTTGCCAAGTGTCTGTCTGGCTCTATTGCGGCCGGATAGATTCTGTCGTTTACGTCTGCCTGTGCAATGGAGACATCAATTGGGCCTGTATTTCGCACAATTACTTGAATTTCAGAGTCGACAAAGCGGATCTGCTCAATTGTGATCTCAGGTAATGCTACTCCAAAGTTCAAAAGTTCTGCACCTGGGCCGAAAAGATATGCGATAATTGATGCAAGCAGGATGATTGGGATTATTCCTGCCAAGACCACCCTGACTTTTGAGATCTTGTTTGTCTGCATCTAGTTTGACACCTCATTTTGTCCACTTACAAGAAAGAGGCCCGTCCAGCCTTTTTCTGCAAACTCTGTTTTGTGTGCATGAAAAAGATACTTTCCTGGATATGTGTACGTAAATTCCATAATTCCACGCTCACCTTGCGAAAGCGTTATCATGTCGGTGTATTGGCTTGGCACAGTATATGTTCCGCTTGGATAGTAGTCATACAGGTTACCATGCAGATGGAAGTTGTTTATCTGATCAAACTCTAGCATGTTTACAACGTATATTCTGATCAGTTTGTTTGCGTCTATCTGTATTGGATGATGTTGGTAATAAAACGGAATTGTGTTTGCAGCATAGAAATTGTTTTCAGTATCAAAATCAGTGTCAAAGCCGTTAAGAACCATCACCATCTCGTCCGCTGGCAGTCGAGGAGTTTTTGGATCAACGATGTACACGCCATAGAGGCCATGCGATATGTGCTCCTCAAGTGGCATCACGTGACAGTGATATGGATGCACTCCTACAGGGCCTGCAACGAATTCATACGTGAATTGTCCTCCTCTACCACCAACTGGCTCAAAGACTCCGTCCATTTCTGCTGCATGTATTCCGTGGAAGTGAATTGTGTGTAACTTGGATCCATTGTTGATGAACTTTACGCGCACTAGATCGCCTTCAGTTGCGCGGATGGTAGGGCCTGGCACCGTTCCATTGAAGGTCCACACGTTGTAAAACACACCTGGCGAGATCTCCATTATTTTGTCGTCATTTGCAATTATTGTAAATTCGCGCAACGTCGTTCCGTCTGCTAGCTTGGTGACCCTTCCATAGTTGAATTCCCTGAGGTATTTGTTAGGATCAAATTCAACTTGCTGGGCAGTGTAGATTGGGTCCAGCACGTCGCCTGTTGTTTTCATTACGGCACCTGTGTGCGTAACGAATCTTTTTTCTTCGTTTTTTGCATCTGTGATATTTGGGTAAACAAAGTAAATTGTAGCCATGATCGCAGTTACTACTAGTATTGATAGCATTTTTGAAAATACTTTCAAGGTATACTGGTATAATCAGAGATTTGTTTATTTAAAAGTTAGTCAAGGCTAACTTTCTTAGCCATGTCTAACTTTTTTGAGTGTGACTCAATACCAATATAGAGGCAATATTTTGGATCTGTGATGAAGAGATCCCATCTCATTTTGTTCATCGGTGGCGCACTCGTTGCTGCTGGCATGGTCATCTCGTTTTACGGCTCCAAGCTTACCACACAAGACATGGCAATAAC
>JBDUUJ010000094.1:0-24510 GCA_039938575.1 Nitrososphaera sp. | reverse complement strand
CAGAACTATCGCTAGCGATATCTTCTTATATCTCTAGTGATATCACTAGAGATAATGATAAGCGAATGGCTATCTCGCGTTGGAAGCGCAATACCTAGAGGCTTCTCGCGCCACTATATACTGACTTTATTGAAGGAAAAGCCGATGACCGGCAAGGAAATAATCGACAGGGCAATAGCTCAGACTGAAGGCAGATGGAAGCCGTCTCCCGGCCTCATCTACCCTCTGCTTGGCAGGCTGTTGGAAGGCGGCCTAGTAGTGGAAAACGACGACGGCAGGTATTCGATAACGAAGAAGGGCCTTGAAGTTATAGGCGACCTTGAAGCGCTCAATAGCGTCGTGCAAAAGCAGCTTGACGTAATGCTGAGAGTAGGCACCATTGGCAAGACTGTTGCAACCGATCTAGTGGATAGAGTAATCACAATCGGCGGTGCCATAAGCTCAAACCCTGACGCAATAAGCAGGGAGGACAGAAGCAAGTACCGACAGTTCCTGTTAAGCGAACTGAAAAAGCTGGATGAGCAGGACGGTCGCAGCAAAAGTCGCAAGGAAAGGGTAGATGTAGAATAATTTACCATACTTTTGTTCTGGTATTTTACTAGAGCAGACATTTAACTGATGAATACGAGAATTTGGGCGTGAAGTACAGAAGTAGGATGGACATTGCCGCCGCCATCCTTGAAATAGCTCAGGGCGGGGCAATCAAGACTCGCATAATGTATCGGGCGTTTTTGTCGTTCCCGCAGCTCAAGGAATACCTGGAGCTCTTGCTGGACGGCGGCCTGCTAGAGTATGTCGAGGAGGAAAAAGAGTACTACACAACGGAAAAGGGCAGACACTTCTTGAAGATGTACAAAGAAGTAGGACAGATGATATTTCCCGCTGGGAGCAAAAAGAAAAAGATAACGGTCTAGAGCCACGGCCAGTAAGGCATGTTGCGTATGGCGCACTGCTTGCGCACTACCGCCCTTGCCTTTCCTGCTGCCTCTGTGTCGCTAGCCCCTGCCCTCAGGTACTGGATCATCACCTCCTCGTACAATTTTTTCGCCCTCTCTTCTGTGAATTCTTTGTATGTGTTCTCCGGCACGTCGTTTGCACCCTTCATCTGCAGGTACTCTTGCCTGCACTGGGCGCAACTATCGTCAAAATAGTCTGTATGGGTTGTGCAGGGCATCATCTTTCTCTCTACATCTCGGGGTCCTGCGCTATTTCCAGGCTGCCGTTTGCATCGTTTATTCCCATGATCGCAAGGATGGGTCGTGCATTTTCCATCCCTTCCCGCTCCACGATCTGTTGCGCTATTTTGAGCCGGTAGGGCCGTGACCAGTGCTGCCCTATCTTGTACTTGCCCTTCATTTCATCTGGAACTACTTTTATCACAGCTACTTCATGGACGACTGGCATGTGCCCGTCCAACCGCTCGTACCTGCCTTCCTTCTGGTATTTCTCCATCAGCGCATTGAGCGCCTCTGCCTTTTCGTGGTTGTCGCTGACAAGCGACGCTGTGCCCTTTATCACGACGCTGATGTATAGCGTATCGGCCTGCGACGCATCCGTAGGGTGAAAATAGTATGACGGCATAAAGCAGACGTGCTGGTCAACTTCAAAGCCCACCTTGGGGTTGCGCATGATGTTTTGCATCTTTTCCCCAAACGGGTGAGAATGCATATAGATGACATTGTTTGCATAGACGAAATTCATCGGGATCACCTGCGGGTAGCCGTTGCCGTCGATGGAGGCGACCCTGCCTACCGGCTGGCTGTTGAGAAAGTCTATCATTTTTTGCCTCGACTTGATCTCGAATTTCTTGACCAGCTGCATCTGTACATGTGCGTGTACATTTGACTGCGGTTAAAAGTTATACGTAGCAAGTTGGAAATTTCATTGTGAAAAAGAGAACTATACGCTATGGCATCGTCGCCTGCATGGCTGCGATGGTGGTGGCCGTGGCGTACGCGTTTATACGGCTCTATGTGCTTAACACCCGCGTCGACCTTTCGATATTTGCAGTCAACATCGTCGCGTTCTCTGCCAGCGCAGCTGTGCTCGTCTACCTGTCGTGGAAGCAAAAAGAGATCGAAGAAGAAGAGCTGTTCAGGGATTGATTTAGTAGTGACCCCATTCCTTACAGGGTCATTATGCAGAACGACTCTGCCGTGTTCAAAGTCACGCAGCTAACAGAGACGGGTGCCAGCGTCAGCCTGACTCTTTCCGAAGACGTCGAGCTCGAGACAGTATCGCAGCAGCAGATGATGCTCGAGGCAGTTGACAGGGCGATTGTCGACAAAGAGGTCAAGGAACAGATAAAGCCTATACTTGAGGCGATGTTGCGCTCGCAACCACAGACAGTGGTCAGGTCATACGCCCAGACCACGGTGCAGATCTCTATGCCCCGGCGGCGCTACGAAAAGATGGGCAGCCCCCGCGTCGGCGACAGGGTAAGCATGGACATCAAGAAGGTCTAGAGACGCTCAAGTGCCTTGACAGCTCTTTTGCCGACGTTATAGGCAGCGAACACGTAAAGTTGCGGCAGACGTAGGCGGTCTCGCCTTTTCCCTTTGCGTCCCGTCCCTTGAAAAAAGCATATTTTTGCAGCTGGGCCATATCTGCAGGCCGGACATTTGCGGTGACGCCGTCAGGCAGGAAGGTGTTATTTAGCAATTTTGCAAGTTCACCGTCCTTTCCCGAAATTACCGTGACTTCGACCGGCTTTTTTACGTACAGGTATATCGCGTTCAGCAGCTGGCCAAACCCAAATGGATTTTCAGCAGCCGGTCGGGCTCCTGACTTCATTATTCTCGTTGCCTTGTCCAGAAAGCTGCTGTCCTGCGTATAGTGGTAGAGCCGGAGGAGGTTTGAAGCGGCCATCGAATTGCCTGACGGGATGGCAAGGTCGTAAAAGTTCTTGGTCCTCACGATCAGCTGCTCGTGGTCGTCCGAGGTGAAAAACAGGTTGCCCTCCTTCTCGTCCCAAAAGTGGGCCACCATGAATTCCGTGTATCTCATTGCCTTTTCCAAGTACTCCGGCTTGGAATGGACTGCAAACAGGTCCAAAAGCCCGCCTGTGTAAAACGCATAGTCATCCAGATACGCGTTTAGTTTTGATTCGCCGTCCTTGAACGTGCGCAAGAGCCTGCCATCCGGCGACGCAAGCCTCTTTTCGATGAATGCAACGGCGTTAACGGCGGCATCTAGGTACCTGCAATCGCCGGCGACAGCATAGCCTTTGGCAAATGCCGAGGTCATCAATCCGTTCCACGAAGTCAGGACCTTCTCATCCCTGCCGGGCCTGACACGCTTTTCCCGTTCGGCAAACAATTTGGCAGAGGCATCGCTGATGATCTTTTCAATTTCTTCAACGCTTTTGCCGTGTCTCTGCGCTATCGCTTTTGTAGGCGAGCGCACGTTCAAGATGTTTCTTCCCTCGAAATTGCCTCCGTCAGTCACGCCATAATGCTCACAAAAGATGTCGATTGCATTTGCATCTTGCAATATTTCGCGAATCTCTTTCTTGGGCCAGAGGTAGAACTTGCCCTCTTCGCCTTCCGAGTCAGCGTCCTGTGCGGAGTAAAAACCTCCTTCAGGATGCGTCATCTCGCGGATGACAAAGTCCAGCGTTTTTTTCAGGACAGCAAGGTGGCGCTCATCCTTGGTAAGCTGGTACAGCTCGGCATACAGTTGCGCCAACAGTGCATTGTCATAGAGCATCTTTTCAAAGTGAGGCACAAGCCATTTCTGGTCAGTCGAGTAGCGCGCAAAGCCTCCGCCAATCTGGTCATGGATGCCCCCCTGCGCCATCTTGTCTGCGGTAAACACTACAAAATCACGGAAACGGCTGATGCCTGAAATGTCAAAATAGCGCAGAAGGAACAGCATGTTTGACGCGTTTGGGAATTTGGGAGCCTGCCCAAAGCCACCATAGATGGTGTCGCCCATCTGCAAGAGACCCATTGCAGCCTCGTCAAGGATAGAGCGCTCGACGCTTGGCTTTTCGCCGCCTGTCAGCGCGACATCTCTGGCGGTCTGGGTCAATGCATCCATGAACTCGGCAGATGCAGTCTCAATGTCGCCCTTTTTTGTCTTGTAAGCTTCGGACAGCTGCAATAGTATCGTCTTGAAACTTGGAACGCCATACTGCCGGCCGTCCTTTGGGAAAAACGTACCTACGTAAAACGGCTTTTGGCTTGGCGTCAGAAAAACCGAAAGGGGCCATCCTCCTTGGCCCGTGGCAAGCTGGCACGCCCGCTGGTAGATATCGTCAATGTCAGGGCGCTCCTCTCTATCGACTTTAATGCTGATAAAATGCTCATTCATCAACTTGGCAGTCTCTTGGTCCTCAAACGATTCGTGGGCCATCACATGACACCAGTGACAGGCCGAGTAGCCGACGCTGAGAAATATCGGCTTATCCTCGCTTCTGGCACGGGCCAAAGCTTCCTCCCCCCACGGGTACCAGTCGACCGGGTTGTAGGCATGCTGCAATAGGTAGGGGCTGGTCTCTTTGGCGAGGCGGTTTGGCTTGGCATTGTCGTGCATATGGAGAAAACTTGGCTGCCACGCTATTTAGACTGTATGATGGCAAATTTTCAATAATGTATGCTGAAATTGCACAATTTACTATAGTCAACGACAGATCTTCTAGATCAGCTGGAACTATTGTTTCGTAAAGAGAAATTAGACAAAGACTTTATTAGCAACTCTGTACAAGCTGTAACCAGCACTAAATCGGACGCTTCCAGTGGCCGGTAGTGACGTATCCTCTCACACGTTATGTTCGGGTGTAAAGATTTATATTTACAAGTTGCAAAGCCATTGTTCGAACGTAACATCAAGGCGGCGTCGGTGATGATGTTGGCAGTATGCCATTTTGTGATTCACTGACCTCCAGTTGCGCTCATATCATGGGGATTCGATGTCAACATTGGATCCGACATAGGTCATACGTGCAAACCCGTATACGACAGTAGCGATCCGCACAATTACCAAGTTGTCCGGCCGTACTCTCTAACGAGAAAAAAATATGGATTGACTCCGGTTGATCCTGCCGGACCCGACTGCTATCAGAGTGGGACTAAGCCATGCGAGTCAACGCAGCAATGCGTGGCATACGGCTCAGTAACACGTAGTCAACATGCCCAGGGGACGTGGATAACCTCGGGAAACTGAGGATAAACCGCGATAGGCCAAGGTTTCTGGAATGGATCATGGCTGAAACCTATATGGCCCCTGGATTGGACTGCGGCCGATCAGGCTGTTGGTGAGGTAATGGCCCACCAAACCTGTAACCGGTACGGGCTCTGAGAGGAGGAGCCCGGAGATGGGCACTGAGACAAGGGCCCAGGCCCTATGGGGCGCAGCAGGCGCGAAACCTCTGCAATAGGCGAAAGCTTGACAGGGTTACTCTGAGTGATGTCCGCTAAGGGCATCTTTTGGCACTTCTAAAAATAGTGTAGAATAAGGGGTGGGCAAGTCTGGTGTCAGCCGCCGCGGTAATACCAGCACCCCGAGTGGTCGGGACGATTATTGGGCCTAAAGCATCCGTAGCTGGTTCTGCAAGTCTTCCGTTAAATCCACCTGCTCAACAGATGGGCTGCGGAGGATACTACAGGGCTAGGAGGCGGGAGAGGCAAGCGGTACTCAGTGGGTAGGGGTAAAATCCTCTGATCCACTGAAGACCACCAGTGGCGAAGGCGGCTTGCCAGAACGCGCTCGACGGTGAGGGATGAAAGCTGGGGGAGCAAACCGGATTAGATACCCGGGTAGTCCCAGCTGTAAACGATGCAGACTCGGTGATGCATTGGCTTGTGGCCAATGCAGTGCCGCAGGGAAGCCGTTAAGTCTGCCGCCTGGGAAGTACGTACGCAAGTATGAAACTTAAAGGAATTGGCGGGGGAGCACCACAAGGGGTGAAGCCTGCGGTTCAATTGGAGTCAACGCCAGAAACCTTACCCGGGGCGACAGCAGAATGAAGGTCAAGCTGAAGACTTTACCAGACAAGCTGAGAGGTGGTGCATGGCCGTCGCCAGCTCGTGCCGTGAGATGTCCTGTTAAGTCAGGTAACGAGCGAGACCCCTGCGTCTAGTTGC
Source organism: Nitrososphaera sp. (assembly GCA_039938575.1). Classification (GTDB taxonomy): domain Archaea; phylum Thermoproteota; class Nitrososphaeria; order Nitrososphaerales; family Nitrosopumilaceae; genus Nitrosotenuis. The sequence goes on along the minus strand of JBDUUJ010000094.1, from coordinate 18,424 downwards.
TACCATTACTCTCTGGAGCAGTGGAGCGAATTAGACGGACCGCCACAGTTAATGTGGAGGAAGGAAGGGGCCACGGCAGGTCAGTATGCCCCGAAACCCTGGGGCCACACGCGGGCTGCAATGGTATTGACAATGTGTTCCGAATCCGAAAGGAGGAGGCAATCATCAAACGATACCTCAGTTATGACTGAGGGCTGTAACTCGCCCTCACGAATATGGAATCCCTAGTAACTGCGCGTCACTACCGCGCGGTGAATACGTCCCTGCTCCTTGCACACACCGCCCGTCGTTTCATCGGAGTTGGCCTTTAGTGAGGTAGTGTCTTGTTGGCATTATCGAGCTTGAGGTCAGTGACGAGGGAAAAGTCGTAACAAGGTGACCGTAGGGGAACCTGCGGTCGGATCACCTCCTTAGACATATAGACAAATGTGTGAAGGAATGCACAACAATCTTCACAAAAAACCATCGGATGCAATACGCTATGAAAGTGGCGTATGAAGGATGTAGCGGGGTACACCCAGTACCACGCAATGATCATCGTGCATAGTCGTGTAATATTGTGGCTAATCATACCAGTGCATAGACGCCAGTAGGAGGATTGCTAGGCTTGAGAAGAGAAGAAGGACGTGGCAAGCTGCGATAAGCCCGGGGTAGGCGCAAGCGTCCTATGATCCCGGGATCTCCGAATGGGAATCCTGTACTTTACGTACACACCGTACGCAAGTGCGGTGGTCGAACCGTGGGAATTGAAGCATCTTAGTACCACGTGGAAGAGAAATCAATTGAGATCTCCCAAGTAGCGGCGAGCGAAAAGGAGACAGCCCAAACTGAATCTGTTGTGGTAACATAACAGAGATGTGGTGTTTGGATATGATATTACGATCCAAGAACGCAGCCGAAGTTTTCTGGAACGTTGCGGCATAGAGGGTGATACCCCCGTAGGCGAAACGGTATTGGATCTTATCATGTCCCGAGTACTTGTCCTTGGCAGTGGGCAAGGAAATTAGGTGAAAGTAGCATCTAAGGCTAAACATTCCTCAAGACCGATAGTGGACTAGTACCGTGAGGGAAAGCTGAAAAGTACCCCGGAAGGGGGGTGAAAAGTGCATGAAACCTACTGGTTACAGACGTGGGTGGCATGGAAGATGATTTTTCCAGACTGGAGGTCCTAGCAATAGGGCTGAAGGTTTGGGTTTCTAGTCATCAGTGTCATCCGTTCCGTCTAGAAACACGGGCCAAGGAGCTTACTGTCATGGCGAGCTTAAACCTTAACAGGGTGAAAGCGAAGGGAAACCGAATTTCCGCAGCATCCGCGAGGGAAAGCGTGTGAAAGTGCGTAGAGTCATGGCGGCAAGGCTAGAAGCCGAGCGATCTATCCCTGAGCAAGCTGAAGGCGGGCGAAAGCCCGTTGGAGGGCTGAAGCAGTTCTAACGTGCAAATTGTTTGTCTGACTTGGGGATAGGGGTCAAAAACCAATCTAGCTCGGCGCTCGCTAGTTCCAACCGAAGCATCCCGTAGGGTGTCCTTTGTGGAGACAGCACTTCCTGTAAAGCACTGATAGGGTGGAGCGGGGGAGAAATCCCTCACCACCTCTTCAAACTCTGAATGGATGTGCGTCGTAGAAGCAGGGAGACGGGTTTGCGTGACGTAAGGTTCGCAACCGAGAGGGGTTTAACCCAGACCAAAGTTAAGGTCCCCAAGTTTGTGCTAAGTGTCAAGCGAAAGAGCGTCATTACGCCAAGACAGCAGGGAGGTAAGCTCAGAAGCAGCTATCCTTTAAAAAGTGTGTAACAACTTACCTGCCGAGCGTGGTGGCCTCGAAAATGGACGGGGCTAAAGCACAGCACCGATACTTTGGATACTTGTCTTAGGACAAGTCATGGTAGGTTGGCGTAGTGATTGGGTCGAAGCAGGGCCGTGAGGTCCTGTGGACCGATTACTATTGCAGATCTTGGTAGTAGTAACAGCATAGTAAGGTGAGAATCCTTACCTTCGCAAGTGCAAGGGTTTCCAGGCAATGCGTCATCAGCCTGGAGTTAGTCGGTCCTAAGAATAATCTCAACAGAATTATTCGAAAGGGAAACTGGTTAATATTCCAGTACCTGGCAGAGAGCGTTATTACCTATACGATCGCTTTAAGATAGGACAAGTACAACCGTCGTTGTATCTAACTTTTCAAGGGTTGGGGAGTGTCGTAATGACGAGAACCAATTCGAGGGAGGAATGGCTTGGCGTTAGCTGAGTTTGTTCGAGTCTTGGGGACCGTGAAAAATCGTGTAGGGAGCAATCTGCCATGGCCGTACCGAGAACCGACACAGGTGCACTGGATGAGAAGTCCAAGAAGTATCGGGTATACCGTAGGCGAGGGAACTCGACAAATTAGTCCTGTACCTTCGGTATAAGGGATGCCTGCAGTCCTAATGAGAAATTGGGACAGCAGGTTGCAATAACAAGGGGGTTCCGACTGTTTAATAAAAACACAGGTGACTGCTAGTCCGAAAGGATGTGTATAGTCACTGAATCCTGGCCGGTGCTGGTACCTAAAACTTGGGTTCAACCGAGCTAAGGGCCAGTTAACGCCGGGAGTAACTCTGACTCTCTTAAGGTAAACCAATTGGATTGCCTTAGTAAAATCTGGCTGTATGCTGGAAAGTCTGAGAATGTCAAGCTAGATTTTTCAAAATTTTGAAGATCTGAAAATGCTATGACTGCAGATGATCAGCAGGAAAGACTAGGTGAAAATCTAGAATCCTCAGAGACTATACGCCAGAAATCGTTTTTAACGATTAAGATATAGTCCGACCCCTGTAGCGATACAGGGAAATTTGCAAACGCAAATTCGCCTTGTTGTTCAGACAATGAGGTCATCAAGTAACAGATGTGAGCCAAATGCCTTGTCGGGTAAGTTCCGACGTGCATGAATGGAACAACGAGAGCCCCACTGTCCCCGCCTACAACCCGGTGAAGCTACATAAGGTGGACGAACAGTCCATCACCTTCCATCGGGGAGAGAAGACCCCGTGGAGTTTTACTGCAGCTTGTGCTTGCGGTATAGTAGACATTGCATAGTGTATCTGGTAGCCATGCTTAACTTCCTCCGGGAAGTTAGGAAGCGTCGATGTAACACCAGACTCTGTTTGCAGTATCGCTTATCAGGTGAAGACCTGAGACACGTGCAGGTGGGCAGTTCGGCTGGGGCGGCACCCCTTTGAAAAGATATCAAAGGGGCCCAAAGTTCAGCTCAAACGGGTCAGAAATCCGTTGAAGAGGGCAAAGCCAAAAGCTGGATTGACTGGATCTCCAAACGCACGGGATCCAGAGACGAAAGTCGGGCTTAGCGATCCTTCGTGTGCCCACTATTGGGGCCCGGAGGTGACAGAAAAATTACCCCAGGGATAACAGGCTCGTCGCGGGCGAGAGCTCCTATCGACCCCGCGGTTTGGTACCTCGATGTCGGCTTTTCCTATCCTGGTCCTGCAGCAGGGGCCAAGGGTGAGGCTGCTCGCCTATTAAAAGGGAACATGAGCTGGGTTTAGACCGTCGTGAGACAGGTCGGTCTCTGCCTGATGGAAGCGTGGCTATCTGAGGGGAAGTTGCTCCGAGTACGAGAGGAACAGAGCAGCGTGGCCACTGGTTTACCGGTTGTCTGACAAGGCAGGCCGGGCAGCTAAGCCATTTGGGCTAAGTGCTGAAAGCATCTAAGCACGAAACCCTTCCCGAGACAAGATAGCCTTTCTTACGATGGAGGTCGGCAGTAGAAGACTGCGTTGATAGGATGGAGGTGTAGATCACAAGCTTCGGCGAGTGGTGAGCCTGCCATTACTAATAGACCAACGCACTGGTTAGCCACATTACATAGAGACTATGCGCGATGATTTTTTAATTTTGACTACAACTAGTGTAAACTAGGAACACGACTTTGCAATATGATTTTGTTTATTTAACAAATGATTTTGTTGTGAATTTCATAACATTTTCTAAAAACCAAACTCAACTTTTTATAGTGATTTTTCAAATTTAGTCTAATTGGTTAGTGCAGCAATCATAGATGATGACAAAGACACAGTGATGGTATTTGCAGAGTATCTGAAACTGTTAGGTGTTGAGGTCGTCGCAGTCGGGTATAATGGGAAACAGGCTGCAGAAATCTATGAAAAACACAAGCCAGACATCTTGTTTTTAGATATACTTATGCCAGAATATGACGGAATTTATGGCCTCCAAGAGATCAGAGCAATGAACTCGTACGCCAACGTCGTCATAATTACTGCAGATATAAACAAGGACATAGAAGACCGATTAGAAAGACTGAATCCCACTGAAATTATCTTCAAGCCATTTGATATGGATAGGATAAAAGGAGTACTTGAGATGCTGACAAAACCAAAAAGCACTGGATTCATACCTACAGACGCAAAAAGGGCACTTGTCAGCTTCACCATAACAGAAACACTCTTGGAGCTTAGTCCGTCAGCTACAAACGAGGTGGGTGACCGTCTTTATGCTAAATATCGTTGCTATTTTTCCGATTGTCTTGAGCATCCAGAATATCTAAAAGATGTACTGTGTGAGATATTTGGAGAAGGCTCAGCTTCAATAATAATGACAATTAGCAACAAACTCGAAAAACTCAAAGACCAACAACCTATAGCGAATTTCCTTTCCATTCTCACTAAATAAATTGGAAGCTCAGGCATCATCACTCAAAGGTGTTTTTCCACTCTCTTTATTGGTAATAATTACGGTTGCGGTAATTGCCGCAAATTATTTTGGCAAAATACTCGCTGCACTCACTTCAGATTTTGGAAATCTGTTCATTACTACTCCTTTACTGTTAGCCTCGATTATGCTTTCAATAAGAGATAGAGGACGCGGTGATCTTGGTAAAGCATGGGTGTGTTTTACAACAGCTGTCGTACTGTGGTTTGCTGCTGAACGTATCTGGATGATTTACGATCTTACTGGTGATAGAGCACCATGGCCATCAGAGGCAGATTATTTTTGGTTGGCAGGTTATCCAGTTTATCTTGCATTTACTTTTTTTTATTTGAGGCCATTTAGAAACTCTATTTCAAAATCATTGATGTTTTCTGCATCTGCCATCACGGTATTGATAGCGGGGTTTCTGACGAGTTTAATCATTAAAGAAAACTCATTTAGCGTTGAAGCACTGCTTGGCATTACATATCCTGTATTGGATACAGTCTCGATTACTCCAATAATCATTGGACTCGTTTTGTTTTTCAGGGGTCAGGTGAGCTTTTTATGGATATGTCTACTTGTTGGGATGCTCTGTTTTGTTGTAGCTGACTATGGATTTCTTTTTCTCTCATTGGATGCAGAATATTATAGCGGCCATGTAATCGACATACCGTATCTTTGGGCGTATCTTTTCTTTTTGGTCGGTATAAACAATTATGCCAAGATATTCAAAATACGGCGCAAAGACAACAGATTCAACGATCAAGAAAAGCTTAGGTAATGTTACAAAACATGTCTCAAATAAGAATCCACTTTTACCAACTTTTTTATGCTGGGAGCTACTTTATATCATGATGACAGAGTTCTTGCAGCACAGATTTTATGATGCAAAATGCAAGCAACTTACATCGGAAAAAGAAATCCGATTCGCAGGAATTATAGACGAAAGCGGCCAGCTTGTTGCAGGTGGCTTCAAAGATGGTCTCACACCGCTTGAAGGCGACGAGTCAAAACTGAGTGGTTTTATGGAATTTGCTTCAAGAATCTCGCTCAGAAAAGAGTTTGACAAAACACTCGGACCAATAAACTACATTGCAGCAAGACGCGACAGGTTGGTCCTGATAAGCTTCCCATTTCCTGTCAGCAAGTTCGTCTTGTTGATATCTGCGGAACCTACAGTAGGCATTGAGAGTCTTGCAAGTAAGGTGGTAGCTATCTTCAAAGATATGCCGTCGACTGGACGGTTTGACTTTGAAAAAAGCTAACTTTTTGTAGCTTGAGTATGAGGGTATGATATGAACGAAGCATATGTTTTACTCAATGTTGATTATAAAGAACAAAAAAACATAATCGAGCAAGCAAAAAAAGTACCAACTGTCAAAGAAGTCAAGACAGTGTACGGAATTTATGATATTTTGATAATCCTAGAATCGGACAACATGCAAGAAATAAAGAATGCCATAGATGTCAACATACACAACATAGATGGAATCAACAATCTGACCTCGCTCATTTCAGTGAAATAATTGGTTCAAGAGTACGAAGTGATTGTAGTTGGAGCAGGACCAGCTGGTCTGTCCGCAGGAATTTTTATCGCAAGACAGAAAGCATCATGTCTTGTGATATCAAAAGATCTTGGAGGCCAGCTGAATCTGATACCAAAACTTGAAAACTATCCTGGGATGATGATGTCAAGCGGCCCGCTTTTGGCAAAGACACTTGAGAACCAATATCTTGTACTGGGAGGCGAGATGACGTACGATACTGTAGAAAAAATCGACGAAAAAGAAGGCGGACTCAAAGTAAAAACAACTCGTTCAGAATATGTTGCAAAAGCAATAGTTCTTGCTCCAGGCAAGGTGCCAAACAGTTTGGGTGTTGCAAATGAAAGTCAGTTTGCGAACAAAGGCGTACATTACTGCACAAAATGTGACGCACCTTTCTATCAGGGTCGCACCACTGCGACAGTAGGTGTGGGCGGTTACCTCTTGGAGTCGGGAATCTTGCTTTCACGAATGGCGTCAAAAGTGTATCTAATCTACAAGGGAGGTGGACTAGGTGGTGACAAAGATATGATAGAGGCAATCAAGAAAAAAGAAAACGTTGAGCTAATCCCAAATACATCGATCAAATCAATTTCCGGCAACAATACGTTGCAACAGATCACACTAGTGGATAACTCCGGGGTAGAAAAAACAATCAATGTTGACGGGCTCTTCATAGAGATGGGCTCAAAAATCAATTTGGATTTTGTCAAGCATTTAGTGAGCATTAACCAGAAAGGCGAAATCGAAGTCACAAACGGAGGTAAAACATCACATGCCGCAATATTTGCAGCAGGCGATGCAACAAACATCCCATACAAACAGATTGTTGCTGCATGCGGCGACGGCGCTGCAGCAGGCCTGTCAGCATTCAACTATATTGAGAAGCTAAAGGGCAAGCCTGGAATCCGGGCCGATTGGAAAAAGACCATTGGCGATACGGTTTTCCATTATTGAGCTAAATGATCAGTTAACTTTTATTTTCACCACATGTTGACAGTATTATGGGTAAACAAACCGAACCAAATGTGGTGGGTGTCAACGTACTAAAGCAGAATGGCGTGGACATAGATGAGCTCATCCGACTTCTTGTGTACAATGCATCAGTCGAGTTTACCGCATACTATTATTTTACAAACCTGAGGATGCACTGTACAGGCATTGAAGGCGAGGGAATAAAGGGCGTAATAGAGGATGCTAGGTTGGAGGACCTGAGTCATTTTGAGTCGTGCCTCTCAAGAATCTATGAGCTTGGAGGAAGCTTACCAAACGACGCAATCGAGTTCATAAAAATGTCTGGTTGCGAGTTTTTACAACTTCCGCCAAACAAGACAGACATTAAGGCAATAATGGAAAAATGCCTCAAAGCGGAACAGGGAGCAATCGTCAATTGGAACAAAATCTGCCAGATGACCTACGGAAAGGACCCAGCCACATATGATGTAGCAAAAGACATCCTGCGTGAAGAAATAGAACACGAAGCATGGTTCTTGGAGCTTCTCTATGGAAGGCCTTCTGCACACATGCGAAGAAAGTTCCCAGGTGAAAGACCTCATACGCACAAACATTCAAGGGCGTTGGGATGATCCTTCATATTTTTTAATGAAATGACATTGTCATGAAAACACGACTTTTGTTTGTAGCATTTGTGCTATTTTTCGTAGTGTCATTTAATGTCGCATTTGGACATGGTGTGGGATACGAAACACTGCCGCCACAAATGCTTGGGGATAGAAAGGTGGCAATGGAGGTGAACTCTAGTGTGGATAACACAACAGGAAGAAAGCAAATCACATTTTCAATGTTTGATACAAACACTGGGATCACGGTACGGAACGTCAAGTATCACATTCAAACAATTAAAGCATCAACTCCAATCTTTGAAGGAACATTTGATGCGGCAAATGGGATACTTGTTTTCGAGTTGGTTCCTAGCAACTCCAAAGAAATCACAGTCGCAAAAAAATCCGATGATAGCTTTTTTGGCTTATTATTTGGGGGCAACAAAGGCATAATTGAAGCGAAGGGAGATCTGTTCAGTCACGGCGGACTGTACAAATTCAAAATAGATGTCTTGGAGGCAGAAAACTATTCAAAATCAAAAAACAAACCGGTAATTTTTGAATCTGGAATCTCGTTTCCCGAAGCTCGCGTACTTGAAATAAATGACCACAATTACGGCAAGCAAAGAATCCAAGCGATAACCTACTACGAGACACTTGATTCTCTAAATTATGAGCCAAAAACAAAATCTATACAATTTACGATGCCGTTTGAGTGGACGATATCTAACATAAATCAGACTGCTGTTATACATCAAGAAGTAACAATTCCAAAAACATTTGGCTCATTGCAGGTCTCAAAGTATGGTGCAACAATAAATGGTATCGAGCTTCCTGAGCAATCAATTACGGTAGATGATTTTGGAACAGAAAACCGTGTCATTCACCTTCTAGTGTATCAGAACGAAATTTTCAAGATGTATGAGACACAACATAAATCGCTAAATAAAATCGACTTTGAGATTTTTCCCAAAATCGACGATTTCTTAGTTGTGGGAGCAACTGATAACGTTCAATATAAAATAGCATTGACTACGAAACCTAGGTATGTTTCTGCAGGCTATGATGCAACATTTATGTTCAAAATTTATGATGTATTTCTATCCAATAAGGCAGTCTCGACCACCTTTGAGCTGATAATAGAATCTGACGGAAAACAACTCTACAAGGCTAACGGTAAAAGCACAGCTGACGAATGGGACAAAATCACATTCCGGATACCAAAAGACATCACAGACAAACTGATCCTTCGCTTCGAAAACCTAGGCGGCAACAAGCTGGCAAGAACAGAGATCCCAGTAGTGATGAACAAAAACCACGAGCAAATTCCATCATGGATAAAAAATACCGCTGGGTGGTGGTGTAAAAGCTCAATCTCGGATGAAGATTTCCTCAAAGGCATCGAATACTTGATTTCTCAAGATGTCATTATGATACATGATGTCTTCACTTCGGGCTCTGAGAAGGAGGTGCCTGCATGGGTAAAAAACAATGCATGCTGGTGGGCTGATGGGAGCATCACAGATGCTGAATTCATAAACAGTATTGCGTTTTTAGTTAAAAACGGTATCATAAACCCCTAAATTCAGTCTTTGTTTAATGTAAATGATGTCTGTGCATTTATTGGCTGCGATCAAACTGCATGCTAATACTTATCTAGCCGTATGCCCGAGCGGGTGATAACGGATGCAACAAGAATTTGTCACCGTTGACAACTCCAAAATTCGCTATCTCAAGGCAGGCTCCTCTAAAAGAAATCTGATTTTAATTCATGGTCTTGGAGCATCTGCAGAAAGGTGGGAGCGAGTCATTCCTCATTTTAGTAAAGATTTCACGGTGATTGTACCGGATCTGATCGGATTTGGCCAAAGTGACAAACCAAATGTCGATTACACCACAGAATTTTTTGCAAACTTTATTGGGCAATTTTTGGAAAAACTCCGAATCAAAGAATCGACGATGATTGGTTCATCGCTTGGAGGACAGATCGCAGTAGAGTATGCATCACAAAACCAACAAACCGTTGACAAGCTCGTGCTTGTCTCCCCAGCTGGAGCCATGAGGCAGTCAACGCCGGCCTTGGATGCATACATTATGGCAGCATTGTATCCAGATCCAACAAGTGCAAAGAATGCATTTGTGATGATGACGGGCAACAACAAACCAGTGAGCGATGAGATTGTGGAAAAGTTCGTTGAGCGTATGAGAATGCCAAACGCAAAGTTTGCGTTCATGTCGGCACTTCTTGGAATCAAAAATGCGCCAGAGATATCTACAAAGCTTGAGCTGCTACACGTGCCTACACTGATTGTCTGGGGGGGTCTTGATCCTGTGATTCCAGTCAAGTATGCCGAATATTTTGTTAAAAAAATAAAGGACTGCAGATTCTACCAGATGGAAAACTGTGGTCATACTCCGTATGTGGAAGATCCAGACGGTTTTTCAAAAATAGTTCTTGAATTTCTCAAAAATCGCAGCTAGGCTTAAATAATTATTGTGGCAGATAATACCAATGGCTGGTAATAACAACCAAACAAACTATGCAGAGATGTTTCAGCAATGGGTGCAAAAAGGCGGCAAGGCACAAGCCGAGTTCATAAAGGCATTGTGCTCCTACATGGAAAGTAACCAAAAGTTTGACCCGTTACAGACAATCAAGGATCTCACAGCAAAAACTGCACAAGCTCAGCAAAGCTTTGTCAGCAATATGACTGCACTCCAAAAAAATGCAATGGAACAGCTCTTCAGCATGAGCGGCATGATGCAGAGTTTTATTGGCTGTGGCGCATTCAAGGCTACAGTCGGAAGCAACGGCCGAATTTCAATTCCGGAAGCAGAGCGTGAAGCCTTGAAGATAAATGAAGGCGACCTCATTCAGGTGTTGATTATGCCACTCGATAGAAAAAAGAGCAAGTAGGTCCAATCATCTTTCTTTTATCCACTGGATCAGTTCAGGCAGAATCTGTTTTTGCGAATACGAGCTTGCAATCATACCAACATGGCCGGTGGGGTATATACGAAGTGTCTTATCTTTACTGCTTACGGCATAGTACAATGGCATGCTACATTCTGGAGAAACTAAGTGGTCACCAACCGCAGTCTGGATGAAGATGGGCATGGTTATCTGTTTGAGGTCCACCTGTCTGCCTCCAACTATCATCTTGTTTTGTATCAACAGGTTTTCTTGATATACATCTTTGATCCATTGTCTAAATAGTTCGCCAGGAATGGGTGGAGTCTCACTTAGCCATTTTTCAACTCTGAGAAAACTATCTACGTAATCTTTATCGTGTATGTTTTTAAAGAATTTGTAATATTTTTCTAGTCCTTGCTCAAATGGTTTGAGTATTGAAAAGCAGTAATACATGAATTCAGGCGGCATGTTCCCAATGGTGTCTACAAGCTTATCCACATCGATGTGCTTTGCCATATTGCTCACCACTGTGATGTCCTTCCAACCATCTATGACTGGCGCCGTAGCTATGAGGTTTCGCACCTTTTGCGGATACAATGCTGCATAAATTGTCGCAATAGTGCCGCCAGTGCAGTATCCTTGTACAGAGATATTCTTGTTGCCGGTCTCATTTTTTACATACTCGACGCAATTGTCCATGTAGGTGTTTACATAATCATCAAAATCAAGATACTTGTTGATGTTAGATGGATTTCCCCAATCTATCATGTAAGTGTCTATTCCGCCTTCTAACATCTTTCTGACCCAGCTTTTCTTTGGTTGAATGTCAAGGATGTGGTACCTGTTGATTATCGCATAACTTATGATGAGTGGAACTTTGATTTGTCTTTCAACAAGTGGACGAAAGTGGAGCAATCTGACCTTATCTTCTTCATATACAACATCATACGGGCTAGATTCGAGTGTTATCTCATCTGGAGCTGGCACAAGTTTTGGCGCATCAGCCACATTTTTTGAAAATGTGAGGAATTCTTGAACTAGCTTTGGATCAATTGTGTCGTTGTGCATTTGCTGCCTCTTTTTCTAGCTTGGTCACACGCTTTCTGAGTTGGTGTATTTCTTTGTAAACTTCGTCAATTTCTTTTCTTGTCGGAAGGCGCAATGAATGGAGAGCAACATTTAGGATGTTTTCCCAGTGCTTTGTTAGCTCAAGCTCTGCTGACACAAGCTTTCCGTAATTTTGACCAAATCTCTCAGAGTCAAATAACTGTGTAAAGTCGTTTTCAAAAATGTCAATCCAGATTCGCTTGTAGGCCTCAAGCTGTTCGGCGTCACTTGGAAGGCTTGTTGCTTTGGCATCTACCTTTTTTTGCGCTTCAATCCATGTCTCTGAAAGCTGCTTGTAGTATTCAATTAATCTCTGGTTAAATTCCACCATGCTTTCATATGATTCTATTAATTCAGTTGAGATCTTTTTTATGTCGTTTGTCCAATTCCGCATAGGTCCAACTGAAGTGAGCGCTACTGGCTTTCCTGACATGAGGTGTAGCAGATCTGTCCAGAACAATGAAACGTGTTTGAAATAATCAAGCGGGAGATTGATGTCTTGTGACATGCTAATTAAATATGGGTTTTCATAATAAAAAGATCGCCCTTCTAATATGGCTCAAATCAATCTTGTGGTGGTAACTAATGGATAAGGAACAAGTCTGCGACGCAGTCAAGAAATTGGACTCAAAGATCCGCTTTGTGGGTCTAATTAACAACAAAGGCAAACTCATAGCAGGCGGAATGATTGACGGCAAAGCCCCACTTGAAGATGAAAAAAAGGACGAAATGCTGTATCTTGAGCTTGCGCTTCGGGTCAGGATGAGGCAAGAGTTTGACGCCGAACTTGGACCGGTTAGATTTGCAATGTCGTATAGGGACAAGGTACTAGTAATGAGCTTCCCACTAAAAAACGAGATACTTTTGGTCTCTGCGGAAAAAGACATGGACTTTTCAAAATTCCCATTCAATGTACTGAAGATACTTGAGCAGTATCAGAACTGAAAATATTAGATTAGTTTAAGATGTGAAAAATACCATTCCCAAACATGTTGTCAGTAATATTGGCATCCTTGTTTTTAGTACTTTTTACCATGCCCGCATTCGCAGATGTATGGGTGCCAAAAAACGAGTATGTGGGTTATTTTGATTCGCAAGGCGTTTACACTGTTGTGGGTGCAGTCAAAAATACTGAAAACTATGCGATCACGCCGACGATAACTATAGTAGTTGATGCGGGTGATAAAATCACAATAGTACAAAAGCTACCAACGGTATTACCAAACAAGGACATCCCATTTAAGATCCAAATTCCGCAAGTTACTAATCCTGATGCATATCTCCAAGACCCAATTGTGAGCTTCCAAAAAGAAAACGGTGTGACTCAATCGAACGTCGAAGTGATCTACGATAAAACTCTCAAAAAACACCTAGACGGTCATCTCACTGGGAGGATCATCAACAAAGGTAATGCTACAGAATATGGTGTCAAAGTGTATGCCACCATTCACGGCGACAAAAATGTTTTTTTGGATGTTGGGAAAAATATTGAAGTGATAGACAAGATAGAGCCTGGACAAATAATTGAATTTACGATGTATCCTGATCCATTGTTTGCAGATGATGTCAATTATTATAGTTGTTTTGCAATAGGTGATGAGACCATAGTGCCACTGTATGCACTCAGAAACGGAGAACGCTTTGACTTTAGGTATGATTCTACCGCCTCATTTACAGTGGTGGGCTTTGATGAAACTGGTACCAAACTGTACATTGACGGTATAAACTCGTTCAAAGTGCCTACGTTTGTAAATTTCGAGTTCCCAAAGACATCTGATAATGAGAAATTCGATGTCTTTGTCAACGAAAAGCCAGTAGAATTCATTCAAAGTATGGACGAGTATGGGAACTGGCATGTCGCATTTGCCATCGATGGTTCCTCACAAACCAAGATTCTGATTAGCGGATTTGAAAATCCAAAACAACAGGCTATACTCAAAATCGATACACGGACACAAGACAATGGGCTTTTGTATTATGGTGTACCTGCTGTATTTGCGGCAGGACTTGGTACGTATTTTTATTTGCGAAAAAAGAGAGCTACTGGTTAATTGCTTTCTGCGTCTTTGGGAGCTTGATGGTAAAAGTAGTCGGATTGTTTTTTACAGAGATTGTTCCTCGATGTCTTTCTATGATGTTTTTGCAGCTGGCAAGTCCAAGTCCAGTGCCTGTTTCCTTTGTTGTAAATAACGGCTCAAATATTCGAGGTAGGTGTTCATCAGCTATCCCAGGGCCGGAGTCTTCTATCTCGATTGTGACTTCGTCTTTGTCTTCTTTTGCGGAAATGGTTATCGTGCCAATGCCGTTCATTGCCTCAATGGCGTTGGTGATCAGGTTGCTAAAGACCACCTCCATTTTGTCAATATCGCATGTTATCTGTGGGTTGTTCTTTGGTAGGTGGAACTCTACGTCGTCTGAGATTTGGTTGGTCTCTATGACTTTTTTCAAAATATCGTGTAGCGAATAATTTTGTAACTTGAGCGGAGGCAGCTTTACATAATTTAAGACATCTTCGATTAAGTGGTACATCTTTCTTGCCTCGTCTTCAATAAGTGAGAGCTGATCAAGTGATTTTTTATCAAGCTTGTTTTTTGAATTTTTTCTAACCATTGTGGCATAATTGATAATGACTGTTAGTGAGTTTCTCATGTCGTGAGTTATTCTTGAGGTGAGTTCTCCTATGTGGGTAAGCCTGTCGTATTTTTGTTCAACATCTGCGGTTTTTTTATTGGACATGTTGTACTGTTATACTGGCATCGTATTTTATCTTATACAGTGTCAAAAAAATAAACAGTGCTGAGTTGAGTTTTTTGTTCAAATGTAAAAAATGGTTCTGAAGGACCTGTTGGGATACCATGGTCTGGCAAGGGAGAATTATGGCATTTGGTCCATCAGACCTATGTTGGTATATTGTTCCTGGCTAGTATTGTTGTGTATGTTTGCTTGATACAAACAACGAACAATGCATTAAAGTGGTCTTTTGAACATTATTTTAGTTAGGCACTAAATTATCCGTTGTCTACAAATGATTGTTTAGTGTAGTCAGAAAAATTACAAGCTGTTAGAGATTTTATAGCTGTCAATTTTTTGTTCTCAGACCACCAGATCTGGGTTGTTGCGGTGTGGATATGGTGGTGTTTCTGCGGTTTCTGTTTATTTCTATTATGGATTCTAGCTTGATTTCTTGTATATTTTTTCTAACAGTAATGGAATGGTGTGGTCGAGATGGGAGAGCACGTTTTGGCAAACTCACTTCTGAGAAAACCGAAGACATAAGGAGGCAATAACTTGGAAGATACGAAAGATAAATCAAATCCGTTCAACGTTGATGCTAAGGGGGAGCAAAAGACGGAAATGTCTACATACATCTTGGCAGATTTCCACTATGTTTTTCTTTATATTCGGTGAGGAGGCTTTTGCTTAATGAATCGTAGTCGTTTGTCACAAAATAGCGGAATCTTTTTGATTCACATACACAACTAGTTGTCAGTGCGTCTGTAATGCTTTTTTTGAGGTTTCCGGTGCCGCCTATATACAAGATCTTCATTGCAGCATGCATCATGTATACGCCAGGTGACTCTGGAATCTTTGATGCCTGCTCTGAATTAAAATCAAGCCACTCTGACCAAGATATGTCCATGATTTTGACATCCTGGAGCGTTTTAAATCTCTAGTTGTCCAAGAGGCTCTTTAAGCCAACGCATCTGTTTCTAATGGTAACTTCGGTTACGCCTGCTGCAACAGAGATGTCTTTTTGGGAACGGATCTCACCATTTGATACGCACGCAAGGTACAGTGCTGCGGCTGCAAGCCCCATAGGATCTTTTCCGGCCACCATGCCGATCTTTTTTGCTTTGTTTAGGATTTCAATGGCTTTTCTTTTGGTTCGTTCACTTAGATTTGCCATGCTTGCTATCCTTGCTATTCCCTTCGTTGGGTCGGCAACAGGCATTTTAAGATCAAGTTCTTTGTATATGAGTCTGTAGCATCTTGCTACGTCCTTTCGCCTTATGTTGATGCTTTCTGCCACATCGTCTAGCGTCCTTGGTGTTTCAGTATTTCTACATGCTGCATATAGACAAGCTGCGATCAAGCCATGAATTGAACGGCCCCTTACGAGTTTCTTCTCCATTGCTTTTCTGTAAATGTATGCCGCTTTCTCAATAACAGCGTCCGCAAGGCCCATCTTGTCTTTCATCTTTCCAAGCTCGTTTAATGCTTGTCGGAGATTTCGATCCGCTGATGTATGTGCTTGGGTTCTACTGTCCCATGTTCGGAGTCTGTCAATTGAACTCTTCATTGAAGCAGACAGCGGTTTACCAGTGGCATCCTTGTCTGTGGAGCCAATCACTGTTGACAAACCCATGTCGTGCATTGTAAGTGACGTGCCTGCTCCCACTCTACTTCGATCCGATTCATCGTTTGAAAAGGCTCTCCATTCTGGACCTGATTCTTCGAGTTTTTCCGCCGCAACAAAGCCACAATTTCTACAATACATCTCACCAGTTGTCATGTCGGTCTGGAGTGTGTTTTTGGCACACGAAGGACATTTAGCCTGTGATAAAGTCATCAGTTATGTATATGTGAGTTTGACTTATTAGGGCTTTTATCCAATTTCACTGATTATTTGTGTGTAGGTTAAGCTAATCGGGCTTTGCTAATCGCAACATTCTAAAGCTTTAGAATAATTGCTTGTTATTTTCACTCATAATGTAGAATCTTGTTGCTAAATAAGTTGTTGTGCAGAAACTCAAATGTTTTTGCATAGTATCATTCCTAAATTCGTTAAAAACGTATTATGTATGATCTTTTTCCCAGCAATTTCGTGTTACAATTTCAGCAACAAAATTTGTCATTATGAGCGGTTATTTTTTTGTGGAATATTCCTTTAGTTTTTCTGCAAGTTTTCTGAAGACTTCGTTTACACTCACGTCGATGAGGTTGATCGTTGCGTTGTCTTTTATGATCTGTTTTTCATATTTTTCTTTTAATGCAAACATGACGGAGGACCAGTGCAAAATACCTTTGAGCTTTTCATCTATTATTGAGTTTGTATCTGGGAAATTAAATGACTGAAAGACGATGCCGTTTGCCCAGTTGATGGTAGGAATGGCCCCGCCAGCAGTCTTGCTGCTAAATGCAATCTGTCTCATCCAGTCTTCAAAATTGTATTCAATTACCTCGTGTATGACAAGGCGTTTCCACGGCTCAATAATTATCTCCAAGTTGATTATTGTGCAAAAATCCACAATTATATAATTTTCAGAAATTGGGGCTAGGCTGGATCTATTAGGTCATTGTCTGTCTATTTTGAACAGACAATATCTCATATTTTATTCGGTAAATGGAGATTGGGGATTATTCCATGAATCAAAAAGAAATGATTGAAGCATTGGCTTTTTTCGGCCTTGAAGAAATAGACTCCAAAGTGTATATGGGATTGCTACAGACCGGCCCAGTTTCCGTTGGTGCACTCTCATCAAAATTAGATATTGACAGAGGCAAAACATATCGTGCCTTAAATAGACTGCGAAACATGGGTGTGGTGACAACTACATTCTCCAACCCTACTCTATGCTCCGCAGTGTCTCCCGCTGAAGCACTTCAAATAATCGTGGAAAGAAAGCAGGACGAAATAACTACCATGAAGAATCTTTCCCAGAAAATAGTGCAAGACATAAGTGTGATCACAAAACAATGCGATATACAAGAAGTATCATCGTTTGTGATAATTCAGGGCCGCTCGAACATATATTCCAGAATAGGCAAATTGCTTCAAAAAGCATCAGGTATAGTTTACATCGTCGCACCTTCGGATGACTTGATGAGGATGTATCATACTGCGATTCCTGAGAGGATTCAGTTACTAAAAGAAAATGGCACCGAAGTGCGAATTTTGACTGAAATTTCCAGCCAAAAAGAATTAGTTTTTGTAGACCGACTCAATCCGACGGAAATCCGGCTAGGAAAGTTACCGTCGAAGAGCAGGATGATTGTAGAAGAAAACAAGCAGCTGATCATGTCTGGGGCACTAAATACATCCATGGACCTAAACGACGAAAACGATTCTGTAATGCACACCAATTCGGCAGAGATGGTCCGCAACATGTTCAGTCTGTGTACATTGTTGTGGAACAAATCCAAGCAAGTAGAGCTCATGATTGTGCCACGTAAAGTGAAGACAAAATGATGGGGTACAATACAGTGTACTGCGAGAACCTAAAACAAAAGAAAAAAGCTAACCTCGTAGGCCAGGAAATGAACAAGAGATCGGATCTGATCAACGAATTGGTTGATCCAATATGTGTGATTTCAAACGCAAACGAGCTGCTCACAAAACGTTTAGGTAAATTCGTTGACGATGAGACAAGAAAATATTTTGAAATGATTTCGCGTGCTGCAACAAAAACAAAAGTGTTAATAGATGAATTAAGAAGCGAAAAATATTCGTTACAATATATTGAAAAACGGTTCTGACAAGTCTTCGTCAGGTGACTTTGACCAACTTGCTTTCATCGACTCGTAGGATTAGTGGCCGAAAATCCACATTCAACTTCACTGCATTAACTGAAAGCCTTCTAGGCTGATGCCCATGA
>JBDUUJ010000093.1:0-19887 GCA_039938575.1 Nitrososphaera sp. | reverse complement strand
ATGGTACAAGATAAACTCCTAGATAGTAGGGTATCTAAAACAAATGAATCAGTAAGTGGCGGCTTTATCAATAATCTAATCAAATCAGAATATTCCAAGCCATATTCTTGTTTTATACGAGAAATTGTTGAATTACACAAATCAAGTCTTACTGACGAACAACGTGCTTTAATAGAATGTGTTGCACGTTACGGTCCCAATA
Organism: Nitrososphaera sp.; assembly: GCA_039938575.1. Lineage (GTDB taxonomy): Archaea > Thermoproteota > Nitrososphaeria > Nitrososphaerales > Nitrosopumilaceae > Nitrosotenuis. Next base: position 19,685 of record JBDUUJ010000093.1, on the reverse strand, counting down.
ACACTCTGAATCCATATTCAGTAGGAAACGTCTTGAAAGATTATTCTGGTAGTATCTTTAAAGAAGAAAAACGTGTTGGGCAAAAATACATCAGACAAATTATCAGGGCTAATATCTGTATTTTAAGAAGTAATAAAAAGAGTGAACTTAGTTTTAGTCAAAATCCTGATTACAGAATTGATAGATATCTAAGAACCCTCTTTCCAGGATTGGCAGTTCTAAAGATTTATGTAAAATGTGAGGAAGGAAGATTCCCATATGATTTAAAAATAACCCTGATGAGCAAATTAAATATGCCACATGAACATCATGTGATTTACACTAGAGCTGGCCACCCTACTACATACCGATACATCACTGGCGATGTATTAGCGGTTGAAATACGAGGTAAGGAAAGTAAGCCAAGAGAATGGATGTGGAAGGTAGCAGAACTAAATTCTGAATGTCATCAACTGATTATATCTCCAGAACATGGTATACTGAGTGATTATATTCTTTAATAGATATTTTTCCAATTGATGTTTTTTTCTTCCAAAACCTAGGTCACACCTTAACAGATTTTCCAGATATAATACAATCAATGTCAAAAATTGATCACAAGCACGAATGGCAGTTTGGGGTCGCCTACATTGATTACAAACTAACAAAGATTGCCTTTTGCAAAATCTGTGGTCAGGCAGAGGAAGTAACGTAGTAGGTTGACTTACAGGTACCTTCTTGGTAATCCACACCTTCCTCTTTGATTTTAGCGGTACAATAACGGACGATCTAGTTGCAACATGGCTTACAGTATGTGAAATTCTGGTGTTTTATGGAAAAAGATCTCTTACTCTGCGAGAGTTTAGAGGAATTTTTGGTCTGCCATATTGGAAAATCTTTGTAGATCTGGGATGCCCGAACAAGTTGCTAAAGTAAAATGTCTGAAACTTTACAAAAAATTGATTAAAAGGTACGATCATCACATCAAAGCTTTCAGCTATGCCAAACCAGTTGTAAAAACTCTCTCCAAGATTGCAAACATCGGTATAGTTTCCCAGACTCCAGGGTAGACCATAAAATCATTTCTTGAAAGCCACAATCTCCTACAATACTTTTCAAAAATAGTTTCACTTGAAGATTCATCAGAACAAAAACCATCTCCCAAATCCATATTGCATGCGTTGACATCAATAAATTCGAAAAATAAGAAATCAATTTACGTCGGAGATATGAAGGAAGACATTATCGCTGCCAAGAAGGCCGGGGTCGTTTCAATTGCAATATGTAGGGATTGTAGTTATCCTGACAAAAACACGATGTTACGAGAAAACCCAGATTTCGTTATTAGCAGTCTTTCAGAACTATCAAAAATAATAGGTTCAGCATGGAAATCAGAAATTTTACTATCCAATCCGAAAATACGCTAGAATTTCATAGATTCCAATCACATATCATGACCTGATATTTCAATCATTGTCAATTTCTGTTCCTTGAAACTTGTGTTTTTTATCGCCTTCGTTCATTGCCCTTTTCGGTCATTCATTTTATCATGATGCGTATTCCTTTATGAATTTCGCAGTGACACTGGCACAAAAATCCTTTGCCTCATCTCTTATGGTCTCTCCACCCGCTTGTAATCTTTCACGTAATTCCGGATCCAATTTTACTTCAAGATCCATTCCATCTACCTTGAAATTCTTGAACTCTCGTTCGCTGACCTTATGAAAATAAAATTTGACTTTTACTCGGCGCTCGAAAGGCCATGTTAGGGCTATCTGTTTGCCCTTCTTTTTTACATGCGGAACAAATTCCCTGAAAGAACCTTTGCTGGGTATGTAGAGATTTGGTAGCACTACGTGCATGAGACTTTTAGAAGATAGATGCTCAAAGTGAGGAGCAAATTCATATTTTTCACTTTTTCTTATGATTCCAGATTTTATTTTCTTGACCATATTTTTTGCCATGTAGCTGTTTCTATCAAGATCTCGCCCATTTTTTTTAGAAATATCGTTTGATGAGCAAGGCCCTGCCATTCACTTTTAGAAGGAATTTGTTCAGATTGCCATGAGATAAAAGTATTGTCACGGAACCGAGTTATTTCAATCTGTGGCATTATTCCATTCTCGTCTTCTTTTAAATCACATATTACTAATTCCGCAAAGTGGCCCATTGTTTACATTTCGCTCTTGTTGCGGATAAAGATTATTTTGCGATCGCTCGCCTTCGCTCATTCTCATCATATGTTTCTTAAATCATATCACTGTGCTTCTGATTGGTAATTCGTGCAACGTTCTCCATCCTTGCAACTTATGCAGGGAACCATCTCACCATACTTGTCATGTGAGCACTTACTGGATGGCCGCAGTTTTGGCAATTTCTCTTGTCTGGAGTCCCAATTATACTGTAAGGAATAGTCACTCTTGCAACCCGTGTTCTTTCTATTTTCATCGACTCATTGTCTAACATGATTTTGGTTATAACGGGGAATGATTTGTTCTTATCGGCGGATCGCCTTCACTCATTCTCCGTTTCGATCTAAGTTTATAAGAAAAAAGGAATTAAAGGTAGTTTTCATATCTTGCCTTTATTGTGAATGCAACCATTCCAGATATTTTTCAACATCAATGCAATATGCCATTGCAATGTCAACTATTGTACTGTCACCAACTTGACGAACACGAAACATGAAGTTTTGAATAAAGGCGTGATCTTCAGGATTCCAGCCTTTTACCAATGATTGTGGGTTTAGGTTAGTTCCAACAGGAAACGATTCCCCCGTAATGAACTTGCCTTTGTCAGTACCACCTACTTGTATCGTAAGACCGCATCGGTTTGCTAGATTTTCTAATATCACTAGAGGCTCTTTGCTTTTCAATTTGTCCACGAAACTGAGTGGTAATTTAAAGGCAGACTGAAAATGACAATCACTACCACTCCAATGTGTATCGACGAACAGATAGTACGTGTTGAATTTTTTTAGAAATAATACCAGTTGAGTATTTGCGTCTAATGGTATTTTTTTAAATTCGTCGGGACCAATAATGGTATTTTTTATTTCTTGTTCTGTTATTGTTAATCGTTGAAAAACATCATCTTTGATAATATCACCAAAATGGATTCTCATATGATAATAACAGCAAATTTGTTTTTATTATTTTCCGCCTTCGCTCATTCTCCGTTTCGGTCGGCCCCTGCCGACCCGCTCCTCACCTCGGACGACCGTCGCTGAAACGGAGATGGCTCGGCTCCAAAATTAACTGACGAGGTGATTCGAGATGACAGAAACAAAGCAGCCCGTGCTGACCGGGATAATACAGTCGGCGGAAAAGGACCCCAAGAAGAGAAAGATTCTGGGAAGAATCGCGCTCTGGAGGGTCGAAAGGGGGGGGGGGGTGAAGAACCCCTCTTTTCTGGATAGGAGGAGGACAGCATGTTAAATCAACGGCAGGAGAATGGAGATGGTCGAAAAGCTTGCGGCGTTCGGACTGTGCGAATACGAGTAGAGGGTCTACTTCGCGCTCCAAGTCTTCGGCAGGACGAGGGCGGGGAAACTCTAGATGTCTTCCTGCGTGCCCTACTCGAAGATCAACTCCGTCTACTACCTCGTCTTAAAGGGTCTGGCAGAGGCGTTTAGCGGCAGGCCGATCGAGATACGGGCAAAGCCGTTTCTGAGGTTTGCAAACGACTACCTGGTTCAAAGTGCATCCTACTGGAGATGGACGAGTTGATAGAACAGTACAGGGCGGAGGTGCGGAAGAACGGCAAGATGGCGCGGGTCGTCATTTGACGCCCGCCCTTTTTTGTTTTTCCCATTTTACCAAATTGGCGGAAATTTTAACTGGTGTATAGACTTGCGAAATATCAAAAAGTTGATTGGCAAGTGGGTTCCGCTTGTTTTAATCGCGTATATGAGTACGCAGGTCATAATCTGACCTGCAATTTTTTGGTTTTTGTAAAAGTTATCTAGATCAAATCTACTTTATTTTCATTGACCAAAATAGCAATTCAACACCGTGGAAAGAATTTGCTAATCCCAATAAAGATACGTAAAGCAACAAAGAGAGACATTCCAAAAATTTTCCCTCTGTTTAAAGAAGTTGTGAGAGAAAATGAAAAAAAACGAATTTTACTGAAAAAAGGCGGTCTTGAACCATTTGCGCACGAATTAATTAATTTTGCATTCAAGCGATCTGACTTAATTTATGTAGCTGAAAGAAAAGGAGAAATAGTTGGTTACCTCTTTCTATATGTAGATGCAGCCATACGGTCCATAAAAAGAGGTTGGGTTTTCAACCTAGGTGTAAAGGAAGAGTATAGAAATCAAGGTATTGGAAAATCTTTAATGAGGAAAGCAATTAAATTTTCTAAAGACCGAAGAGCATCAACAGTAGAATTTTTAGTGAAAAAGGAAAATAAAGCCGCAATAAAATTTTACAAAGATCTAGGATTTGAAATCACATTCCATAAAATGGCTAGAGATATTTAATCAGTTTACGAATTTTGTAACTTTTATCAGAGCTCTAAGCGCAAGAGAAGTCACATAAGGATCGGGCTTTGTCCTACCATTAAAATAGTTTCCACTTGATTGTCTCTTAAGCCATTGAAACGGTCTTTTGATACAATTTTCAATTTGGTCATCATTCATAATATCAGTCAATTCAATCAAGTTAATCAGCACGTGCGATGTGGTTGTAAAATCACAGGCTATTTCTGGGGTTATAGTATCCTTTGGAGGTTCGAAATCTAAGTCCCATTTACTTCCATTTAGTTTGTTATCAAGCCATTCGATTGATTTACTTCCATCAGTATCTGGCAATCTGTTTAACTTGTTAGTATATTTCAAAATCCTTAATGCCCATGACGTAATCGAAGGGTTGTCATCCCAATTGCTTTCATCAAGATTACGCAAAATCACATTCGTAGCTCGATCGATTTCCTTTCTAAATGTCTCTTTATCGTAAACATACAAAATTTCGGTGGTATAAAGAAGAGCAAACCAAAATTGTAGATATCTTCTGGATTCCGATATTCCACTTTTTCGTTGGCTTTGGGCTATTTCTTCAACTGCCTTTTTTGCTTGATATTTATTATTAAAATAATAATATGGATAGAAGCGCAATGAATAATCATATTCTGTTGTTTGTATTGTGGGAGCATGTTCAATGAAATTGCTAGCTGTTTTTGCAGCTTTCAGATTATGTTTTCCTGCAACATCAAATAATCTTAATATTTGATTTGTGTAGACAATTTTTTGCTTTATAATACTTAATCTATCTTTTAGATCGTGATTAATTTCATTCCATGATCCGTCATGATTTTGTTTTCTTTGAATCCACAGAAAATGAGATTTGATAAATTTTTCATCTAACTCAAAATGGAATCTGGTTTTATTATGACTATAAAAAGTGCCAGGAGGTCTACGAGAAGTATCGACTATACGTTTAACTAAATTTCTTTTTTCTAAGACTTTGAGTTCTTTACTCAGCACATTCATTCCAATTTGTGACATTTTTTGCAAATTACTAGTTGAAACTCTACCATCTTTAGGTATCAAATCAAGAATAGTTTTTTGTCTATTAGTTAGTTGGAACAATATTCATTTTTCCAAGAACATTGTGTCTTATGAATATATACTAATAACATATCTTAGATTGAAAAAAGAAACTAATGATGCAAAGGTTGTTCGCAAGTTACTTGATAATGTAAATTATGAAATCATAAAACTTCTTGAAAAGAGCCAACGACCTTTCTATGTGGGCGAGCTCAAAGAACATCTAGATGCAATTGAGATGTCAAGATCAAAACCCACCCTGATCAGGAGACTGAAGGATTTGGAAGATATGGGGTGGATAAAGAGGGTCATCCACGGCTCATACGAGCATACTCAGTGGGAGCCGTATTCGCCTACGTTCTACCGCCAGCTTTTACAGTATCGGGAGATCATAATCGACACTGTAACCAATTTGAAGGCAGAGGCAATGGTGGCTCAAGTTGTGCCTGAAGCTGAAAAAACATATCATAATTTGAGATCATACCAACTCGAAGTTCCGTCGGAAAGAAAAACAGAGAAGATTAAAAAAACCGAACAGCGACTGAGGGAACTCCTGGATTTGTTGTTCAAAGACTTTGACAAGCTCGACGGGCTGTCCAAGAAGCGGATGTTCAAGTGGGCTTACGAGTCAGAATACTTTGAGAATCTGCCCTACTCGTAGGTTTCCTTCACATGGTAGAGCAACCTTGTGAGGAACTGCAAACCCTTTGTAACAGGAAGCTTATGCACCTCCTTGGTCCACTTGTCGAACCTTGCAGGAAAATATTCCAATCCTATTGTGTTGTCTGTCAACAGCACACGAGTGTCGATTACATATGGTATCTTGGGGTAGATCCTTGGTCTGAAAGACTTGAGTAAGATCTCCAGTTTCGGGTTGGCATAATGAAACATCCCTATATGCTCGGCCAGCGGGCTGATTACATAGCCTTCCTCAGTCTTTTTTCCCCAGTTGTCTTCTTTGAGAGTCGTTTCCTCATACTTCCACACGTCGGGATGCGATGTGTTGTCATGCAGATCAAATATAATGTCGTACGATTTTCCCGTTTGTTTGATCTTTTTTATGATGTATCTTCTTGACTCGTCAAACAATTTTTGTTGATATTGTTCTGGGTCAAGACCGCCTGAGGTCTTGAGGCGGATTTCCTTTGGCATGAAAACATTCAACAGATAATATTTTGGATAGTTAGGATCTGGAATCTCTGCAGTGGTGACCCCTTCTATGCCGAGCTTTCCTATCCTTCTGCCGATCTCTTGGACGCCTATCGTTTCCTCATCTAGTTAGCGTAGAGTTCGGCAGAATGCCGGCCGTACATCACCAGTATCGAAGGTGGTTTAGGCATAATTTTAGCTGGGCAGCTAACATTTAAGCCCTTTTCGGTGGCGACGTTGTTCCTAAATTTCTCGGATGTAGAATATGCTCCTGTTTAACTTTCAAAGTGACTTATAGTCACCAATGAACTCAAAACAGAATTCAATGCAGGAAGTAAAAGGCAAAAGGTACGTTCTGTATCTCCCTGTTTCCTTCGAATCGGTGCAAAACAACGAGATCATGAAAAAGGTGATGATGGTTGCCAAGAAGCTGTTCAGGGGCGCTACGTTCTCTCCGCCAGGCATAGGCGCATACGTAAGCAGGAATGGAACCGGAGAATTCAAAGAATATGAGGAACCTGTAAGGACGATAGAAATCATCACAAGGGACATAGACGAACCGGACTCGAAAATAGAGCAGTTCGGCTATGCCGTCCTTTGTGCATTGGAGGAAAAGCGTCCGAAAGAAAACCCTGAGAAGGTTGTGTGGTTCACCGAACAGGACATTGTTTTACACGAGATACAGAACCCAGAATTTGGGAAAGGTGGGAACTGATGGGAAAAAGAATCCTAACATCGTCTGGCAAGATCATAGACCTGGATAGGGAAGACGACGTGGAGGCTATACCACCGGAGAGCCTCCAAATGGACAAGCACACCTACGGCGCGTGTTCCCCTCCAACCCATTTTTCTATTATATTCAATGGCAGTTTGGTCAACATAGGCGGGCGTCACAACCAGTTCTTCGAAACAGAGGACGGCGCAAGAAGGCTCGTCTTGGAGTTGAAGGAGATGAAAAAATTTCCCAGAGTGTTCCCTGTCAGCCTTCAACAGGACTATGAAACAGGAGATCTTTACTTTGTCGTTTATCCTACCATCAACGGAATCCAGCACAAGCTCAGGCTAATCTATAACCGCATGCATCCGCATGTAAAAATGGACGTGATGGTGGATTATCCGGATCTTGATCACAGATACATGCAGGGGCACTGGTACGGAAGGAACCGGCCGTGCTATATCCACTACTGGACCAAAGACTGGAGTGCACTGAAGGTAGCGGTACAGATGTGCTTCTGGCTGCACGACTACTACAACGACATGTATGGAAGAGGCCCAAATTACTACGTAAGACAGACCAACAACACCAATGATCTTCTGAAAGAAATCAACAGAATTCTGCAACAGATGAACGACAGAAATTTTTGGAGGTCCTGATAAACTGAATCCGACAAAAATTCTGATCAGGAAAAGTCAGCTGGAGTTTGCCCAGAATGACGTCATGAAGCATGCAAAGGAAGGAAACGAGACAGGTGTATCGGTGTTTGGAAAGATCAGGCCAAACAAAGTTTGTGTTGTAACAAAAATAATCAAGGCTGGCCCCAGGGCTGAGAGGGGTCCGGTCAGCTTCACGACAGATGAAAAGGAAATTTCTAAAATTCTTGAATATGAGCTTGCTGTCGACAAAGACGTCAGGTACCTTGCTGATTTACATTCGCACCCTTGGCCATCAGAACCAACTCCTAGCGACATCGACATAAATCAGCTCAAGCGCGCAAGAAAACTCAGGCCGTTATTCGTCATCGGCGTGCTGTCATCTACAGGCAAGATAAGATTCTTCGGTCTCAACGGCGACTCGCCAAAGGAGATACCATACCAGGTAATCCCAGACGACTTCAGCGAGGAAGACCTGCTTGCGCGGATAAGCAAGTTCACCGACAATGAAAAGCTTCAAAAAATCAGAGTGGGAGTGCTTGGATGCGGCTCGCTGGGATCTGCCGTTGTTGCAGGACTTGCAGGGAGCGGCATAGGCGAGTATGTCCTTTGCGACATGGACGAGTTTTCACTTGTGAATGTAGTGCGCCACACAGGAGGAATTAACCAGATAGGAAAACCAAAGACTGCGATACTTTCCGAGTACATCCAGTTTCACAATCCTTTGGCAAATGTTTTGACCGTCGATGACGACCTGATCAAAAACGCCGAGCTCTTGCGCGCGGTGATAGAGTCATGCGACATGATAGTCGCGTCGTCGGGAAATCCGGAGCTGAATTTCCACATTAATTCAATTTGCGTTGAACTGAACAAACCGGCAGTCTACGGTGGGATCTATGCAGGAGCAAAGAGCGCGTATGTTTTCTGTGTTCCAGGAAAGGACCACGCATGTTTTGATTGTATCTTCCAGTTAACAAGCACAGCAATTGATCAGAACACACTCAAAAGAAAATACGGTCTTGAAGACGGGGAGCTGAAACAGGCACAGGGAATGTTTGCGGATATCTCGATTCCAGGCAGCGTCATGGCCAAAATCACCCTCCAACTCATTCTTGGCAAGGAATTCAACTTTAATCTGGTGAGATATTTTGACACTCTGAAATTAAGCAGACTCAATGTATCGAAGCGAAAACTTTGTCCGACTTGCGACTATCAGAACTGGCTCAAAGAGGAGGAAGAAAAAATGGTGTCGTCAACGGAGTCGACAACAAAAAAATTCGTCAAGAAACTGAAGAAAAAATTCAGGAGGAAGAAGAATGACAGCGGATGAGGAGATATTGAGCAAGCTCAATCAAATAGAGTCGAGACTTTCAAAATTAGAAGGCAACGGCGTGACGGAGAAGAAGATCATCAAGGAAGAAAGGACGGAAATATCTGAGGAAGGGCAACTCGAAAGCAGTGAAATGTCAAAGGAAAACGGCATGGTGAAAGTCAAGCGCGTCCCAGTGTGTGATCATTGCGGGCATCAACTGTCAGCATTTTCAATCTGCAAGAAATGCAGCAAGAAGCTCGACGAAAGATGCTCAATAGATTTCAGAAAGCAAGTGATCTGCCCTGACTGTTTGCGAGGAATCTATCCGCTTTCAAGACAGGGATTCAAGGTCTTGCTTGCCCACGCCAACGGCATAAGAAATCACGGTGACATCCGCAGAATTACTGGCATTCCGAAGAACGACGTCAAGGAGATCGTGCAGTTTCTCCTGAGTTCTGGCTATCTTGAAAGTCACATCATACAGGGCTACAAAGTGAGCGAGAGGGGCCGCGAGGCCTTGTCAGCCTATTCTCAGTTGTGGGGCGGAACAGGAGACATGCAGCAACTTGACGAGGAGATAAAGAGGTTTGTTCTCGAGCAATAGCCGGTACGACGCGAGTTCAATTGGCACGATACTGAAAATCCTAATCGGATTTGGAATCGTGCTAATCACGGTAGCGCTGATATTTCTTTTCAACGAAACCCTGTCTCAAGTGTCACCTTCCCCATTCTTGCAGTTGGCTGTTGCAGGTTGCGTTGTCTTGGTGATGGCGTTTCTTTCACTGAGAATCTTTGAGAGGTTGTAAGATGTTCGATCTAGACGGGTACATCTATGATGTAAGAGAAAAAATCTCAAAGATACCGAATTTTGATAAAGACTCTGTTGAATCTTTACTGGAGTTACTTCCACACCTTGACGAAAACGAGAAAAGGGCAACGATCGACGACATCAACTCCATCGTTGATTCCGAGTACACATCGCACATTCTGAGATCGAAAAACCCGGTGCTGAGCTTTCCAAGTGAGGAAGAGGCGAAGGGAGACGGAATAGTTGCTGGACAGGTCTGCGCAGGTGACCAGGTGCTCTACCCCTTCGAGTTTACGAGAGTCAACTTGACGGAAAACATTTTTGGAGTGGGTCGAGCGGGGAGTGGTAAAACAACTTTCATAATATATTTCATTAACCAGCTTGAGTATCACAAAATAAGGTATACGGTGATCGACTGGAAAAATGACTACGCCTTTCTGGCGAAAATGCATCCAGATGTCAGCTTGTTGAAGTACAACCAGATTGCTTACAATCCCTGGACAAACATTCCGCACGGCATGGACAGGAGGCTCTGGTGGTTCATTGTTCTTGATGTGATAGCACATTCCACAGGCCTTTACGTTGCAACCCCAAGCCATGTACTCGAGGCTCTGGAGGAAATTTATCAGGCGAAAAACGGCAGGATCAACTCCAAAGACCTGTACCAGTACCTCAAATCGCAAAACGAATCGAAGAGGAGGGAGGAGTACAATTCAACGGCGCTCAACAGATTGTTTCTGCTCAACGAGCTTCTTGATGACGTGATCAACGTGGATTTCGGTTTTGACCTTGAGGATCTTTTCAAACAAAAATGCGTCATACAGATGGCACCGCTGCACGAGGCAGTCTCTTCCTTCCTATTCAACATCCTGGCGCTCTGGGAATACTACAGACGGTTGCACAAAAACATCAGGGCGGACTGGAAGTCTGCTCCCGTTAGTTACTTCTTAGAGAATTTTCATATGTTCATTATGGACGAAGCTCACCTGACGCAGTACGGCGGGCACGAACACAAAGATATTACGATTTTTTCTCCACCACCACTATCAATTTTCTTCAGCCAGAGCCGGGAGATGGGACTGGCAACATGCGCATTCACACAGTTTCCCAATCTTGTGATGAGTGCGTTCAAAACAAACGCCGGTACCAAAATAATAGGAAATGTTGTCGAATCGGACATAAGAGAACAGCTTGCAGATTCCCTTGGTCTTGAAAGAGACGAGCAAAAGATTCTTGGCAAGCTAGACAAAGGGATGTGGATCGTGAATGTTGCGGGACGGACAAAAAAGCCGTTTTTGATGAAAACCCCAATGGTTGAGAAGCCGATCATCGCAGAAGCAGAACTGTTCGCAACATCAAAACCCCTTCTGACAAAATTGCGGATGAAGAGGCAGGAGATAGAGTCGAAAATGTTTTTGAACGGAGTGCAGAAACAGGATCCTGACAAAATCCATCTCCCCGAGCTGCCGGAGGACGCGTGGAAGGTTCTCCAGTTTGTCTTCGATCGGGAGTTTTCGTATCAAAAACAGATTGCGGAAGGAATAGGGTTGTCCTCTCATAAACTGGACGACATGAAAAAATTACTTTTGGCGAAAAATTTAATCAGAATCGAAACGTTCAAAGTTTTCACTCACAACAGAACACATTATGTTTTGACGCCAAAGACACTCGATATTTTCAAAACGCTCGGGAAGAGTCCGCAAAGAATTGCGTACTGGCGATTTCTTAGTACAAATCCCGGGTATTTTCATCGATATTTTCAGTTCCTATTCTTGGGGATGCACAGAAAGCTTGGCTGGAAGGGAAGCGTAGAGAGAAACTTACCGAATGGCCGCCGTGTTGACATCTACGTGCACAGAGATGAAGACGGCAAAAGGAAAGTGATAGAAATTGAGACCACTACGACAGACCTCATCAATAAGGTCAGGGTCATACAGGATGGGTACTGTGACGAGCTTGTTCTTCTTTACAAGGATATGTCGGGTGTCCAGCTTGCGAGATCCAGGCTTGAGAAGATGGACGACGTGCCGGGAGACAGAGTTTGGATTGGATTGATAAATGATTATGTGGAGTTGATTGCGGGAATAATAAAGGCACGGGAAAACGCCGGAAACGAGCCCAAACAAGGCACCTCCGAGCACGGAACAGACGGAAACGGGAAATCATCGGGAAACGGGGTAGAGAGCGACTAATTGGACTACAAGAACCGTAAATCCGGAGGCAAGTTTGGCGGCACTGGGATAAGGTCCGGTTACATCAGACCAAGGGACTACATCAAACCGAGGGACTACATGGCACCGTACCGGCATACGCTGCAGCCAGAAACAGAGTACGAGAGAAAGGTGAGGAACTCCATTTTAATGTCGGAAACCAGGGGTCCGTCCGGGTTCTCCTCAGACTACAAAAGATATCAGATCAGCCACCAGATCAACAATGTCGAGATCGGGATGGACAGAAAGGAAGTACAGAAATTGATAAACTCCTCGCTCAAAGACGCCTTCAAGAGATTCGTCGAGGAACACGGCGTCGAGCAGGTGCCTACGGAGATCGTCCTGGTTGCCGATGATGCCGTACACGAGGTGGTAAAACGAATGCAGGATGCAGGTCAAAACGAAGTAAAGGCAGAGCAACCATCAATCGAAATCGGCAAGCTAAATGAAATGAGGCAAGAGTACGTAGCCGAAAAATGGAAGGAGGCTGATCAGGCCGCCACGCTCGATGAGGCGGAGAAGATAATGTCTGAGATTCGTGACATAAATTCCGACTTCTTCAACCGTCTGGACAGCGCACCGATTGAGACTATGCAAAATCAAAAGGGAGAGATCGAGTCAGCCATCAACGAGGTCAATCCTCTTTTGGACGGCTCAGGACTCAGGAATTCCAGGGTGGACGAGGTTCAGGAATTTGCGCCGGCTTTTGATTTAACTTACGATTCCAATCTAGGGATCCGGAAACCCAAAAGAATCGACTATGATTACGAGGTTGAAGGCTACTGACACGCTGCAAGGAATGCGGAACAGATGTAGAGCTGCTCAGACAGGCAATCAGTGAGATTGTTGAGGAAGTAAGGAAAGCAAGGTCTCAAGCTTCTTCTCAATCGAGGAGAACCTCGCCTCAACCTCGTCGTCCGTCTTAATCGCAGTAGCTATGTCGAGGGGCCTTCCGCAATGGACGCACTTTGTGGAATCGAAGGAGTTTGGTTGTCTGCATATGTTGCAAATCTGAGGGAGCCTCGCCTCAACCGCCTTTTCTTTTTCGATGCCGTAGTGCTCAAAAAGGGCCCTGTCCACATCCGCGTTTACGAGATGCACGTATCTCGCTGGCATTTTTGAGGATGGCGACCATCCGTGCCTTTTTCTCATCTGTGCCTCTGTCAAAAAATTCGCCATCATCGTTGCTTCCGAGTGTCTGAAGAGGTTCAGATAGACGCGTTTTCCAAGGTTTGCTTTTGCCACAATTTCCAGAATTCTTTTTCTTGCGGCAGCATAGGTCAGCGGTTTCCCATAATTTGTGTTTCCTAGCATTATCCACAACGGCGCGTCTGGGTCGTCCTTGTTGGGGTGTTTGTCCAAGTAGCTTGCAAGGTCCGGCGTACTCCTTATGAGCCTCACGGGTCGCGGTCCCGTCTTTCCGTCAACATGCAGTATGGCGCCGAACTTGTCAAACTTTACGTGCTTGATTCTGAGATTCAATATCTCTCCAGGTCTCGTGCCTGCCTCTATGTGGCAGTGAACGAACGCTCTGTCTCTTAGGTTCTCCCCGCACGCCCTCAGCAGCTTTTCCGTGTCGTCCTCGGATATCAGCTCCTCTCTGACAATTCTGTCCTTGACTCGTTTTGGCTTGATCCACTTTGTTTCCGGCGGGTCGCCTACCTCAGCAAAGTTCCTTGTTCCGAGTTTTAGCCACCTGTAGAATCGCTTTAGAATCTTCTTGTGGTCGGCAGTCGTGTTCGTCTCTTGGCCGTCCTCGCTGAACTTTTGATTGACGTTGAAAATGAGGTTCTCAATGTCTTCCTTAGTGGTATCCGCCCAGTCCTTTTTCAGCAGTCTGGTGAGGCTGAGTATCGTGGAGATGTTTTTTGATCTTGTCGAATCTGCCAGCGATTCGTTGACCAGGACTCTGTCGTATTTTTTGATTAGTTCCACATTCTTTTCTGAGAACTCCCTTTCTATCGTTCTGTACATGTTTTGAATTATGGCCTTGTAATCATGTATGATGATATCGCGGTTTTTTTGACGTGACAGTCTTTGCAATGTGTATAACTATACGTGGATGGGGGTATTAAACAAGAAGGAGAATGCTCCCGCCGGGATTTGAACCCGGGATCCTTGCCTTGAGAGGGCAATATGCTTAACCGGACTACACCACAGGAGCTTAAAAAATGCGAGACACTCTAGCAATTTAAAGGAATAGCTATGTTTCATTATTGGTTGATTGGTTAAAAATTAATCAGTGGAACGCTTAAGAAAATTAAAAAACAAATTTTGGTGTGGAAACAAAAGATCTTGTTGATAAACTAGCTCTATATTCTCATCCTGTCGCACTTGGAGGTTGCAAGACACACAAGACTACGCTTGATTGCTGCGAATACAACATCACGGTATTTGATGGTGCCAATCAGAAAGACGTGGTTTGTCAGGTCGACGACGCTGTGGTGAGGATACATCATGGTACACTAGCTGAATCTGATTCAAGTACTTTGCAAAAATATGAAAACATGGTGATACTATCTGACAGCGACTGGAGCCTTGGAATATTTCTATCAAAAATAAAAGAAAAAAAGGAAAAAATTCGAACTTCGACCATCAAAGAATGTCTTGTGGATGCAGTATATTGCACAACAAAGGCAAAACAAGGACTCGGCACAGATCCGTTTGCCGCAGTCTGGCTCAAATGTGCCGCATATCTTGTGTGCGATGCACTAGTTCTTCTCAACTCAAAAATGCGTAGCCCAACACACATGCTTGAGTTCATCCGCAAATCCCACAAAAGTAAGATCAACGAATCTTTTTTGAAGGTTGCAGAAATAATCGGCCTTGAACGTGCAACGACATCGCTTCTTGAACGCATGGCAAAATCAACAATCGGTTTTTCTGATATGATCGAAGAAAATAGCCACTCACAGATTATTCAGAAAAAATACGAATATCTTGTGAAAAACTCGTTACTCTCTGATTGTTATTTCTATCTGGGATATGTCAACAAAACCAACGTACTCTCAATATCAAAAACCATCCACAGACGACCAGATCTTATACACATTCTCAAAACAGGGTTCGATCTGGAACATGACCAGACAAAAATAGAGCAACACGCCAAGGATCTGCATAATCTCGCAAATGAGATGAGCGCATCCATTCAAAACTACGCGTAGAGTCTGTTTTCAACGCAATCTAGAGAACCTTTAAAACCATGTTAGATGATCCAATTCATATGGTAGATCAAGCTTGCGGTTGCGAAGCAGATAGCGGTGATCCTGAATTTCAATGCGATTGCGAAATGCAGGGACATTGCCTTTGCAGCGCAGATTGTAAATGCAAGTCTTCCATCTGTAAGGAAGCTGTTGCTGAGTTAAGATAAATAAAGCTTAACCTACTTTTTGTTTTATTTTTTAAATCAACTAAATGAGACTTTCATCTTCAGGATCCAAGCCCCAGGACTTTACCAATTCTTTTTGGAACTTGTCAAGCTGGGTCTCGCTTAGTGCGTTTCCACAGTTTTTGTGAGTTGGCACTACAATCATTCCAGACAGCTTGTATTCTACCTCGTACATGTGAACTTTGGCGCAGTCGCACATTCTATCTGAAAATTCAGAATGCCTCTATATTTGCTTAGCTTGTATGAATAACCTTTAACTAGGGATCAGCAAGAATTATAGCTAGTTGAAGACTATTCTAGTGGCGATTCTTGCAATTTCAATAATTACCTCTACGTTTTCACAGTCTGCATTTGCTCAATTTCAGGGTGGTGGAGTTAACAAACCAGGATCTTGGTATGTAGGCGAGGGACTCAAAATAGGTGATTTTTTTAGTTATTCATTATGTCACATTGATTACAAAGACTGTTCTCCATTTAGGCTCGATTTCTGGGTTGAATCTGATCAGAAAGTAGGGACTGAAGACCAGTGGAAACTCCAAGTCGTAGTGTATGATGGACCAAAAATCATCAAAGGAACTATGAACGTAGGCAAAGTCGCGCCCGAGCCGACTAGCAGCACACAAAATCTTTCTCCCTATAGAGGCCCATTCAAGTCATCCATAGTCTGGCTTTCAGCATATGCCACAGCTGATACTGGAAGCCTGACAGGAAAAGGACCAAAACAGTTTAAGATGCCGTCTTGGGGCAAAATAGGAAACATAGGTGGAGAGCAGATCATACCTACTGCAGAAGAAAAAGTTGCAGTACCAGATGGCATATACGACACAGTTTTGATAACATGGAAGACTGGTGGAAAACTCAACAGAGTCTGGGTTGTGGACGACTTTCCGTTCCCGGTAAAAGCAGATACTTATACTCATGTAGCAGAAGGCGTTCCTCCACAAGAGTATAGATTTGAGCTGTTAGATTACCAGCAGAATGTAAAGACCAATCCATTTGCAAATGTCAAGAGCACTGAAGAGGCACAAGCCGCGTTGAACTGTCCAACTAACACAGACGAGTTCGTGACAGTCACCAAGGGCACCAACACTAACACTATGATCGTAAGTGTAAAGTATGCACCACCAAAGCCAAAACAAGGGTGTAACTTGGCTGTGATTATTGACTTTAAGAGGATGGTCAATCAAGAAGAGTTTGAAAACGAGATTCATTATGACTTTTTAGTGGTGCAGCAGACAGCAGGAGGATTGCAACCTACAAGGTCTCTTGCGGATGAAGAAAAACGAAACACCCTATTTACAACCTCAGGGCAGGTACGACGTGACATCCTGATAAAAGAATCTGGCATGACCAAGTATGCAATATTTGTATATGGAACTGGACCAGAGACGGCGTCACCAAACCCAGCAAAGGCAGGTTACATTACATTTGATGTGGACGTGCAGCCAGGAAATGGCGCGACAACCACTCCGCCACCACCAACACAGATAGTAATTCCAGACTGGATTAAAAGAAATGCAGGCTGGTGGGCAGACGGCACAATAGGCGACAACGACTTTGTTCAGGGATTACAATATCTGATCAACCAAAAAATCATCAAGATACCACCAACGTCATCTGGCTCTGGAAGCGGAAGCAATGTAATTCCAGACTGGATTAAAAGAAATGCAGGCTGGTGGGCAGACGGCACAATAGGCGACAAGGACTTTGTAGGCGGTATTCAGTATTTGATTTCAAACGGAATTATCAAATTAAGGTCATAAACCCATCTATTTGTCTTGGTTCGTAAAATAATCATAGCGCCATTAGCAGTGATGCTTGGAGCGGCAGCCATAGGACTTGCATATCCATTACTGACTGGACTCCCAGGTTCAGAACAAAACGTGATTCCACGATTCGCAAGTCAATGGTATATTGGAAAAGGTGCTGAAACAAAACCAACATTACAATATGACATCAAGACTGCTGAGATGGACTTTACAGTAAAGATGAAATTTTTAGAACAGGTCGGTGATGAACAGCAAATACAACTAATAATTGATGATGCCGGTCAGCATTTTGATGAAACACTCAAGATTGGAAAAGCATACGTTTTCATTGATGTACCGGAACGAATCAAGCCCTACGTTGACACCTTGGATAAAACAGTTCTGTCTGTGCGTGATACGGTTGTAGAGCCAAAATACCTTGTAGTGGGTGCAGAATGGGGCACCACATACATTGGAAAATTCACACCCAAAATGAAAATTACTGATTACAAAGACGAGGCATTTGAATTTGGACAGCTCAAAACATACAAAGTATCATACAAGATAAATGATGTGGAGAATTATTTTCTAATTGCAGACAATGTACCATTACCATTGAAGTCAGAATATTATGATCTTGATGGCGTGTTAGAGTACTCCTACGAGCTTACCGGCCTTGAGCTAAGCTGATAGACATTTGCCAAAAGCCAATCACAATAACTAGTGACCTTGTCGTCAAATACACACCAAATGTGGAGTGAATGGGGCAGGATGTCGATGCGGCCGTTCTCAAATGTCACTCTTACTCCCTCTTTTCCCTCATACATGTAGGCATCGTTTACTTGGACGTTGCCTAAAATTTCTTTTGCTTTTTCTTTTATGGTGGCACGTGGAATAGGAAAATTCTTTTTTTGTCTATCTATGATTATGGAGAGATCTCGTTTTCCATAAAAATCAAATTCATTTATCTTGTTCTGCTGCGGAAAGTTGACCAGCAATTGTATGTTGTACTTTTTCCCTACGTCAAACCCTATTTCAGTGATTTTTGTATATGCCATAGCAGGGTTTCTCTTCAATAAAAGTTGGATCTGTGGTAAATTGGATTTGAGCTCTTCTTGCAGCTTTGTCGTAATGTCAGAAAAACTCACATTTGTTTTTAATTTTTTTAGAGTTATATTTCATTAATTTACAAATCAAGCAGGTTTTTTACAGGCGTTCCATAATTGTGATCATGGCAATGCCTGCGGACTACGATGGAATGAGAATAGATGGGAGCTCTGAGCGTGCAAGCAGTGTTGACGACTACAAAGTTACTTGCATAAACTTCATCGAGGATATCTCAAAAGACTATCTGGCATGGGTTGACCGGTATCAGCTTCCGCCAGACGAGGATAAAAAAAGACGAGAAAGAATTGCAGCGGTAGTTCATAGGACAAACGAATGGATTGCCAAGATTGCACAAACCATCAAAGGCGTAGATGTGGTAATGAATGACGGTATACAAAAAATGGCTGAATCTACTGCAGGACAGCCTTTTCAGCTGGGAGTATTTGTCAACAAACAAGCAGGATACACAAGCTCAAAACCTCAAGTAATTGATATCAATGTAAAAGCAATGGGAAGAAATGGAAGAAGAACAAAACTAATCGAGCATTATAAAGGACAACAATTTAGAATTGAATCGACATCCAAGGTGTTCATCGATGAAACAGCTCTGCCACAAGAGGAATTTGAAATGATGGACATACACCTTTCCTTAGATGCAACAAATACACAGCAACGCGATTTGATATCATTTACCATATCTGTTGCCGAGATGGAAAATGGTGTGGAAACAGAAAAACGAGGAGTTACCACAATTATTCATATAGTGTGATTGGCGTCTAGTTCTACTTGCAATACGATGCGAGCGTCTTTGGCGCGTTGCTCTCCGGGATATTTTAACTCTGAGATCTTTTTTGTAAGCGTTTGGTTTGTTACAAGTGATGCAATGCCTGAATGTTTTTTGCCTTCAAATGACACCGTAACTTCGGGGTTTGCAATAGCATTCTTTAACCAATCGGAATTCTGATTCCGACGTGAAAAATAGATTTTCCCCTCATATGCAACGGCACGAAGCAATACAGTGTGATTCTTACCAGTTTTTCTGCCCTTCGTGGTCAGGGCAGC
>JBDUUJ010000092.1:0-7340 GCA_039938575.1 Nitrososphaera sp. | reverse complement strand
CTTGATTTTGCCTATCTTGGAGAGGTGCAAAAAGCCATTTTTGAGCTCAAATCCAGACTGGTTGTATGTGAAGGTGTGGCATTCTGGGAGTCTGGTAAATTGTAAATCTCCAGTTTTGTTGCCTGTGTGTGATTTGATTAGTGATTTTTGTGCCCCCTCAAGCTGTGTTGATACCCTCGGGAGCATTTTGGGGTGGTTCTGGTATAGCCTTGGCTCTGTTTCTTTTTGCTCTGCTAGAAAATAGTCAAGGTCGTTTCTTGTCTGGAACCGTTGTTTTGGTTTCTTTTCTACCATTTTGTTTTAGAAAAATCTGCTTGCTTCAAGGGTTTGATGTAGTTTTTTGTACTGGCCGTGATCAGGGTACAATCTGAATTTGTATGTCCTGGTGTGCACGGATTTAACTTGGATCATGCATTAAAAAAGATATGCGGAAAAGACATTCAAGACAGGCTGCATACAATATTTGCTATCATTTTTGTGTGGTGTTTCAAGTATGCAAACGGATCTTCAATATGTGAGTTGGCGATTCATCCACAAGACAAATCCAGTGATCTCACATCATTCCGATACATTTATGGTGTAACCAACACTATCGAAACACTCTTGCTTGGTGCTGCAAGCGGTACCCCGTCAGGGTCCCACACGTACGCCTCGATGAAGAATCCACCCTCATTTTGTGGGGTCCACTCTACTGTTGCATGTTGCAGACCAGCAGAGCTGAACTGTCCTTCAGCAATTCCGATGAACTCCACCGGTGCCTTTTCACCAAACTGTTTGACTTGGGCGTAGTAAACATACGGCTGAGTTGGTTTTGTAAGCGCCGAATACTGGATTGTAAGATCACTTGATATGTGGATTGTTTCACCAACTCTGATTTGCGAGACACGATCTCCAATGAGGTCGGTTACCTCGATGTTGTTTATTGAAACAAGCCGTGTCAGCGTGTCTAAAGACACCTTGGTAATGTCAGTCATCTTTGATTGGTATTCATCAGACTCTGCAATTACTTTGAATGATGTTGCACGATAATCAATTTTTGCAGAAAACTCGACATCCTCGCTTTTCTTTGCACCAAGCTCGTCTATTTCCAGGGTCTTGATGCCCACGATTCTTGGTGGTACGAATGCATCATATGCAATAAGGTGAACCTTTACTGACGTTGTTTCTGTCTGGCCTCCGTTTGTAATAGTGGCAGGAAGAATTACCAAATCGCCAATAGTCAGTGTTTGTGGTTTTATCTCCAAGACCTGTTGCTTCGCTGCAGCCGAATTGAAGCCAAGTACTTTAATCGTTACTTCGGCTATCTCAGGATTTGGACTATTTGATTTTATGATAAATGGGGATTTGCCTTTGCCTGGTATTACATCAAGCAGGGTAGTTCCTGTGACCGTTTCAAGTGGAGTTGCGCCGCCTGAACCTGCTGCTTTGTTGCTGTAAAATCCCACCCAAATCTTTACATTCTTGACTGCAAATGTCTTTGTGTTTTCAACTTCACCAATCACCACAGTATAGCCTTCGTCATCTTTGTAACTAAATGGTGCAGTAGAGGTGAGCTTGACGCCAAGAGTCGACGGTGTTTCCGTTAGCTGTCCAAAAATTGGAGTAAGTGGTAAGAGCAGAAAAACTAGCGATGCTACAAGCAGCCTGTACATTTGATTCTAGTTATACTACTGGGTTAATCACATAAGAAATATCATATTCTAAACAATGTAGACTAGAAGCTTTAACAAAATTAGAACAATAAAAGAGAAGAAATGAAATGGTTACTTTCTGTGTCTCATGCCAGTTATAACAAACCAGTAAACTAGACCTGGTGCCAAACCGACAATAAGTGGTATCCATACAGCGATTGATTCTGCTGCAAATGTTGGTATTGCCATTCCAACGTTCCTTTCAAAATATCATATTTAAATCCATCCATTGCAGTGCGAATAACGTAAGATCGATAGAGTGGACTGAAGGGGATTTGAACCCCTGACCTCCCGCGTGCAAGGCGGGCATTCTACCACTGAACTATCAGCCCTCAGAAAGTGACTTTATCGCCGTGATTTTAATTGTTGGCTTCTTGAGGCAAGAATTTTATTTGCAAAAATCGGTGCGCAAAACATGGTTGTAATGGAATCCCAAGTCCAGCTCAAAAAAGGAGACAAAGCCCCGGACTTTGAGCTGCTTGGAATCGACGACAAAAAATACTCGCTTGCAAGCTTTGCCAAGTACGACGCTTTGCTAGTCATTTTCATGTGTAACCACTGTCCGTATGTGAAGGCAAAGGTCGATGCAATAAATGAAATTCAAGACAGGTTCCAAGGCAAAGTCGCAGTGGTCGGCATAAACAGTAATGATTCTGTTACGTACCCTGATGACAGTTTTGAGAACATGAAAAAGTTTGCAAAAGAACGAGGAATCAAGTTTTGGTACCTAGTTGACGAGACCCAACAGGTGGCAAAGAGGTATGGTGCAGTCTGCACTCCAGATCCATTCTTGTTTGACAAAGAACGAAAGTTAGTATTTCATGGTAGAATTGACAACGCCATGAAACCTGAGGACAAAGCGACAGAAAAAACAATGATTGCGAACATAGAAAAATTGCTTGCAGGTCAGCCAATTACCAAAGATTTCGATCCGTCGATTGGTTGCTCAATAAAGTGGAAGAACTAACCACAACGTTAAAAGACCGTTCAATTTGAGATTTTTTTAGGGCCGGTAGCTCAGCTTGGCTGGAGCGTTCGACTGATAAAACCACCTTTCAGATATCGAAAGGTCGAGAGTTCGAATCTCTCTCGGCCCATCATTTTTGGTCAACCGTTGCTGCCATTGAATCCACCCACTGTATGATCCCATCGAATCTATCGCTCACAAATTCGGCCTTGATGTTTTTTGCCTCTGAGCATATTGCTGTGTGCAGGTTTTTGCCAAACTTGGGCTTAACAGAATTTATGGACTCTGAAAAGAATTTTGCTCCTTCCTCGGTTGCGCAAAACACCACTATTACCATTATGCTTTGTTTTTGTCTCCAGATTTTTGTAAGAAACTTTTGTAAGTCAAGTTCGTAGAGGACATCTATCGCATCTGACATGTCCCCAAGATCCAGACTCTGCCAGCCAAGTGAACCAAAGACGCATGATGCCGCATGCGAATACAATTCGCTTTGTGGATCAGCCGCAAGCACCACGACATTCTTTTTTGGATCAAAATCGTTTTGGGCAAGACTTAGTATCTGCAACGAGTTTGTCACGATTTGACCGAACAACTTGGATTCGGACTTGCCTATCTTTGCTTTCAGATACATGTCTTCAATTGCAGAGATTGCCGGCAGCATCACTTCACTTACGATCTTTTGCACGTTTGCTCCAGAATATTGACAGTTTCGAATTAGCTGGTATGCTTTTTGCGAGAGGCCTGCATTGAGATATTCTAGAAATTTTTCTTTGACGTGAAAATAATCTGCTGGAAACTCGAGGTGCTCCGTAGCAGAATCAATAAACCACAGATTTGCGTTGCCTATGTTTTTTTGCCTGATGAGTCCTTCTGCTGCAAACACGTTGAGGTATTTTGCCATCGTAGCACGATTGATCCCAAGTTTCTCTGCTATTTCTACTCCGGACAGTCCAGTTTTTGACCCGGATAAAATCTCAATTAGTTTTTGCTGCACTTGATCTTGCCGATATCCTCTTGCCAAAGACGATTTTATTATGATGCGTTGTTATTTATGCTGTTTTTTGGTTTTCTGGTTTGACAGATCAACCGACAGCAGGGTCAAATTATCATCAACTAAAAGGTCGAAGCTGCTCACATAAACTGTTAAATAGTACAGTACCTAATGGTACGGTAACAGGTATGCCAAAAGCAGGATTCAAGTCAATCACGGTTTCAGAAGAAGTCTACGACAAGTTTTACGACGTATTTGAGAAGAACAAAACAGAATTAATGATGAAAGGCGTAAACAGCTTTTCTGGTTACGTCACATACATGCTTGAGCAAATGATGCAAAAGGATAAAACTTTTGCAAAATATGCGCCAAAGCTGGAAAAGGTAGCAGTAGACGAAGACCGTGTAGTTCTAAAGGATAACATCAAAAACAGAATCGCCGAGGTTGCAATCCAAAGAGGAGAGCTATTTTGCCAGCTTTGCGAGGAAAAAGACTGCGTCCATGTAGGTTTTGTGTTTTCTCTACCTGATGTTTACGAAGTTTTGAACTCCAAGGGAATAAAACATCCCAAATAATAGATGCAGGGAGTGGGATTTGAACCCACGAACCCCTAAGAGACGGGATCACCCATTGTTAGATCTTAAGTCCCGCGCATCCAAAAGCAGATTTTGCTTTCTTTGGCCAGGCTCGGCTATCCCTGCAAAATAGCTAGATTTTGGGTGAAATTTAACAGTGACGTTTTACGAGATCTTTGATTAAACATAATTAGGGATTATTTGAGCAAAAATTTGTGCTTCGATAGCTCAGCCTGGTAGAGCGTTACCTTGGTAAGGTAAAGGTCGCGGGTTCGGATCCCGCTCGGAGCTTCCTAAGATTTTATGTTTGGTCTGAATTTCTGTCCGATGAGTTAGTGGCAAATCGTGTTGTAGGTATTGTGTGTAATTATTTAACATGTTCGTTACAGTGGTGTTAACCTTGACATGACTTGTAAGCTCATTTTTGGTAGCATCCAATAGTTAGAACCCCCGAGAACTATCCTAATAATTTTTGATGAGCAGTTCAGTCTGTCCGGTTCTTTTTGTGGAATCTGAATTAATGGCTCGGTTTGCAGAAATCTCAATTACCTTCCAGTTTTTTGAAAATAGTTTACGGACCTCTTTTGAGTTAGAATTAGAGTGCAACACCTTGCATCCTCTATCTGTGAGTTTTTCTGACACATCAACTAGTTTTTGAAGATCCTTGTAGGTAAAGTCTTTGTTGGTATAGCTGGTAAAGTTTGCAGTCTTGCTCACGGGTTGATACGGTGGATCAAAGTAAACAAAATCGCCTTTTTTTGCATCCTGCAAGACCGATGAAAAATCCCTGCAGCTAATCGAGATCTTCTTTGACTGCAACGCATGGCTTACCGCATAAAGATTCTCCTCGTTTACTATGTTTGGGTTTGAATACCTTCCTAGTGGTACGTTGAATTTGCCTTTGCTGTTGACTCTATACAGGCCATTAAAGCAAGTCCTGTTTAGAAACAGAAGCCGTGCGACTTTATCAATCTGGTTTGTTGGTTCGTTGTCCCTCACCTGATAATAGTACGAGTCTGGATTTTTGTGGTAATTTTTTGCGTGATTCTGAAGCGACTCGATTAGTTCTTCTACTCTGTCCCTTATTGTAATGTACGCAAGTATAAGATCAGAATTAAGATCAGATACTTTGCACCTAATGTCTGGATTCTTTGAAAGTAAATGAAACATGACTGCTCCGCCACCCAAAAACGGCTCGTAGTAGCAGCCGAATTCTGTGGGCATGTGCCTTTCAATTACAGACAAAAGCTGTCTTTTGCCTCCTGCCCACTTTACAAATGGCCTTGGCTCAACCGATAGAATCTGCCTTGTTTTCAATAATACCTGATATCAAAAAATCATATCCAAACCCAAGACAACAAAAGATCACAACGTGTACAATATTTTTTAATCTAGACCTAACGGTAGGCTCAAACTAAAGATAAAGGAAAAGGGTGTAGGGTTTTAGTCCCACTTGGACCAAGCTGCCATCCACCTATACGTCCATGTGTTCAGCTTACATCCCAATGCGGTAAAGGTGACCGACAATACAGCACCTGCTCCTGCACCGAGTGCAACTGGACTGTTATAGAACTTGCCTACGGCAGGCTCTATTGGAGTCATATATGGGGGCAAAGTTGGTCTCGGATATTTGAATGCAGTCTCTAACGGGTCGGCAACCGTCATCAGGTTCACCATGTTGAACAATGGCAATGATAGTCCTGCCATGACACCACCGAATAGGATCAGTGAGTGCTTGTTCTTCTTTGTTGCCCAGTATGCCAGATCCATCAACATTGCTGATGGTAGCCAGACTGGTGTGACAATGAAGTCGTATGGGTAACCGAGTGCAAACCATGCACCTTTGGCAACCCACGTATAGACAGTCATGATCAACGCATAATACGTTGCCGTTCCTGGAACTCCAGTAAATGTTAGATAGTAAGCTGCGCCGACTACCAACATTAACGTTTGCGATATTGAAAATACGACAAACGAAGTCCAGGCCCAGTCAGTATAGAAGATGTAGTCGCCTGCATTAATTGTAAGCAGGGTCGAGTTGACTGCAACCACTACTATGAACAAGTAGTGTGTACATCGTCTAAGCCAGACCATTAACCATGTACGGTGAGAGTGAGTATATAAAATTTTAGCCAGACTCGAAGATCGTAGTATGCAACGTATTCTGAGATTGATTATTAAAAATAAGAAAAAGTCTGGAACGCTCTCATGTTCCGACGAACAGAGAGATCAGTATTGTTCCGATAGCGGTTCCGCCTAATGTTGCGGCAAGGATACCGTTACTCTTCTTCTTGGTACCTTCTTCTACAACTTTTACGCAGAAGAGATAGCCAATTGCCTCGATGATTGTCAAGACAATAAAGGCATAGTGACCGCTTGGTGTTGGATAAGCCCATGGATAGTAGAAGTATCCTGCAGCCGTTCCACCAAAGGTTGCCAGCCATGCTGCTATGTATGATATGGTGATCATGCCAATCATGTTTTCAACACGTTTGCCGATCATCTTCTCTACATCAGCACTGGTTGCGCCACCGCCACCTGAGCCAAATCCTTTTGGTAGAGTCATTTGCTTAACTAACCTAGAGAATACTTTTAAGCCTTTCTACAGGCATGTGCCTAATGCGATCTACGCTTTAAAATGAAAAATGAGAAAAAGGGGTTTTTGCTTATGGGATGGATCTGCTGTACAGTTTGCCTTCTAGGGCCATCTTGTACATTTCAGCAACGTATGGGTTCTCACCTGGTGTTTCTGCACCTAGTTCGACCAGTCTAGCATATACTCTTACGACATAGGCTAATGCGCCCATGAATGCTACGACTACGCCCATGTTGAACATCCAGTGGTTTGGAACTGCGAAGATTTCCTCTACGAACCAAAAGTGCCACATCTCGTTGATTCCGATTGTGAACATGGTTGCCAAGTAACCCAGAATGGTCATCTTGAGACCCGTGTTCATGGAGTTGTTTGGACCTCTGAGAATTGGTACTCTTCTATCATAGATTGCTACTGCTCCCCAACCTAGTGGTAGTGCCACAAAGTGTGAGTACAACCACCAGTGTGCTGGAGTGAATGCAGAGTCTCTGATAGAGGTTTGGTGTAGAGAGCCGTCTACGAA
>JBDUUJ010000091.1:0-5969 GCA_039938575.1 Nitrososphaera sp. | reverse complement strand
CGTTTTCTAGCGTAATTGGAATGTCTGCATTTTTGATCTTTATCTTTCGGACTGGCTTGATATAGTTAAACGAAAGCCAGGAACGCAGTGCCTTGAGGATATCTTCTATGTATGAGGGTGCGTATCCCTTTTTTTCAAGAAAAGAGACATAATCCAACAAGAGATCCTCGACATCCCTTACGTTTTTTATTCCAATTTGTGCAAGCTTTTTTGGAGTTATGTCTGTGTTTTCACAGTAAACTCCCAGTCTCCGTAACCTGACATCTGCCGTTATGGTGCTTCCCCTTGCTATATTGTCATACCATCTTTTGACGTCTGGATCTGCAAGCAGCCTTTTGTGTCTGCCCAAGTCCTTTTTGTTTACGTTTAACATCTTTGGCTCCTCCGATAAATGGATCCTTTGCGTTTAAGGCGGGGATTCGTTACTTGAGAATAATGGACCGAATGGGATTCGAACCCATGACCCTTGCGGGATGATCTCATCCATACGCAGTGTGAGTGCGTCATCCTAACCAACTAGACAATCGGTCCAATCTTTCTGAAAATCATGCCGTATTTAGAAATATCATATACTAGCAATTTTGACCATATTTGATGTATAAGCAGACGAAATGGGACCTAACTGAGCTTGTAGCTGATCATAAAAGTACAAATTTTACAAAACAGATATGTGCATTACAGGAAAAAGTAAATAGATTTGAGAAGATAAAAGAATCACTCAAACCAGACATCGCGTCAAAAGACTTTTTTTCGGCCATCAGAACCATTGAAGAAATATCAGAGGAATCAAGCAAGCTTACAGGTTACGCCTCATTGCTGTATGCTGCAAATACACAATCAGATGAAGCAACATCACTTCTTACCAAGATGACAAAGCTTGGCTCTGAAATAGAAAACAAGATGCTCTTTTTTGATTTGTGGTGGAAACGCCAAATAGATGATGCTAATGCAGTTAGACTCATGCAAGATGCTACAAACTTAAAAGAATACCTACGACACAAACGTCTCCTTGCAAAATATTCACTTTCCGAGCCAGAAGAAAAGATAATTAACACACTTGATGTCACAGGCCCCACTGCTCTTGTAAAGCTGTATGACAAGATAACGAACAGCTTTGAGTACATTGTGACCATAAACGGTAAAAAAAGAAAACTTTCGCGAGAAGAGCTCGCTGTGCTTGTTCGCAGCACCAATGCCAAGACAAGAGAGATGGCATACAAGACCCTACTGACAAAGTTTGCGGCAAACAAAGGCGTGCTTGGTGAAATCTACCAAAACCTCGTCCTAAACTGGAAGGACGAAGGGATCGAAATCAGAAAGTATTCCTCACCAATATCGATTCGCAATATAGCAAACGACATAGATGACCAAACCGTACAAAGCCTACTTGATGTTTGCAAAAAGAATTCCAATGTGTTTTACAGATTTTTTTCATACAAGGCAAAAAAACTCGGATTGAGGAAACTTCGGCGTTACGACTTGTATGCTCCTGCAACAAAAAGACTCAAAGAGAAAAATTATCCATATCAAAAAGCAGTTGAGCTTGTATTAGAATCGCTCTCAAAATTTAGTCCCCAGCTTGCAGAATATGCAAAAAGCGTGTTTGCCCAAAACCATATCGATTCCGAAATAAGGCCTGGCAAAAGAGATGGTGCTTTTTGCAGCACGATATCACCAAGGATAACTCCATACATCCTCATAAATTACGCAGGTAAATCCAAAGACGTTTTTACTTTAGCTCATGAGCTTGGTCACGCCATACACAGTAAAGCAGCCTCAAAACAATCCATCCTCGTCTCCGAAGCCCCACTGCCACTTGCAGAGACAGCATCTACATTTTCTGAGCTTTTGCTGTACGACAACATCTCAGATCATATAAGCGACGATGAAAAAAAGATAATTCTGTCAGAGAAAATCGATGATCTATATGCCACAATCATGCGTCAGGCATTTTTTACTATCTTTGAGACAGAAGCACACAAACAGATTGCCGATGGCACCACGGTAGAGGAGATCTCAGTGACATATATGGAAAATCTAAAGACCCAGTTTGCAAATGCAATTGAGCTATCAAATGACTTTGCCATAGAGTGGAGTTGTATTCCTCATTTTTTCCACACGCCGTTTTATTGTTATGCATATTCTTTTGGCAATCTGCTTTCTTTGTCACTATATCAAAGATATAAAAAAGAAGGAAGTAGTTTTGAGAAGACATATGTTGAGATTTTGGCAGCAGGTGGCTCAAAAAAACCAGAAGATTTGCTCAGCGAGAATGGAATCGACATCAGATCATCCAGCTTCTGGCAAGACGGCTTTGACTACATTAAATCGCAGATAAATCAGCTGATTTCGTTAAATTAAGTGGGGCTGGCAGCCTTTACGCACGGGCTGCCAGTCATTTTGTTCCCCGATCGGTTTGAATTCGATGTCAAAAGTCGTGCAACAAGCTGCAAATTTAAACTTATTTTTGAAAAATGATAAATTTGGCGCAACCTTAATACTAAAAACGAGTTTTGTACAGACCGTGTACAGATTTTTCTTTGTATTCTTGATTGTATTTTCGATACTTTACACATCTAATGCCTTTGCAGAAGAGCCACGATTTGCAACATATCATGAGATCGCCTCCGTAATAGTCGACCAGCGGCTTTCAAACAATGTAACTGCCTCAGTGTCTCTGCAAACCACGAGCATCAAAGAATTCCAAATACCCCCAGACCTAGATTTTAAGATCCGAAACAACACTGACATCGTCGCAGTTGTCATCACAAATGAGGATCAGTGTGTCCTTGGCGTGCAAGAACAAATCTGCATAATGATAAACACAAAAAGGACGCCTGGCGAAGGTGGCATTACAGCAACACAACAAAAAGCAAGGCAGATTGGGGATTCTCTGATTGGCGACATCAACTCTGCGTTTGGACTCGATGCAAAATTCCACTCGATCTTCATCCATTACGATGACAAGTCAAACAAAGCACTTGAGACCACCGGAGAGGTCTCTGGTGCAGGAACAGTTTCAGCAGTATACACCATGCCACTACAAAGCACCGACTACCTCTTCAATAAAATATCCGGCGTTTTAATTCCACGACAAATAAAGGAGTTTGGAGGGTTTTACCTCATAGCGTCTGGACTTGCCAGAGATGACGATTCAAGGATCTCATTTACAATTATACCAAAAGACGAAGGTTCAATCATGCAGCTCAAAGTCTCAAAAAGATACCCACACATAGCAAGGGATCTAACTTCAGTAGATCCTTTGCAGTACCTCCAAGTCAACGAGATAAAAAAGTCAGACTATTTTTCTGCGGGTTTTTTCCCATTGAACTCTCTGGTATACGTAGTCATACTTCCACAAGACAATGCTACCAAGGCATACCCCCATGGGAATGTCATCGAGCCCACAATAAAAAATAATGAAAAAATACCATCAGACCTCACAAAAAATGGTTGGTTCTTTAATTCCGAATCATCCCAAAAAATAGAGGCTATGTATCTTTTTGGCGAAGGTTTTTCTGCAACAAGAGACGATTTGATGTTCACTCTGGCCGGTAAAGATCAAGTGCCAAAAACATCAAGGGCCAATTATGAAGCCTACCTTCTAGTTGGAATCGGTGCTGCTGCAGCTGCAGCTGCAGCATTCTACTTTAAAGGTTTTAGAACAAAAAAATCAGAGAATTAAAACCGCTGCAGCAAAAACAGTAGTCCACCTGCCCTTTTTGTCTCCCACTGCAGTCTGTGTGATATTCATAGATTTGTAAATCTGCCCTGAGATCTTCCATTGTTGCCTCTTTTCATCCCAGCTTTTGTCAATATCGAATTTGATCCCAAGCGATGATGCAAGCATTTGTGCTGCAATATCTTCTGCATAATCTCCTGCCTGTTTTTCGTTTTGTCCAAATGCCTCATATTCAGACAGATAACCGTACCTTTTTGGGTCAGACGGTTGCGCTATTCCGACAGAGGCAGATATGAGTCTGTGTGGTTCGTTTGTTTGATTCCTTGAATAAATGGTAAAAAGCACCTGTCCTGGCCTAATCAACTTGAGTCCTTCGGCTTTTGAGACAAGCTTTGCTCCTGGTGGAAAGATACTAGAAATCAAAACTATGTTCGTTCCAGCAATTCCTGCATCACGTAAAGCATATTCAAAACTTGTGAGGCGATCCTCGTGGACGCCTTTTCCTTTTGTCAAAAACAATTTTTTTGCGACTAAATCAAGCAAATTGTTTTTTTGAGATTATTTTTTACTATTTATAGTTGACGCTAGAGTTTGGCCAATTCTTCAGCTATTTGTTGTCCGTGTGTTTTGACATCAAAATCGCGAAAGATTTTTCTAATCACGCCGCTTTTGTCCACAATGAAAGTAGAACGCTTGGCAAGACCTGCCATGTTCAGTCCAGCGTAGGTTTTGCAGACCTGTTTTGCTGTATCACTTAGGTGAAGGTATGGTATTTGGTATTCAGATACAAATTTCTTTTGATCCTCTACTGTGTCCACAGATATGGCGAAAATAACCGAATCGGTCTTTACTATGTCTGGATATGAAGACACTACGCTTTTTGCCATCTCAAAGACTTTTTTTGAGGGGCACATGAAAAGATGATTTTTCGGATAAAAACAAAGGACTATGTTTTTTTTGTTCCTAAATGATGAAAGCTTCACTGTGGTACCATCACTAGCAGGCAGCTCAAAGTCTGGTGCCTGATCTCCTTCCTGCATGCAATTCATACACAGAAGTTATTATTTAACTAGACTTTACAAAAAGAATGGAACCCCTTCCAATACTCCTTTTTACTTTAGATGGCATCTTTCGTTCCGAGGGTTTCATAATAGGATATTATGTCTTTACTGTTGCAACATCGCTTGTCTTAATTAAAGAAACAAAAAAGAGAGTTTTTGATCTCAGATGCGGTGCCAAGTCGATCATCTACGCACCACTCTCCTTTGGAATGCTTATTGCATATCTAGTCTTCATCTATCCGCATGCTGAAACAATACCCGTTCTTAATTGGAGCTGGCTTGGATACAATATTGCTTTTGGGCCATTTGTTGAGAAGGGATTTTGGGGCATTGTGCCGTTTATCCCGCTCCTAATTTACATGTTCATCCACATAAATCACGTAGAGGAGTTTTACTTTAGAAAATCTAAAAAGATGGTTCTAGTATGGGCATTTGCGCATATCGCCATGGGCATTAAGATCCACATGGCGATCATGCTCATACCAATAGGATTTTTGTTCAAATACATTTACGACAAAAAGGGAGTCAACCATTCTTATGCGATGCATTTTGCAACAAACATGTTTGTTGTAGCTGCATTATTTTTTACGCTTCTCAGGTGATTTTTCTGGTTTGGGACCCTGTGTGAAGAATCTGTAGCCGAACACACCGCCAAGACAAAAATTGATCACGCCAAACAAAGTCAGAAAACTCTGATGAGCCCAAAGACCGTATGCCATGCCCCATATTCCAGCACCAAAGAACATTGCCATGAGTACTTTGAGTTTCTTTGGTGGAATGTACTTCATTTAGTCAACCTAAATTTTATTCCAGTTAAATATTATGTCTAATTACGATATTAATACATACATTCTGGAATGTAGAATTAAACAAAATTTGTGCGTGTTATGCTACATTTCATGTAACATAACATGTAACATAGCAATTTTTTGTTATCAGGTATGAGTATCAGGTATGAGTATCGCTTACAATTTTCTATAGTATAGGTATAAGTATGTTACACGTCTAGGTATGAGTACCTAGACTCATTATAATTTTTGTAAGCCTACAATTTCCTATAATTGATTATTTTTAGAAAAATCGTGCCTACAATACACGTTATCAATAGGCTTACAAAAAAAGGGCTATAGTCATATCATTCTATAATTATAACAAAGTCCACAAATAATGATCAGTTTATGAATCACAATGTAAAAATAAAGTTGCCACGTGGCAACAAGTACCCA
>JBDUUJ010000090.1:0-8454 GCA_039938575.1 Nitrososphaera sp. | reverse complement strand
TGGTACTGGTATAGCCACGGCTCTGATTCTTTTAGCTCTGCTAGAAAATAGTCAAGGTCGTTTCTTGACTGGAATCCTTCTTTTCGTATCTTTTCAACCATTTTGTTGTAGACAAATCTGCATGCTTCAAGGGTTTGATGCAGTTTTTTGTACTGGGTGTGATCCGGATACAATCTGAATTTGTATGTCCTGGTGTGCATGGATCTGATTTGAATCGCAAATTAAAAACAGTTATGGAGATAAGACATTCAAGACAGGCTGCATACAATATTTGATATCATTTTGTGTGGTATCAAGTACCGCAAAAAGATCAATATGTCTATGAGTTGGCG
Source organism: Nitrososphaera sp. (assembly GCA_039938575.1). Taxonomy (GTDB): domain Archaea; phylum Thermoproteota; class Nitrososphaeria; order Nitrososphaerales; family Nitrosopumilaceae; genus Nitrosotenuis. The sequence goes on along the minus strand of JBDUUJ010000090.1, from coordinate 8,122 downwards.
ATTCATCCCCAAGTCAGGTGCTCTTGTGTCATTCACATAAATAAGAACGAAATTAAAAATTAGAAAATGTGGATTTTATCCAAATAACGAAGAGAGTCCTTCCATTGCTTGCTCTTCTGATTTAGCTGCTGCAGCCTCATCCTTCTTTGGCTCTGCTGCCGCTGCTGGAGCCGCTGCTGCCGCTGCTGGAGCCGCTGCGACTGCAACTGGAGCTGCTTTGATTGCTTCCTCAATGTTTACATCGGCAAGTGCTGAAACTAATGCCTTTACTTGGGCCTCATTTACGTCGGCGCCGCTTGCCTTGATTATACTACTAATGTTAGCTTCGTTAATCTCCTTTTTGAGTTTGTGCAAAATTAATGCAGCGTAAACGTATTCCATTGTATCGTGACTGTTTTTTGAGGACAATATAAAACTATGCCGCTAGTAGTGCTCTGTCGCACAAATTAGAATAATTCCATATCTTCCAGTAGGTTATTCTGTCAGTCCAGTCATAAACATGTTGTATAACGATATTTTGAGCATCAGCTCCTGTATCATATTCTTTTTCTTCTTGGATCTGACCTCCTCACCAAACATTCTTTTCATACTGGAGAACACTGATTCTACAATCCATCGAGAACCATAGCTTACGCTAGATGCCCATTTGCGGTAATCGGTAAGCTGTTCGATGACTGCCTTCTTTGTTGGGTAACATCCTTTTGATTTTGGAACAGAATTTCTCCTCACCTTGATTGCAGCAATGATTTTTCTCCCATCAAGGTATGAAAATGACTCCCTGGAATCAAATGCGCCATCACACAATGCCATGGTTATTGTTCCGTGTCTGGCATACTCTTTGACTAGATATTTGAGATGCTTTGAGTCGAGTGCTCATCTGTAACCTTTACTGCCAGAATCTGTTTTGTGTACACATCCACATCAACATGTATCTTGAGGAACACCCTTCTCTTGGAGTGCCATTTGTGTACAATACATTCCACCCATGTTTGTTACCTTGATGCCTGTCGAGTCAATTGCCAGGACAATGTTGTGTTTTTGATTTGAGTGGTTTTTGCTTGATGTCAAGATTGCAGATTCTCTTGTGTATCATAGTCCGGGACCGCAGGCACATTACGGTATGTTCTGATAAGACCCTCTGTCTGGCTGTAGCCAAGCCCAAAATACACCATGTTGTGTCCTAGAATTTCATAAACGAGTCTGGATACTGGTATTTTCTGTCTTGTTGTGGTTCATTACCGCAAGTTCTTTATTCCAATTATTCATGATATCAGTTGAGATGAGAATCTCGCCTCTTCTGACCAATCTTTCATTGTATTCATTACAACTATGAGATTGGTCAGACGAATTCTGATCCAAAGCTCTTCTGGTAGAAAAATCTAGATCTGCAAGTAAGGAATTTGGTGAATTGTGCGACAGAGCACCCCGCTAGTTTAGGATCTTAAGACTGCGACAAACAGAATACAGGTTTTGTTTTAGATTTTTGTCGTACAGAGTTTCCATTCGTTGCTTTAGTATCCGCTTTGCTTGGTCTCGCTCTTGGCCGTCTGGAAGTGACAATACGTTGTTGAGTAACTCTGGGAGTGATTCTCTAATCCAGCCATCCAAAACAGAATAAAGTCTTGGCGAGATCTCAATTACCTTGTTTTCATTGAGATCCATTTCTTCGTTGAACGTTTCGTGTTCGGTCCTATAGACAAATGCTAAGATGCAGTTTTCCGGTGTCGGATTTTTTAGTATCTCTACAGAATGTGGTCCTGCTTTTCCTTGAGAGACTTTGTTTTTGAGGCCTGCTGGATTAACTATTATTCCACTAACTCCAATTTTGGATCCCTCGATTCCAGTTACGACACCGATTATGATGTTTTTGTATTCGCCGTCGGCTTTTGTTGTAAAGATGTAACTTCCTTCTTGTAGTCCTTTTTTGCGACCGAACATGAGAAATTGGCATCCTGTATTGTATTTAATTTTTCATAACGTTATTCCTTAATAGTGGTCAAGCGGAGTCTCAGAAGATGAATAAAGAAGAGATTCTTGCCAAGTTTTCATCTGAGCCCGACAGGTATTACAAAGTCAAGCTGTTCTCAGAGCAAGGTTTTATGCGGAAATCATGTAATGTATGTAAGAGATTTTTTTGGACTTTGGATGCAAACCGTAACTCTTGTCCTGATCATTCAGCAGACACTTATTCATTTATTGGAAGTCCACCCACAAGCAAGCGCTTTGATTATACAGAAGCATGGAAGCAGGTAGAGTCTTTTTTTGTCAAAAATGGCCACACCTCGATTGGCAGGTACCCTGTTGTTTGCAGGTGGAGGGACGATCTGTATTTCACAATTGCGTCAATAGTTGACTTTCAGAGAGTGATGGGCTCAAAGGTGGTCTTTGAATTTCCTGCAAACCCATTGGTGGTGCCGCAGACGTGTCTTAGATTCAAAGACATTGAAAATGTAGGAGTAACTGGAAGACATTTTTCCAGTTTTTGCATGATAGGACAGCACAGCATACCAAATGGCAAAGGTTACTGGAAGGATGAGTGTGTTGATCTAGACTTTAGGTTGCTCACAGATGCGTTTGGTATAAACAAAAACGAGATCGTCTTCGTTGAGGATGTGTGGGCAGGTGGAGGTTCATTTGGTTCTTCACTTGAGTTTTATGTCAGAGGACTTGAACTTGGAAATGCTGTGTTTACCGAGTTCCAAGGCGAACTTGGAAAACACACGGTGCTTGATCAGAAGATAATCGATATGGGTGCAGGACTTGAGAGGTTTGCATGGATTACCATGGGAACGCCTACCGCATACGATTGCTGTTTTGGCCCAATAACTCAGAAACTATTTGCAAAGTCCGGAATAGATGCAGAGTCAAAGCTGCTTACGGCCTATTTTACTGAAATAGCAAAGAACCTTGAAAAATATCCAGATTTATCCCACGTAAGAAAGGCCGCAGTCAAAGCATCAGGACTATCCGAGGAGCAACTCAACAAGATAATCACGCCGCTTGAAGGAATCTACATGATTGCGGATCATCTGCGAACGCTTATCTTTGCTATATCTGATGGTGCCCTTCCAAGCAATGTTGGCGGAGGATACAACCTTCGAATCATACTGCGCAGAATCATGGCTACAATTGACAGACTTGGTCTCAAGTTAGAGCTGGACGAGCTTATCGATTCCCACATAGACTACCTAAAGAAAACGTATCCTGAATTGGAGCAGTATCGCGACGAGGTAAAGACGATAATTGGCATTGAGGTCGGCAGGTACCACGAGTCAAAATCAAGGATGGAAAAAATCGCACAAAATCTCAAAAATCAAAAAAAGAGCCTCAATGTGGACGACATAATACGACTTTACGAGTCAGACGGAATAACGCCCGATTACCTAAAGGAGTATCAAGTGATTTCTGAGATCCCAGACAGCTTTTACAGCAAACTTTCCGAGCTTCACCAGTCAGAAAAAAAGAAGGTTGCAGAAGAGTTCGACCTCAACGGGGTAGCAGATACGGACCTTTTGTTTTACAAAGACGACCCACCCAAGTTCGATGCCAAAGTGATCAAAGTTCTCAAAAACAAATTCGTTGTGCTCGATAGAACCTCGTTTTATGCAAGGGGCGGAGGGCAGGAACCAGATCACGGTAAAATAAACGGAGTGGATGTAGTAGACGTAACAAAACACGGAAACGTTGTACTACATGAGATCAAAGGTGCCGCACCAAAAGAAGGCACAACAGTAAGCTGTGAAGTCGATTCAGTACGCCGCCAAAGAATCACAAAGCACCACACCAGCACACATGTAATCAACTCCTCTGCAAGAACCGTCTTAGGTTCATGGGTATGGCAGCATTCTGCATTCAAGGAACAGGATTACGGAAGACTCGACATCACACACCACTCGAGTTTGACAGACCAAGAGATCCAAAAGATAGAAAATGTAGCAAACTCAGTCATCCAGAAAAACTATCCCGTTACGATAAAAGAGTATGATCGTGGTAGTGCAGAACAGGAATTTGGTTTTAGAATATACCAGGGAGGGGTCGTGCCGGTCAAGTCTGTTAGAATTGTAAAGATCGAGGACTTTGATGTCGAAGCGTGTGGTGGTACCCATGTGAAAAGAACAGGCGAGCTTGGACTCATCAAGATAACAAAGTCAGAGAGAATTCAAGATGGCGTAGTGAGACTGGAGTTTGTCTCAGGTGACGCTGCGATAGAATACGTGCAAAAACAAGAAAGCGACATTTCGGCCATAATCAAATCACTTGGCTCAAACAGAGAAAAGCTTCTCAAATCTTTTGAGCATGTATTGGAGGATTCGGAAACTGCAAAGAAAAAGCTAAAACAGCTGATCAAGAGGACTTGTGGGTTAGTTGCAAAAGAGGCAATAGACTCTGCAAAGAGTTTTGGTCCTGTCAAGTTTTACACAATCAAAGATGAGGATCTTGACGAAGAGTTCCACATAGCAGTTGGTGAAGAAGCGATTAAACAGAATCCTTTCTTGATTTATTGTGCTTTACTCATCAAGGGCACAGGAATTAGAATAATCGTGTTTGCAGGCCAGGAGGCAGCCAAGATCTTCAAGGCAGGAGATATAGTGCGCGAGATATCGTCGAAGCTTGGTGGCTCTGGTGGTGGAGACGCAAGGTTCGGCCAAGGTGGTGGTAAGGACATATCAAAACTTGCAGAAGCCTTGGCTCACGCAGAGACATTAATCAAAAAGACAGTGAGCTCATGATAGATTGGAACAGAATAGAACAAAAGTGGCGGATCAAGTGGCAGGAATCAAAAGAGTTTGAAGTAGATCCAGATTCAAGGCAAAAAAAGTTCATCACCGTAGCTTACCCATATCCTAACTCGCCGCAACACATAGGTCATGGTAGGACATACACCTTAGCAGATGTGCACTCCAGATTTTGGCGAATGCGCGGTTACAATGTGCTTTTTCCCATGGGTTTTCACTATACCGGCACACCAATTCTTGGCATGGCAAAACGCGTTCAAGAAGGCGACAGTGAGCTAATTGAGAATTTTGAAAAACTCTACCATGTGCAGCCTGCAAAGATACGAGAATTTGTAGAGCCGGTCAAGATAGCAGACTATTTTCACGAGGAGATAAAGCAAGGCATGATAGAAATGGGATATTCCATAGACTGGCGCAGAGAGTTTACAACAATCGATCCGGCATACAAAAAATTCATCGAGTGGCAGTTCCGAAAGCTCAAAAGCATGAATCTGGTAGTGCAAGGATCACACCCTGTAGGTTGGTGCCCAAAGGATCAAAACCCTGTCTCTCAGCACGACACACTTGGTGATGTAGAGCCAGACTTTACTGAATACATACTCATAAAATTCCACTATGACGGCATGGTGATTCCGACTGCCACTCTTCGCCCCGAGACCATATTCGGTGTCACCAATCTCTGGATAAACCCTGCAGTCAAGTACAAAAAGATCAAAGCTAACGACGAGACGTGGGTAGTAAGTCCCGAATGCGCAAGAAAACTAGAATTTTTGGACAAGAAAATAGTTTACCTTGGAGACATTGATGGTTCCGAGTTTGTCGGCAGAACAGTTTCAATTCTAGACAAGTCAGTTCCAGTCTTTCCTGCAAGTTTTGTCAAAAGTGAGAATGGTACAGGTATAGTGATGTCGGTTCCTGCACATGCCCCTTTTGACTACCAAGCGCTTATGGACATTAAAAGAGATGGCACAGAGGACATACGTAAAATTGCACAAAATGTAAACCCAATTTCAATAATTAAAACGCAAGAGTTTGGAGATATTCCTGCCAAGGAAGTTGTGGAAAAATTCAAAATCTCCGATCAAAAAGACCCGAAGCTTGAAGAAGCGACAAAAGAAGTCTATGCAAAAGAGTTCTACGGTGGCGTGCTAAAGGAAAACACTGGAAATTTTGCTGGCCTCAAAGTAGCTGAAGCCAAAGAATCCATTAAAGAGTGGCTGCAAAAAGAGAAAAACTCAGATATTTTACTTGAGCTAAACAACGGCCCTGTGCGTTGCAGGTGCGGTGCGGAATGCGTCGTAAAGATACTAAGTGACCAATGGTTTTTGAATTATGGCGACAAGAATTGGAAAGAAAAGGCTAACAAATGTTTTGAAAATATGAGCATACTGCCAAACGAAATAAGGACTGAGTTCAATTACGTTGTAGGTTGGTTACGAGAACGAGCTTGTGCAAGGCAGCATGGTCTTGGCACACCGCTTCCTTGGGACAAGAATTGGATCATAGAGAGTCTGTCGGATTCTGTGATTTATATGGCATACTATATTCTGGCAAAATACGTAAACAGCAAGGAGCTTGTTGTCGATAGTCTTTCAGATGAGTTTTTTGATTACATTATGTTGGGAAATGGTGATGCGAGTCAAGTTGCGACAAAATGCAAGATTTCTGTCGAATTGTTAAAAAGAATTAGAGATGATTTTGTGTATTTTTATCCAGTGGACGCAAGGCACTCAGGCCGCGACTTGGTTCCAAACCATCTTACATTTTTTGTCTTAAATCATGTAGCAATATTTCCAGAAAAATACTGGCCAAAGCAGATCGTCGTCAATGGCTCAGTGCTAATGGATGGCAAAAAGATGTCCAAGTCGATGGGAAACATTATCCCGTTGAGACAGGCAATTAGGAAGTATGGAGCTGATCCCATCAGGCTTGCGATAATAATATCTGCTGAGCTTTTGCAGGACGCAGACTTTAATTTGGAATCGGTAAACACCCTTAAAAACAAGCTCGAAGTCATCTACGAAGAATGTGCAAAATACAGGCCTGCCAAGACTACAAAATTGGAATCAGAGGATACTTGGATTCTCTCAAGACTGAAAAATCTAATCGAGCAGACCACCGCAGCACTTGAAAAGATGAGACTTCGAGAGGCACTCCATCACATACTTTTCAGCTTTGAGTCTGACCTTCAATGGTACCAAAAAAGAGCTGATGCGAAAGGTAGATCAAACATTCATGGTATTCTTCACCAGATTTTGACTGCTAGGGTCGCCATGTTGTCTCCTTTTGCACCTCACATTGCAGAAGAAATGTGGGAGCGTCTTGGCAATCCCGGGTTGGCATCCAAGTCTGCGTGGCCAAAACCGGATATAGAAATTGATCACGAGGCAATACAGACTGAGGAGCTTCTTCAGTCAATACTTGAAGACATTAGAAATATCTTAAAGGTAACCAAGATAACCCCGCAAAAAATAGTGCTATACACTGCCGACGCTTGGAAGGTAAAAGCATATCAAAAAATAGCAAAGGATGTAATCGGCGGTCAGACCAATATTGGCACAATCATCAAGGAACTTATTGGAAACAAGGACACCGAGAATGTCAAAAAGGATCCTGATTTTGTCAAAAAAACAGTGAATTCCATCTTGGCAGAACCTGTTGAGCTAAGAAAGCTAAAGGCAGAACGCCAATCAATTAATGAATTACAGGTAATTAAAGAAGAGCTTGGTCCACTTGTCAAAAAAGAATTTGGTGTAGATTTGATGGTGTTTGAGGAATCGGATCCTGCAAAATATGATCCCAAAAACAAGGCAAAGACTGCAAGGCCGTTCAAGCCAGCTCTACTCATTGAGTGAGTTTGAAATATCGTATGACTTGCCCAATCACCAATTCATATAAAAAAGCGACAACATAGAAAACGGCTCCAATCAATTATGCAGAACCATCAAGAATAGTCTATTTATATGAATGAAATGGAAAGATCACCGCACTTGGGTACGAATCGCCAACTCACATATTGAAGATTCTTTCACTATACTTAACACCACACAAAAATGATAGCAAATGTTGCATGCAGCGGAACTTGATTGCCTTTTCTCCATAGCTTTTTTTAATGCATGATCCAAGTTAAATCCGTGCACACCAGGACATACAAATTCAGATTGTATCCAGATCACACCCAGTACAAAAAACTGCATCAAACCCTTGAAGCATGCAGATTTGTCTACAACAAAATGGTTGAAAAGATACGAAAGGAAGGGTTCCAGTCAAGAAACGACCTTGACTATTTTCTAGCAGAGCTAAAAGAATCAGAGCCGTGGCTATACCAGTACCACCCCAAAATGCTCCAGATGGTATCAACACAGCTTGGTATGGCACAAAAATCA